>JBJEMT010000131.1:0-3224 GCA_051879815.1 Suilimivivens sp. | reverse complement strand
GTTTACACAAGGAGCGTGGTGGATCAGGGGCGGTATGAATATTTCGGCAGGTACGGTACTTACAAAGGAGATGAACTAAGAAAAGTTGATCTTGCGACGTCAGGAAAAACCGTCGGAGAAAAGAATATTGTCGCCGTTTATCATTATGAAGAAATTGACCGGGAAGACGCGTTCTGGAGTTGTGAGGAAAAAATTCCTGTGATTACGGAAAACGGAATTCTGGATCTCAGAGTTATTTGTGTAAAAAAATCCAAAGAAGAGATATGCTGTGCCTGTTTCTTTGACCGGGATCTTAAGCTTCTGCGCAGGGAAGAAATTACTCTGAATGAGGATGTCTTTGGTTTTAAGTATGCCTATTGTGAAGAGACGGACTGCATTTATTTCGGCAACAGGAAGATAAATCTGAAAACTCATGAAGTAGAAAGCGGAATGAAGGAGCTGAAAGAGGCTGACAGGCTTTTCGTTCACCGTGATGCTAAGAATTGCTGTTTTCTCTATGCAATCAAGGGAAGCTATGTCTATGTGCTGGATATGGATTTGAATTTGCTTTCCTGTCATCGGCTGAAGGGAAGAGTTATGTATTTTTATACCGGAAAAGAGGGGAAAGTCCGTCTGGTCACAACAGGCGACCATGTATGGGATGACGGAGAGCCTGACAAGAGCTCGGCGGTCAGATTGTATGAAATAGAATAAAAGGCTTATGAATACTCACTTTTGGAGATAGAAAACATTGAATTGATTGAGCTCTTTAGAGCGAGGGATGCCTCTTGCCCGAAGGGCAAGAAGATGGGCAAAAGACACAGAAAACTTAGAATTTGGAAGTGTGGGTATATGTATAGATGTAGAATAACTTATGATGAATGGAAGTGCATTATTGCAAAAAACAGAGTTGGGAAAGTAGTGGATACTGCTGATTATTCAGGATATGTAGGTATATTAAATATACATGAAGTGTCTGAACCGCAGATTTGGAAGTATAATGGAAAAGATTTGATTGTATGTGATAATAATTATCAATGGCTAACTATAATGCCTGAAAAGGATTACTATTGTATTACCGTTATGATGAATGATAAATGTGAAATACAGGTATGTTACATAGATATGATTGCAGAACAAGGTTATGATAAAGATGGAGTTCCATATTTTTATGATTTATACCTTGATTTAGTTGTCTATCCGGATGGAACTATTATAGAAGATGATATGGATGAACTTCAAAATGCATTAAAAAATTGTGATATTACGCAACAGCAGTTTGACCTGGCTCTTAATACATCTGATAAACTAAAAAATGGATTGTTAAGCGATAACATTGCATTTAAAAATTATATACAGAAAATGTATGATATAGTTATGGAATAATACGAATCCCAATTGATTGAGCTCCTTGGTGTAAGAAATGATTCTTGTAATATGTGAAGTAAACGGCGGAAGGGTATATAAAGGCGGAAATGGCTGCCTATACCCTCGAGGGAAGTTTTTGAGCGGAAATATAAGCAGTGAAACGGCGGAAGGAGGGTATATAAAGGCGGAAATGGCTGCCTATACCCTCGAGGGAAGTTTTTGAGCGGAAATATAAGCAGTGAAACGGCGGAAGGAGGGTATATAAAGGCGGAAATGCCTGCCTATACCCTCGAGGGAAGTTTTTGAGCAGAAATATGAGAAGTGAAACGACAGAAGGAGAGATGATTATGAGACCGGTGTCAGAAAATTTGCCTGGCATTTTTATCGCAGAAGGAGCAATTGTAAAAGGAAATGTGACAATCGGAGAGGAAAGCAGCGTTTTTTACAATGCTACTGTCCGCGCGGAGCATGCTGAGATTATCATCGGAAAGCGCACTAATATACAGGATAACTGTGTCCTCCATGTGGACAAAGGAGATATTCTGGAGATTGGAGACGGTGTGACTGTTGGTCACGGAGCTGTGGTTCACTGCCGAAAGGTAGGCGATAATACATTGATCGGAATGGGTGCCATACTGCTTAATGGTGCTGTGATAGGAGAGAACTGTGTCATTGGGGCAGGCACTCTTATAACAAAGAATACGGTAATACCCGATAATTCTCTGGTAGTTGGGAGTCCGGGCACAGTGAAACGAACTGTGACAA
The DNA here is from genome assembly GCA_051879815.1 of Suilimivivens sp. Lineage (GTDB taxonomy): Bacteria > Bacillota > Clostridia > Lachnospirales > Lachnospiraceae > Suilimivivens. The sequence continues at coordinate 1,112 of JBJEMT010000131.1, read as the reverse complement.
AAGAAGAAACAGAAGCAAATAAACGGAATGCGGCACTTTATGTAGAAGAAGCAAAGGAATTATTTAACGGGGAACAGAGCGATCAATAAAAGGGGGTATCGCTGTTTCCAGTTACTTCCTGTATCTTTTATTAAATTGATATGTTACTATTGGATTGTAACAAAATTGTAACAAATTTAATAAAAATGAAATAATTTCAAAAGGAGTTATTTCAGAACAGGAGGTAACATGAGAAAAACATCTTTATATGCAATTGCAACAGCACTTACAGTGGCAACAGCAGCCGCTCCGCTTTCCGTAAAGGCAAGCGAAAGCAGTTCCCTTGCAGATAAGCTTCAAAGGGACGGTTATGCTGTAATTGTGGGAAATGCAGGAAACTGTGAAGAGTTGAAGGATATTTTTTCCCAGATAGAGGAAGAACTGGGAAAACTCAATTTTGGAAGCTGCGTTCCCGGAATAAACATACCGGGTGGTAATGCACCTCAGCTGCCGGAAACAGGAACCCCCGAGACTCCGGATATGGAAAATCCAGATATTCCGGAAGCGAGTAATCCAAGTATACCGGAGGCAGGAAAGCCTGATGTGCCCGGAACAGATAATTCCGAGGAAGCTGTAGAAGAGAGTCTGGCTCATCAGGTGGTGAGACTGGTCAACGAAGAGAGAGCCAAGGCAGGACTTCCCGCATTGACAATTGATGTCAATACAGAAGCAGCAGCTCTTGTACGGGCGAAAGAAATTAAGCAGTCTTTCTCTCACACCAGACCAAACGGCAGCCAGTTTGCCACAGCTCTGAAGGAACAGGGAGTAAGCTACCGTGGTGCCGGTGAAAATATTGCATATGGTCAGAAATCACCGGAAGCTGTCATGCAGGCATGGATGAACAGCGAGGGACACAGGGCTAATATTTTAAATCCCAAATATACCAAGATTGGTGTGGGACATTATCAGGACGCAAACGGAACAAACTACTGGACACAGTTGTTTATATACTAATAAAGAGAGATGAGAAAACTGCAATCCTTGAATCAATGAGGATTGCAGTTTTTGCATTTCAATTCATAAACTTTTTATTCACTGATAACTGTTAATAGAAAGAAAAAGTGCAGATCGAA
>JBJEMT010000130.1:0-13207 GCA_051879815.1 Suilimivivens sp. | reverse complement strand
TTTCCTCATATAAGGAGAGAAAAAACGGTCATTATTCAGAATGGTTTCTGAATTGGCATAAATCATCAGATGTATCGCCCAGAAAAGTATCAGCAGGGAATCCGTGGGGATAGGAAAGATTTTTTGAAGGATAAGGAGAGGTACGGAAAGTGAAAAAGAGGATAGCAATTATTACAGGTGCAAGCGGCGGTATCGGCAGAGAATTTACAAGATTGATGATCTTGGAGAATGTGGATGAGATCTGGGCAATTGCCAGAAATCAGACGAAGCTGGTTGCACTTAAAAAAGAGTTTGGAGATAAAGTGATTGCCATTTCTAAAGACCTGTCAAATCCGGAAGAGGTACGCTCTATTGAAAAAATGCTTGTAGAGGAAAAGCCGGTAGTGACATATCTCATCAACAATGCCGGTATTGCCAAGATGGGGGCTTACAAGGAGTTTACGACAAAAGAGATTGAAAAGATCATTTCTGTAAATTGCAGCACTGTTGCCACACTGTGCGCTGTCTGCGTTCCCTACATGCAAAAAGGAAGCAAGATTTTAAATATCTCCTCGGCTTCCTCCTTCCAGCCTCTTCCCTATCTTAATTTGTATGCGGCTACGAAGGCATTTGTGAGAAGCTATTCCAGAGCGCTACATGCGGAACTTAAGAGTAAGAAAATCACAGTGACAGCTGTCTGTCCGGGCTGGGTTGACACAGAACTGCTTGTGAAAGAGATGAACGGAAGAAAAGTGAAATATCCCGGCATGGTATCTGCGGGAAAAGTTGCAAGAACTGCGCTAAAAGATGCAAAAAAGGGAAAGGATATGTCAGTCTGTTCTCTGTATGTGAAGAATGAGCATGTTTTTACCAAGCTGATGCCACAGAAAATTTCCATGGCGGTCTGGCTTTTGGGGATCAGAAAGTATGGATTTCATCAGGAATAATATAAAAATATGTTGTAAAACCACTTTTTTGTACACTAAATAAAAATACAAATCTGTTCGAAATTTTGAACTTTTAGTTGTCATATAACAGAAGGTGTGATACAATAAAATCAAACATATGTTCTATACAAGCGAGCTGGAATTGTTAAGGAGGAAATCATTATTATGTCAGACGTATATGAGAAATGTCCTGTTTTTGAGGACGAGAATTATTTGCTGCGTTTTGTTGAGGAAAAAGATGCGAAGGATCTGCTGGAAGTCTACAGCGACAAGAATGCCCTGCCGTTTTTTAACAGTGATAATTGTGATGGAGACAATTTTTACTATCCGACAGAAGAGAGAATGCAGGAAGCAATCAGATTCTGGCTGGATTCTTACAGGGAGAAATGGTTTGTCAGATTTACGATTGTAGATAAGGCGGTTTCAAGAGCAATTGGCACGGTGGAGTTATTTCATCGCGTATCAGAGGATGCATTTAATGATATGGGAGTTTTGCGTCTTGATGTGAAAAGTGAATATGAAGTAAAGGACAGACTCCTTGGTATCTTATCGCTTATCGTCAGACCGTCCTTTGAATTGTTTCACTGCGAGGAGATCATTACAAAGGTGCCCATTTATGCAATAGAGAGAATCAGTGCAGTACAGGGATTCGGTTTCACCAAGTCAGAACATCTGATGGTGGGGACTAATGACGGATATGCTTATAATGGGTATTGGACCATGAAGAAATAAGTTAGATAGGGAATTGGGGGTTTTACACAAATGAAAACGAATGAAATTGTATTATTTGAAACGGAAGACAGGAAAGTGGCATTATCGGTTCCGATTGAGCAGGAGACGGTATGGCTTAACAGAAACCAAATGGCGGAATTGTTTGACAGAGATGTTAAAACGATTGGCAAGCATATTAACAATGCCTTAAAAGAAGAACTGGACAGCTCAACTGTCGCAAAAATTGCGACAGTTCAAAACGAGGGAGGACGAAAAGTTGAACGAGAGATAGAACATTATAATCTTGATGTAATTATCTCTGTCGGTTATCGTGTCAAATCAAGGCGCGGCGTAGAGTTTCGAAAATGGGCAAATTCTGTCTTGAAGCAATACATTTTACAGGGGTATGCTGTAAATAATAGTCGTATCAGTCAGCTTGGAGAGGTGATACAGATTATGAAGCGCACGGAGAATGCACTGGACAGTAAGCAGGTTCTGACCGTTATTGAAAAGTATAGTGAAGCACTGGAACTGCTTGAAAACGATTTTATTTTATATTGGAAAGAGTAGATGGTCAACCATACATACACATTTGTACATATTTAGGCGAAAAACTTTGTGATTAAGGAGAGCAATTAAGATGAAAATTGAAAGAGTGACAACAGCGGATGCAGAGGAAATTCTTGCTATTTATGCGCCTTATGTAACAGGCACGGCAATTTCTTTTGAAACCGAAGTGCCGTCTGTGGAGGAATTCAGGGGAAGAATTAAAAGAATTTCTTCCAGATTTCCCTATATCAAAGCAGTTGACGAGGATAATAAAATATTGGGTTATGCCTATGCGGGAACCTTTAAAGAAAGAAGCGCCTATGACTGGTCTGTGGAGACAACGGTGTACATCAGGCAGGAATATCGCAGAAAGGGGATTGGGAAAGTGCTATATGAGGCGCTTGAAAAAGCCCTGCGGGGAATGGGAATTTTAAATATGAATGCCTGTATTGCGGTGCCAAGATGCGAGGATCCCTTTTTGACCGATGACAGTCAGCATTTCCATGAGAAAATGGGATTTTCCTTTGTGGGTACTTTCCATGAAAGTGGCTATAAATTTGATACATGGTATGATATGATATGGATGGAAAAGATGATCGGGATACATAAAAAGGGACAGGCTCCGGTCTCATTTGGAAAATGGAAAATAGGGGACAGATAATGGAAGTCATTTTTTTTCAGGAGCAAGAATAAAGAAAACAGGAGACGACAAAAGAGATGGAAACACGAAAAAAGAATGCGAACAAGTCGCCGGAGGATAACAAGCTGATTGCGCCCATGACCAGAATCCACATGATTCCCATGGATGTGATCAACGGGTTTGAGGTGAGACCCGGAATGTATGAGGTGAACGGAGCTACCGCTATTCCCTGTGGTGTGAATTTTACGGTATATTCTTATGGAGCCACTTCCTGTGAACTGCTTTTATATCATCGCATGGAGGAAGAACCCTATGCTGTGCTGCCTTTCCCGGAAAATTACAAGATCGGAAAGGTGTATTCCATGATCGTTTTCGGACTCAATATTCAGGACTTTGAATATGCCTATCGTTTGGATGGCCCCTATGATCCGAAAGCGGGACTCCTTTTTGATAAAAAAAATGTGCTGCTCGATATTTATGCAAAAGCGGTGACAGGACAAAGTGTGTGGGGGACGCCCCGCAAGAGAGATGCTGTCTATAAGGCGAGAGTGGTCAGGGACGATTTTGACTGGAAGGGAAACGGACAGCCGCTGATTCCCATGGAGGATCTGATCATATATGAGATGCATGTTAGAGGTTTTACAAAGCATGCTTCTTCCGGCGTCAAATATCCCGGTACCTTTGCAGGTCTTCGGGAAAAAATCCCTTATCTGAAGGAGCTCGGCATCAATGCGGTGGAACTGATGCCCATTTTTGAATTTGATGAAATGAAGGACTACCGGGAGGTCGATGGAAAACCGGTGATGAATTACTGGGGCTACAATACAGTCAGTTTCTTTGCTCCGAATACCAGTTATACTTCCAGCCTGGAATATAACAGAGAAGGTACCGAATTAAAAGAAATGATCAGAGAGCTTCATGAGAACGGAATAGAATGCATTCTTGATGTGGTGTTCAATCACACGGCAGAAGGAAATGAAATGGGATCCTGTTTTTCCTTTAAGGGATATGACAACAATATTTACTATCTGTTGACACCGGAGGGGAAATATTATAATTTCAGCGGCTGCGGCAATACTTTGAACTGCAATCATCCCATTGTGCACCAGATGATACTGGAATCTCTCAGATACTGGACGACAGTCTATCATATCGATGGTTTCCGGTTTGATCTGGCATCAATCCTTGGAAGAAATGAAGACGGTTCTCCTATGAGCAAGCCGCCTCTGTTGCAGAGTCTTGCTTTTGATCCCATTCTTGGTAATATCAAGCTGATTGCGGAAGCCTGGGATGCAGGCGGACTTTATCAGGTTGGAAGTTTTCCTTCCTTTAGCCGCTGGGCGGAGTGGAACGGAAGGTACCGGGATGATTTAAGAAACTTTTTAAAGGGTGACTTTGGCATGTGGCAGGTTGCTGCGGACAGGATCACAGGCTCTAAGGATATCTATGATCCGAAGCACAGGGGAGAGAATGCTTCCGTGAATTTCCTGAACTGTCATGACGGATTTACTCTCTGGGATATGTATTCCTACAGCGAAAAGCACAATGAGGCCAACGGCTGGAACAATACGGACGGAGCAGACGATAACCGGAGCTGGAATTGCGGTGTGGAAGGTGAGACGGATGATGAGGAAATTCTCTCTCTTCGAAAGAAGCTTGCCAGAAACGCTTTTGCCGTGTTAATGTGCAGCCGCGGAACTCCTATGTTTTATGCGGGAGACGAATTTTTAAATACCCAGTTCGGAAATAACAACGCCTACTGCCAGGACAATGAAATTTCCTGGCTGAACTGGGAAGATCAGAAAAAGAATAAAGACCATTTTGCTTTTTGTAAATATATGACTGCTTTCAGAAAAGCTCACCCGGTACTGAGAAAAAATATGGGTTCAAGCAGGATTGGACTTCCTGAAATAACTGTGCAGGGCGCAGACGAAAATACCAGGATACTCCGTATTATTTATGCAGGACAAAATGAAAGGGATAAACGGGATGATATTGTCTGCCTGGCTGTCAATGTATTCTGGGAGGAACAGGAATTTTGTTTGCCTCCCCTGATGGAGAGTGAAAGCTGGTATGTGGCGGCAGATACAAGCGGTCAATATCTGTCTTCTTATATCCCGGATAAAAAGAAAATGCTGAGACTTACGGATAACAAAGTGAGAATGCAGGGACGCAGCGTGTGCATTTTTGTGAACGGAAAATAAGCAGTCCTGATGGAGTGAAAAAAGACTGTGCTTTGCAGAGATATAATAGGCGCGAGGTGATAGAGATGGCAAAAAATAAAGAAGTGAAGACCAACGCTATGCGTATTCTGGAAAAGGAGAAAATTCCTTTTAACCACTATACCTATGAATGTGATGAATTTATTGATGGGATGCAGATTGCGGACAAGCTTTCCCTGCCTTATGAAAAAGTATATAAGACGCTGGTAACCGTGGGAAACAGTAAGAATTATTTTGTCTTTGTTATCCCCATTGCGGAGGAACTGGATTTGAAGAAGGCGGCAAAGTCCGTAGGTGAAAAGTCAGTTGCCATGATCCATGTGAAGGATATCAATGGAATCACCGGCTACATACGGGGTGGCTGTACGGCAATCGGCATGAAAAAGCAGTTTGTGACCAGACTGGACGAATCCGCAAAACAACAGGAAACCATCATTGTCAGCGGCGGGCGGATCGGCTCCCAGATTGAATTAAAGCCGGAGGATCTCCTCAGGGCATGTAAAGGGGAATATGCTGACATCACAGCTAAATAATACAAGTACAAAATAGGCAAAGGGATTAAGAATGAGTCTCAATCTTTCTCTTTGTCCACTGATCTATACAGTTACTTAATACTTTCAAATACTCTGAAAATTCCACATTTTCTTTCCCGTAAGTAAGCTGCAGGTCATATTCTAATGGCAGCCAGGTAGAGAGATCCGATTCGTTGTGGGAAATGACGGCTTCCAGCTTGTCAAGCGCTTTATATGTTTTAGCTTCAGGAGTAGCAAGGCTTTCCATCTCATCAAAAAGGGAAAGCCATTCTTCTTTCTGGGGAGTGGGAAAACTGTTAATCCAGTCAAGGAAAAGAGCAGTTTCTCTCTCTGAATCCGATGGAGTTTTTTCAAAGGAAGGAATATCCCCGGTAAAGGCTTCCCCGAGATCATGGATCAGACACATGCGGATCACTTTGTTCATATCCATATTCCGAAATTCTTCCTCGCCGGAGAGGAGCATTGCCATTAACGCGATACGAAAGCTGTGGTCGGCAACACTCTCTTTACGGTTGTCCGACGTATAGCAGTGGCGTGTCGTTGTTTTCAGTTTTGCGGCTCGTGATAAGATACACAATAATTCTTCCGGTTTCATATGATAATCCTCCTGTGCATATTTTATATATTATGTGAATTTCGGTCAAGAATTGATTCTTATTGTAAAAATGCAATGTTCATCTTATACTTAGGATATAAACTTTTCGGTGAGGTAACCGATGACATAGACCAAAGGAGTCAACAAAAATGACAGATGCATCAAAAAGAGAAAAAGAGAAGAAAAAACTGGCGAAGAAAAGAAATAAGAAGCTTCAGAAAAGAGTGAAGCGCTTTAATGACAAAGTAGAAAATACTGTGTCCTTTTTTGCGGTGTTTCTATGTGTTATCATGGTGATCATGGAAGCGATTGATGCAAAGAAGAAACAGGAAGCGGAAGGAGGAAAGTTCTGAAGTTATGAATACTTTGGAACAAAAAATCATGAGCAAAAACATTATGGAATATGAAACCGTGGATCTGGATGATTCTGACAGCAGTGTCGTAATTATTGACCAGACGAAACTGCCGGGTAAGACAGAAATTATCAGGCTCCATACAGCACAGGAGATCTGGGATGCCATTTATCTGTTACAGGTGCGTGGTGCACCGGCAATCGGAGTGGCAGCTGCTTTCGGAATCTATGTATTGTCAAAGGGAATTGCGAAGGAAGGCGGCAGTTCCATGGAGTTTGAAGCATTTTATGAGAAGTTTAAGGAGCAGAAGGGATTTTTGAATTCGTCCCGCCCCACTGCAGTGAATCTTTCCTGGGCGCTCAACCGAATGGAAAGAGTTTGTTTGAAGGCCGGAAGAGAGGAAGGGAAAACAGTTCCTGAGGTAGTGGAAATTTTGCACCAGGAATCTGTGGCTATCAAAGAGGAGGATATCCGGGTCTGTAAGACAATCGGGGAATACGGTTTAAGTCTTGTGAAGCCGGGGGACGGTATTCTTACCCACTGTAACGCAGGACAGCTTGCCACCAGTAAGTACGGAACAGCGACAGCACCCATCTATCTCGGACAGGAGAGAGGCTATAACTTCCATGTCTTTGCAGATGAGACAAGACCACTTTTGCAGGGGGCAAGGCTTACTGCCTATGAACTTTATTCTTCGGGTGTGGATGTCACCCTTATCTGTGACAATATGTCGGCAATGGTTATGAAAAACGGCTGGGTCAACGCGGTGTTTGTAGGCTGTGACAGAGTGGCTGCCAACGGAGATGCAGCCAACAAGATCGGAACCTCGGTGGTGGCTACGGTTGCAAAGCGGTATGGAGTTCCCTTCTATGTCTGTGCGCCCACTTCTACGATTGACTATGATACTCCTACAGGAGATGAAATTAAGATTGAACAGCGTCCGGCAAAGGAAGTGACGGAAATGTGGTATAAGGAGAGAATGGCACCTGAAGGAATCAAGGTATTTAACCCTGCCTTTGATGTGACGGACCATGAGCTGATCACCGCCATTGTGACCGAATACGGCATTGCCAGAGCACCATTTAAAGAGTCACTAAAAGAAATCAGACAAAAGAAAGAAGGCATTGGCAAATGACAGGAAACGAAATCCCTTACATGACGGCAAAACAGGCAAAAAAAGCCATTATTGATATCGGACAGCGGATGTATGTGAGAAATTTTGTGGCAGCCAATGACGGCAATATTTCCATTAAGACCGGAGATAACGAGGTATGGGCGACTCCCACCGGCGTATCCAAAGGTTTCATGAAAAAGAGTATGTTGGTAAAGGTGGATCTTGACGGCAACATCCTGGAGGGAAAGCGGAAACCTTCTTCCGAGCTTAAGATGCATCTGCGGGCCTACAGGGAGAATCCGGCAATCCGGTCCGTCTGTCATGCCCATCCGCCGATTTGTACCTGCTTTGCCATAGCGGGTATTCCACTGGATACTCCTGTATTGGCAGAAGCGGTGATCACCCTTGGAAATGTGCCCATAGCCCCTTATGCGGAACTTGGCTCTGAGGAAGTGCCGGAGGCCATCGCACCATACTGCCATACCCATAACGGGGTACTGCTTGCCAACCACGGTGCCGTTACCTGGGCAGAAGACGCATATGCAGCATATTACAGGCTGGAATCCATGGAATACTATGCCAATATTTTGATGCTGACGGAAAAGGTCATCGGCAAACAGAATAAACTGACAAAGGAGCAGGTGGAGAGGCTCCTTGCCATGAGAGAGAAATTTGGCATCCGCCAGGGAGGAGAACCCAGAACAGATTAGAATTCGGTTGAAAGTTATGGGAACAGAGGGAAGGAAAATACCATGTAGGAAGTCATTGACAGAGAGAAACGCAAAATCTATAATAAATTTATAATACTACTTTTAGAATAAAAGCCGGACGCAAAGACGCAGTGCCTGATATTCTGAATCAGAGGATATCAGGACTTTTTTATTCTGTTTTTGTTTTTTGGCGCTAAAAGAGATATGAAATTTTGAAACAGCAGGAGAAGAGGGGTAAATTTATGGAGGGAAATTTTTTTTATGAAAATGATGTAAGGGTGACCAAAACAGCGGTAAAAGCTTTAAGATGGCTGATTCTGGTATTTCCGGCGATCATGCTGATGTCTGTAGTGGGGTTATTTCAGTCTGAGATTAAGGATTTACTGGTGCTTACACTGATAGGGCTTGTAGTTACCATAGGACCGACAATTGCCTACAGGCTGAATGCACCTGTTACCGTGATGAAATATGTCAGTACACTGGCACTGGGAGGACTGGTAGCGCTGATGGCGACCAATGCCACCATCGGTATTTATATGACCTATGGGCTTGCTATGGTATTCAGTATTTTTTATTATGACAAAAAGTTTACACTTCGGATATCCGTTATCAGTTTTGTTATGTTGGTTGTTTCTTTATATTTCCGCTCTTTGAATGTATTGCAGGCAGAGTTTGAAACCAATTTTGTCTGGTTTGTAAGCCGCTCCGTTGGCTTTTTAATAGAGGCAGCGGTGATGAGCATCATCTGTGTCAAGATTGCGGATGTATCCCATAATATGCTTGTGAAACTGGCTGATACCACAAAGACGGCGGATCTTGTGGAGCAATGTAATCAGGCATCCGGGGAGCTGAGCAATGTTGTGGACAAGCTGAAAGACTGCATTGAGGGCTTTGCGGATACCAATGATGTCATTACAAAATCAGCACAGGCTGCACTTGATGACTGCAACAGCAGCTTCCAGTTTACGGATTCGGTATGTGTTTCCATGGGAGAACTGAATCAGACTGTGGATGTGATCGCGGATAATACCTCAAAGATGCTTAAGATCTCACAGGAAACTACAGAGAAGATGGAAGGCTATATCGGACTGATGGGAAAGACTACAGACGATATGCAGGTGATTGAAAAATCGGCTCACCAGACGGAGGATTCGATCAGGAGCCTTGAAGATGGCATGAAGGAGATTTCAGAGTTTGCCAATACCATTGCACAGATTACAAAACAGACAAATCTTCTTGCACTGAATGCTTCCATTGAAGCGGCAAGAGCGGGAGATATGGGAAAAGGCTTCAGCGTAGTGGCAGAGGAAGTACGGGTGCTTGCAGATGATTCCAAACAGGCAAGTGATGCCATTGCCGATATCCTTCACAGAATCTTTTCTCTTCTGCATGAGGTTCGCTCCTCCAATCAGGCGAATATAAATAATATTGCGGAGGGAATCAAAAAACTTCACGAGGTGGAGAAAGAAGCCGAAAGTCTTGGAACACTCCAAAGCCAGTCAAGCAGTATGGCAAAGGAAGTTTCCGCTTCCAGTGAGGATACGGCATTGCATGGGGAAAAAGTTCTGCAAATGATAAAGGAAATGCAGCAGCTTGTAGAGAACACTCTGAATCAGGCAACCCAGATCGTACAGGAAGCAGATACTCAGAAAAAAGTAACAGGGGAAGTAGAAAACTCCTTCCATCAGGTAGACCATGTATCGGGAAATCTGCTTAAAATAAGCAAAATGGAGTAAGAGTACAAAATGTATAGCTGCTGTATTGCACAACAAATATAAATATGGTATAGTACTGTCTGTTGATTGAAAGGCTGTGAAGAAATCATAGTTTTTCAGACTCTGGAGAGTCCCTGACAGACAGGGCGCCGAAGGTGTACGGCAGGAAACTGCCAATCTCTCAGGCAAAAGGACAGAGCATTTATATGCATGTTCTACTCTTTGGAGGGCTGATATTTTTATATCGGCTCTTTTTTTGCTGTAACCGGACTATAACCGGTCTATAAAAAATACTAAACGAGAGGAAAGAACAAATGTTAGAAACAATCAGTAACGTATTAACCACAATTGACGATTTCGTATGGGGCATTCCCCTGATCGTCCTGATCCTGGCTGTAGGTATCTTTTTGACTATCAGGCTGAAAGGCCTGCAGATCACTAAATTACCTATGGCTGTCAGACACATCATTGCCAATGAAAAATCGGGCAGGGATGGTGAAGTATCAAGCTTTGGTGCACTCTGTACCGCACTTTCCGCAACCATCGGTACCGGAAATATTGTAGGTGTGGCAACCGCACTGGTGGCAGGAGGACCGGGAGCTTTGTTCTGGATGTGGCTTGCAGCTCTTCTCGGAACGGCTACTAAGTATTCTGAGTGTCTTCTTGCAGTGAAGTATCGTGTGGTGGCAGAGGACGGTCATATTATCGGCGGACCTTTTTATTATATCGAGAAAGGTATGGGAAAGAACTGGAAATGGCTTGCCAAAATATTTGCGTTCTTTGGTGTGGGTGTTGGACTTTTCGGTATCGGTACCTTCACCCAGGTAAACGGTATCACCAGCGCGGTAAAGAACTTTTTTGACCCAGAGAGTGCTTACACTGTCAGCCTGTTCGGACTTGACTATTCCTATGCAGTTATCATAGCAGGAATTATTCTTACCGTATGTGTGGCACTTGTTATTATCGGAGGACTTAAGAGAATTTCAAAAGTAGCGGAGATTGTAGTACCTTTTATGGCAGTGTTGTATGTGGTAACGGCATTAATCATTCTTATCTGCAATATCACAAAGATTCCTGCTGCAATCGTACTGATTGTGCAGAGTGCTTTCGGCTTAAAGGCAGCGGCCGGCGGCATGCTCGGAGCAATGATCGTTGCCATGCAGAAGGGAATTGCAAGAGGTATTTTCTCCAATGAAGCGGGACTTGGAAGTGCTCCTATTGCAGCAGCAGCGGCACAGGTGGAAGAGCCTGCAAAGCAGGGACTTGTTTCCATGATGGGGACAATCATTGACACTCTTGTAATCTGTACCATGACAGGTCTTTCTATTGTGATCACCGGTACCTGGGATATGGGGCTTGAAGGTGTGGCAGTTACCACAAAGGCATTCCAGCTGGGGCTTCCTTTCCCTGATCAGCTCTGTGCTTTTATTTTGATGATCTGCCTTGTATTTTTTGCATTTACTACCATTCTCGGCTGGGATTACTACAGTGAGAGATGTCTGGAATACTTATCCGGTGGCAACCAGAAGCTGGTAAAGGGATACAGATGGGTATACATACTGGCTATCTTTATCGGGCCTTACATGACTGTGTCTGCGGTATGGACTATTGCCGATATCTTCAATGGTCTTATGGCTATCCCCAACCTGATCGCCATGGTGGCACTGAGCGGTGTGGTTGTGGCTGAGACAAAGAAGTATCTGGACAGCCTGAAAAAATAAAGTAAAATACAGGAAGATATAGAAAGCGCTGCCGGTTCCTTTAAGAACCGGCGGCGCATTTTAATAGGGTGCTTCTTTTTATTCGGTGACTGCCACACCAGTTTAGAAAAGTGTCATCTTACAGCCCCAGAACTTCCTGTACCACTTCCACGCCGCATCTGATGCAGTCAGGGCAGGAACAGAGCATTTTTCCGGTTTCTGTGCCTTTCAGCTCCTTGCAGACAGTACTTCCCGTCTTTTCCTGAAAACGCTGTACCATTTCTTTTGAAAGCTTATAAGTGTCTGCCTTGGTGGCAGGATCGTCGAGTTTTCCGTCGCTGTTCTTAAAGCCTGCCAGCATAACAGCTCCCGACAGTGCTCCGCAGGTTGCCTGCATGCCGCCCATGCCAAGACCAAAGCCTTCTGCCGCCTGAAAAAGGGCCTTTTCCTCCACACCAACTTCCTTTGCAAAAGAGCAGGCTACCGCCTGGGCACAGTTGAATTTTTTGTCATGGTTGGCAATTGCCAGTTCCTTCTTTGTCATTTCTTTTGTGTCCTTTCTGTATTGGTAGCCATATTATATCATTTTTCTGTCGTATCGTCAGCACTTTTCCGCGCTCAAAACAGTAGACAAAAAAAGGGGAAAGTAGTAGATTATTAATAGTAATATTTTCGGAAACAAGGAAAACTATTATGACGAGAGACTGACAGAAAGGAATTCATAAATGGCAAACATAATTTCAGACGAAACCATTGAATATGTAGGTATCCTTGCCAAACTTGAGCTTTCCGAAGAGGAAAAGGAACAGGCAAAGAAGGATATGGGCAGCATGCTGGATTATATTGATAAACTGGGCGAGCTGGATACTACAGGCGTAGAACCCATGTCCCATGTTTTTCCCGTACACAATGTATTTCGGGAGGATGTAGTGACAAACGGTGATGACAGAGAAAATATTCTTAAAAATGCACCGGAAGAAAAAGACGGGATGTTCGTAGTACCCCGTACATTTGAATAGGAGGACGGCAGAAATGAGTATACTTGACATGACTGCCGTAGAGCTTGCGGCAGCAATCAAAAAGAAGGAAGTTACCGTTAGGGAAGCCACGGAGGCTGTCCTTGACCGGATAGAAAAATCAGAGAGCACTTACCACTGTTATGTGACGGTGGATAAAGAAGGGGCTTTGAAACAGGCACAGGAGGTGCAGAAGAAAATCGATGAAGGAGAGCTTACCGGTCCTCTTGCCGGTGTGCCTGTTGCCATTAAGGACAATATGTGTACGGAAGGACTTTTGACTACCTGCTCTTCAAAAATCTTAGGCAATTTTGTACCCACCTTTTCCTCGGAAGCAGTGCTCAATTTACAAAGAGCAGGTGCGGTTATTTTAGGTAAAACCAACATGGATGAATTTGCAATGGGCTCCACCACGGAGACATC
>JBJEMT010000129.1:0-13520 GCA_051879815.1 Suilimivivens sp. | reverse complement strand
GTCAAATAGGGAACATACCACGTTCTGTCACTTTCAGTTACATCCAATCCCGAAAAATTCCACCAACCATTAGCAGCCCAGTTATATCCGTATTTGCCATCTCCATTGCTATATTCACTTTTCAGTTCATATTTTCCCTCTTCTGTCTCAATTAATTCAACTACTCGGAAATATATTTTATACCAGGCATTGTTACGGGAAGGTGCAATTGCATCTCCTGTTTGCGTCTGGTTGCCATCTCCTGCTATTACTTTTGAACCCAAATTATAATAATTGTCACCAACATCGGGAATATTTTGTTTATATACGGTAACATCTGCATTGTCAGGGTGGATAGTCGTATAGTCTTCTTCTTTTTCCGGATAGCCTTCTATAAAAAGAGAAAACTTTGTAGGATCATTAAATAAGTTTGTCATAAATGCCATCTTACCCAGATTGGAGGTTACATTGTCTCCTTCTCCCACATAACCGCCAAAATCTTTGGCACTGAACAATAATGCCGTTGTCTTTTCATACAGACAGTTATCATAAATAGCCATCAATGCCTCTGCACTCAGGTCACTTTGATACTCCAGACTATCGCCATTACAGTCCGGTAAATCAAGACCCTTTTCTTGTAAATCCTTCCACACCGCTGTGGTCAATCCGGGCAGACCTATGGTAGTTCCGAAATATACCAGATCCGCCTTTTCCACATCATCCGCAGTAAGTTCACCGGGTGTTCTCTGGATAATTTCTATTCGATAAGCACGATCAAATCCTTCTATTTCTGTGGCATATTTTTCTTTTATTTGAAGGGGTGTCAGAATACCCGCTGCATAATCCTGATAAGCAAGAGGTTCACTTCCATCTTCTGTTGATAAATATAATAAAAGCTTAAACCACTCATTATTCTCAAAACCATTTTGGGCATAGCAGCGATTCTTTCGATTCTGTCCATATACATAAATTCTTTTATTGGCAGGTATCTGACCGTTTTCCAATTCTTCAATTTTAGTGATTCCATTTAATTCATCACTATCAACTGTATGAAACACCCAATTACCGTATTCATTGCCATTTGCATCACAGCCCATTGTTAGTCCTTGCAATTTTACTCCAGGGTCATAATAGCCTTCCACATCCATTGACCAGTCAACACCATTATAAATGGTATAATCTATTCCCGCACAATCAATAGAAGTAACTACCTTAGAATAATCCCCTTTATTCGTTCCGACTTTTTCGTACAAAAGTTCTGCATCTGATTCTGTACTGGTAAGTGCATATCGACCATCTCCATTGCTTACCTCTAACAGAGTACAACTATACAAAGCGCCTGTTCCGTCATCCGGTCCGTAAATAAAAGCAATATCATAGTTTCCTTTGCCTTCTCCAACATACTCAAACAAAATTTCGGTGAGAGCTTTCGTTTTGTCCTTGTTTATAGCAGATTGTACCGCAGCCGGATTCAAAATATAACTGCCCTTTTCTCCTTTGGATACCGGAGTAAATGTTAAGGAATACACTGTATCCCCCACCTGAACATTATCTTCAGTGGTATATAAACGGAAATAACCTGATGAAAATCCACCTTCCCCATCATCTTTACTGTCACTGTTAATCCTGATATACTTATCTGTCAAATCCGTAGTTTCATTTACCAAATACTTTGTCAAACTGAGTACTTTATAATTCCCCTGCCCACTATAAGTATAGCCTCCGGTCCACTCAATTCCGGATGCCAGCACTGCTGCATACTCATATCCTTCTTTTGGGGTTACACTATCCGATACATTAACAGAGATCTTATGAATCCGGTATTCTGCAGAGTTTCCTCCATAATCCCCCACTTGAAACTGCAGATCATAATTATAACCGGTACGATTTTTTATCTCACCTGTAGGATAAACAACATCATTAGCATAATCCTTTGCCCAGTAATATCTGGCATCTTTCACTTCCCATTCGCCCTGTTTGGATTCCGTCCCTTTCCGCTTCATCGCCATAATATCATAGCGAATTCCCAAATCAGTGCTTCCTTCTTTTACAAGATTATCCAGATTAATATTATAAAGACCTTTATTGTCTCCAACATACTCAAAATAACCATTTACATTAAGAATATCATCTTCCTTATCCATTTTGGTCTGACGCCAGATACCGATATTCCAAGCCCAGTTGCCTTCCTGAATAAAAGTCACATCGTAATCATTCAAATAGTCTCTGGTGATTCCCTCTTTTTTCAGTGAATACTGATGGCTTGTCAAACCAGCTTTAGTTGCCTGAATGGTAAGATATCTGATTCCTTCATACCCCAGAAACGTTTTCTCATTATATGTCTCTACATCTTTCCAGTCTATCAAATACGGAAAAACAGAGCAGATTTCATGTGGAATCACTTCTACTATTCGTATTACCTTCTTGCCGTCCGAATTATTGGAAAATGAATTTTCAAACTGTGCTTTCTGTGCCATAACTGCTCCTGCCTCTTTGACAAGCGCATCTTCCTCTGTCTGAGCACCCACGCCTACATTCTCTGTAGATTCTTTATCAGAAAGGCACAGATATCTCCCTGCAAGCACACTCATACATGCCACAAGCAAAACGCAACCAATCACAATATACTTTACTATTCTGTTTTCCTGCTTTTGTTCTTTTCGCTTCACGTTCTTTTCCTTCATATTAACTAACCGGGGTTTCGAAGATATTTTATCATGCCTTTTCCATCCCGCTGAATATAAACACAATCCAGCCGGTTTCTGACAGAAACATTATCATCCATCTGCCGGGTAATCACTTTTCCGTTCTGATATTCGTACTCAAATTCCATATTGATATTGATGGTCAGAGGATTTTCAAAATAGTTCTTACCTGCCTTCTTTTTTTCTTCTTCTGTCATTTCGTCTTCCGGCTTTGATATCGGTTCCACAAAACAATTTTCTGATGCCTTCAGTTCAAAGGCCGTCACATTCTCTGCCATCAGATAGGGAAGCCTTTCATCACCGGGCGGCGGCAGCTTACTTATCATTTTCGAAATAGCCTCAAGAGGGGCATTTGCCTCATCTGAAAAAGTTTCTAAATCGTAGGTACCTGACATAAGATACATTTCCTGATATTTGGGCTGCCATAAAACCGCATCACCCGTAAAGGTCATGGTATTCATACCGGATTCATCCAGCTCCAATTTACCGAAAAGAGCACAGGTAATTGTATCTGAAGTTGGATCGATAGAGGACGCATCCTGCTCAATAAAGCAAACTCCTTTTGCGGAAAGGATACTGTCAATCACCAGATTTAAAGAGGTCTGCGATTCATTCTGAATCTCCACATTGGCATTAGCTCGTCCGTAAAATTGTAATACCGAAAAAATAATATAGCTAAGTCCGGTCAGCACAATTGCACTGACAGCAAAGGCGACCAGAAGTTCAACCAGCGTCATGCCCTTATCATTTCTTTTTTTATCTCTACTTATATTCCACATAATGTTTTCCGGTTCCTTTAACCAAGACAACTGTTGCTTTTTTCCCGTTATTGTTCTCAGAGGTAATCCTCAGGATACCATTTGACTCCGAGGACATAGACAATACTTTGCCGGTGGATTTGTCAAACTGCACCGTTACTGATGTTGCCGATAAATCGGCAGGTACCGTGATCGTAACCCTGCTTTGCAGATCTTCTTCGTATACCGGATCTGATTCTTCCGAGCTTCGGATATACAGCATATTATTTTCCATATCAAGCTCCATGGTAAAGTTTCCTTTTTCCGACATGGACATCATTCTGGTGTTTTCCAATGCCGCATTGATGGTCTTCGCACATTTCTCCGCATCTCTGCTGTAAGCAAGGGAGATTCCTATACCGGCACCGCCTACCGCAATGCTCATAATAGCTACCACTACCAGAATTTCAATTAAAGTAACGCCCTTATTATTCCAATTCTTTTTCATGATTACCTCTCTACGGAGAAGCAGCCGTTTCTCCTTTACGCCAGTTTTCATAGTAGATATAATCGGTATAATCTGTGCTGGTAACTCTCTTTTCCATATTGATCAGGTCTTCCTTATCCAGATTTGAAAGTCCTACTAAAACAGTATTTAAGAAATAATGGCTGGCATAATCATTAACCTTAATCTCGTCTACCTTTGATTTTTCTGTTTCCAGTACACTTCTCTGTTCTGACTCCAGTACCGCCTGTACAACACCTCTGTTTGCCTTAACAGTCAGATTATCTTTCACTGTAATCTTTCCGGTAGCTATGATCAGTCCTTCAAAAGTTCCATTTCCCTGAATCGTCAGATTGCCGTCACACAATACAATGCCTTTTTCCCCTGACAAGTCCAGAACCGGATTAATGCTGCTATCTACAATCCATACCTTTGCGTTCTTTACACCGGGTACCTCTCTTCCCGCCACAAGGTTTGGAAGCTTGCCGCTTGCCAATTCATGCACATCAAGGAAATTCGCAAGGGGATAATCAGTGCTTATCTTCTTGCTGTTATCCACGCTTTCAATACTGTTTTGGTCAAGATTTACATACAGCTGTGCATAATGCTTTTGCATATTGGTACTTCTTCCGGCCATATCGTCCAATGAAATTCCATTCTTTTTGAGAGTCTTTTCCGCCTCTTCCGTATCTGTCAAAAGACCGGTAGTATAAATTTTCACACCACTCTCGCTTCCGGCTTTAATGGTGATATGGGATGAAATATTGGCATTGGATGCTTTTCTCTCAATCTCCTGTTTCAGTTCCCACTTCTGTTTATCTGCTGCGGTACCTGTTTCTCCCGGATCCGTTGCACTCATAACAGCCTTGATGTAAGCTTCTTCTTTTCCTTCCAGTATATTCAGATAATAATAAGTATAACTCTGACCATTATCCTGATATACTACAGGGATCACGGGCTTGCTCTTATCCAGATACTCCTGTCCGAACCAGTCTGCCAGTTTCAGATTATCTTCTATCGGACAAACTTCTTCCACCTTCGTACTTCCGTCCTTCTGTGGATTGGAAACATCCTTCAATATATCAGTAGGCGCCAGATACAGAAACTGATTGTACCGCATGGCAATGGATTCACCGGTACGCATTTCCTGGCCTTCTCCTGTGGTCATAGCGCTGTACGCCTTTTCCCCGTCCTTAATATCAATATAAGCTACGCCTGCAACCATCAAAGTACGAAGCCCTGTCAAATCCAGCGTGGAATTCATGGCATTCATAACAATAGAACTGCTTGTGGTATGTGCAGCCTGCATTTTATCACCAAGGACATATTTATCCTTAATATTCTCATTTTCAAAGGTAGAATAAATACTGCTGCCGCTGTTATTATAGTTATAACCGTAATAATTTCCATTCAAAGTCACACTGCTGTTTCTGGCATTCAGCTCCAGATCATCAGCCACATAAATATTAGCAGTTGCGTTCAGACTTGAAGGCGTAAGTGCCACATTTATGATCGGCGAATAAGGCTTCCCGTTTTCTACCGTTCTGATATTTTCTGCCCAGAGATTTGACTGCGCTTCTCCGGTAGCATCACTGAGTTTGGATTCAATGGTAACAGCAGATTCACAGATGTTAAAATCACCTTTGGAAATCACATAACTGGAATCATTAAATTTTACAACAGATTTGTAGAAATTCATGCCGTCATACAGTCCGGTGTCATAAAGATAACCATTATAAGCCGCATTATTTTCCGCACTGTCAATCCCGGCATATACATTTCCCTCTATCAGGGAATTTGCATTGTTAAAATAAATTCCCTTATTCCCTATCAAAGAATAATCAAGAAGCTGGGTAAAATCCTGAAAGAAATTAATATAGGGAACCTCTATTACAATGTCTGTAGTGATAACAGACTCATACTTGTCATCCTTAATGTACTTGACCTTAACATCCTTTAAAATATACTGCCATAAATCTGCGCCTGTCTCAGGATCACCGACAATAGAAACACCCTGATAAGACTCCACCTGTAGCTGCTCGTCCGTCTCAATTCTGGAAATATAGGCATTTAACTTATTTATTGTTTCCTCTAATGGGACATCTCCGGCATCTCCATAAAGTGTAATCAATTCATTTTTAAATGTACCGGCAAATGCAATATAGGCTGCCTTTTGCGTAGGGTATTTCCCTGCCACATTAGCCTCGATCAGCGTCTGAGAATAGGATTTTGCAAGTGCATTGGAAACATCTCTTCCGATACCGTTATAAATATCATCAAGGCCGATTTCATCCACATAGAAATTCTGCTTCATAGCATATTCTATCTGTTTCATCCGCAGATTGGCAGAACTGACTGTAATAATAATGGATGCCAGAATGATCAGAAAACTCACAGCTACCAGTACAACAATCAGGGTTGAGCCACTGTTATTCAATTGTCTCCTCTTTTTACCTGTCAATTTTTGTAGCCTCCACATATGCAACACGCTTATCCGAATCTGCCTGGTCAAACATTTCAATTTCCACCGCATATCCAACTGCTTTGTACTTTTCTCTTCCTATCGTATCATACTTCTCCTGTGCATCAAGGTCAATCTGCTCTCCATTCACCTTTATGTTGCAATAAAATGTACCATTCGTACCGGGTATCGGCTTTTCTCCCGGTACAAGACTTGACTTTATATTATAGTTTTCACTGTAATTGTCACCGTTTACAATTATATTATTGAAATTATAAAATGTGTCTGCATCGCTTTTTCGTCCCAGGATAAAATAAACATCCGTATCTCCTGTGCTGTCGATGACAAGTTCGTTGATACAGTCATTATTCACTCCCCTGAATGCCCTTGCAAATACAAATGCCTTCCCGCCGGATTCACTTCCAGCATCCGTACCTGATGCAGGATATACCTCATAAGAACCATTATAAACGCAATAACTGATTTCTGCCGTAGGGGTAGATGACGCCGGATAGGAATAAGTCACATCACAGCGGACACTCATCTGTGCTGATTCTGCTCCTTCTGATGAAGCAGGTGAAACAAGGGTCACCAGAACTGTCTTTTTCATATTACCCATGATATCCGCATCTGTCTTCGTTTCTCCAAGCCCCGTCAGCCTATCCAAAAGGCTATCCACGCAGGTTTCATCATAAAGATTGATTTCATCGGAAATCACCGGAAATCTTACGGCATCTGCCGCGGCAATATCATAAAAGCCCGCAATATTAACATTAGCTGCAGTAGTCTGATCATACTGACTGTACTCAGCAGGCATAAATTTTACGTGTAAGGTATATTTTTTACCACCTATATCAATATCCTTTTTCTCACAGATAAAAGGAGTGAACATGGCATTGACAGCATCTTTTTCTTCCTGCGTAAGACCTGTCATCAACCCTGTGGGAAGCTTGCCCTTAATCGTCTGCGCCCTGCTGTTCATTGCATCCCATTCTGTACCGGAAGTGATATAGGAATAGGAAACGCCATCCACAACACTTCCCTCCTTGAAGCTTTTCACATAATCTTCCACAGAAACGCTCTTGATTGTTTCCAGTTCTTCCTGAGCATAAGCAGTCACCTTCTGAGTATAATGTGCCTTATTATTCAGGGTTGCTGAAAGACGAAGTCCCGCAAACAAAGGAACGCAGGTCAGGGCAATCAGCGCAATACAAACAAGGACTTCCACTAAGCTAAAGCCCTTGTCTGCCAATCTTCTGTTTCTGTGTCCTTTTTCCCTTGTCCTCTTCATCTTTTCTCATTCAGCCTGACTTTTCATCACACATATTAATTCAGGATGACATCTCCCTGTGAACCTTTAATATTCACTCTGGGATTATCCTCATCATCATTAGCTGTTGTCACTTTTACGATGCTATCCGTTTCATTTACAATATTCAGATTGATTTCAACCTTGTCCTGATCATTCAGACGCTCAGAACTGATAATCTGTAATTCAATATTTCCTTCCTTCTCGAAGTCTACACCATCTGCATCATATTTGCTCTTACCGATTTCGTAATAAGCATTATACTTTCCCTTTTCTCCCGTAAAATGAACGGTCACTTCCTGAACAGCATTCTTGGTAGACGAAAGGTAAGTGGATTCTGTCACATCATTACTCTGTCCTACAATCACAGCATCTACATCTGCATCCGGCTGATTCAGCAAAATAAAGAAATCAGGTACATCTATTTCTGTGATGTCAAAATTTCCGCTTGCCTGCTTAAATATATTCGTGGTGCCCTGGATCATATTGGGCTCCAGAAACTGCACTGCGTTTCTGTCTTCTCCCTTTAAAGCATATTGATTCAACGTGATATTTCCGCTGACAAGCTCCATTTCGCCGGAATAGCTCGCTTCCAGCTCGGAAATCACCATTCTGTCATGATAATCCGCAATATATTTCAGAAAATCTTTAAATTCTTTATATCCTGCATCATAAGCAAGTCTTGTCTGGGTCTGCAGACCGGTCAAACCACCACCAAGGCTGGTGGTCTGTGTGTTATCCTGAATTACCTCATTCTGTGTGGTATCACCGGTAGCTGCTTCCACATCCTGAATTGCCTGTGCCTCAGATTCAGAAGTGATCTGTGCCGCCACATCATCTCCAAAAGCAACCTGATACAGGGAAATAGGTATAATCTGTTCCGTATTATGGATAAACAGAATACTTGCTTCCTGCAGTAAGTCCGAAGGGAATTTTGAAAGCAATTCCGTTTCTGCCATTGCCAGCTTCTCCGCGGCTTCTCCATATTCCGCTTCCCGAAGTGAAAGTTCTTCCTGATACTTCACTTTCGCTTCCAGGTCAATGATTTCCTTGCTCAAGGCATCCGCTTTATCTATAAGGGGCTGTATCACAAAGAAATAGGGAACACATACAATAGCCACTATCAAAAGAACCAATAAAAGCTTTTTGTCTCTTTCACTTAACTTCATTATTCTGTGCCTCCATTCTCAACGGAAAATTGCGTTCCGTCCTCTGCCTGTGCTTCACCTTCTGTCTGTTCTGCCGGGAATATCAGTTGCCACTTCATATTAAAGTTGGATGTCTTTCCACCTAATTCCGCATTGGTATCAAGAATATCGTCTACTCTCACATTCGTAACATAAGGGAGTTTTTTCAATTCAATTACAAATTTTGCCAGAGAATCCTTTCCATCAGAAATGCCTGTCATCTCCACGCTGCCATTCTTGATGGAAATATCTATAATTCCTACACTTTCCGGCATTACCTTTTCCAGATCCAGAATCATCTGATAAGTCATTTCAGAAGGATTTCTTGTACTGTCATAATAATTCTTTACTACATCATAATTCTTTTTTGCAACAAGGTATTCGTTATAAGTAGCTTCTGCTGTTCCATAGCGGTCAAGCTTTGCCTGCAAATTCTGTTTCTGCTCTGTCAACGCATTGGTTGACCAGATCAAAAAGCCTATTGTTCCGCCAACTGAAAGGGCTGCAAGAACAATCAATATCACAAAAATGGTGTAGCTTCCCGTTTTTTTCTTTTCTTCTTCTACCTTCAGATCCAGTGATTGTATCAGAGCACCAATACCGGGAAGATAATCCACAATATTTTCATAATTCAACCCGGCAGAATTTTTCTTGGCAATTTTTACTCCTGCAACCTCTTTTATAATTGTTACATCAATTCCAAGCTCTCTTCCAAGAACCTGCGGAAATCCAATCAGATCAATACCTGATCCCATCAGCTTTACCAGCTCTATAGTAGTACCGGGATTCCGGGTGGTATGAAATTCCACCACTCTGGTGATAGAGGACGAGAAATCCCTGATCACTTCACTGTATTCATCCGGGGTCAGTTCCATGTCCAGCTTACGGGGATCTGACAGAATATCCTCAGCCTCTTCCTCCGTCATTCCTTTCAGTTCTGCCAGATTTCGAATGACAGTATTCCTTCCATAAGGAATAGAGCGCTTAAACACCTGGGCTTTTCCCTTCATAATACTGACATTACTCATATTACGATCCATCTGGATTGCGAGCACCGTACCCTGATTCAACTGCTTTTTAAGGAGCTGATACATAGAATTGCCGTAATAATCCACCGTGATGACAGGCATCTTCATCATACTCGCCAGTTGATAATAACTCTCAACCATCTGCTTCTGGAATGCCATTACAAGAACAGAAATATGTTTTCCTTCCGCATTTTCAAAAGTATCCAGAATTGTATAACGGAAGATGTAATCTTCCAGATTATTCATCGGGAAGTATTCATCCACATTTGCCTTGATGATCTCATCAATCTTCTTCTGATTTTTCATGTAAGGAATCACAATTTCCTTATTTGCGATTCTCTTTGATGAAATAACAAATGCTATTTTTCCTCTTTTTATCCTATTATTCTTTAACGCGGCATATAGTGTTTTGGCGGCATCCTCTACATCATGAATCATACCGTCTTCAACTGTCCCGGACGGCAGCGGAACTTCAAATGCATTTTTTACAACTATGTTCCCACTGCTTTTTGCCACTTCACAGACACGCATTCCTTCGTTTTCTACATAAACGGAGAGTATTTTTCCCATCAGCTACTCTTCCTCCTTTATCTGATTGCATCTATAAATTAAACATGCCTAAATACCATGTAATGATTTCATTTCCATAAAGCATTGATACGAAAATACCAAACGCCAAATAAGGACCGAATGCTAAAACTCTGTCCTTTCCCTTCACTTTCATCAAGGTAAGATGTATGATAGAACCGGCAATGGAACCGATCATCAGGGCAAACAGTATATTCTGCCATCCCAGCAGAAGTCCCGCCGCTGCCATCAGCTTAATATCCCCACCGCCAATGCCTCTTCCTTTCGTCAGCCAATATATAATCAAAAACAATCCACTTACAACAAAAAAACCTATCACATAGTTATACCAATGTGCCAGGTCTAAAAACACCCGGACGATACCCAAAATCCCAATGATGATATTGCACCCAAAGGGAATTTCATATGTCCTCCAATCTATTACACTTATCACAATCAATACAGAAGCACATATGCAAAACAGTATGCTCTCCAAAGTCAGTCCATTCACCATAAATATCCATACATAAATCAGACCATTTAACAATTCAATCAATGGATACTGTACGGAAAGCTTTGCTTTACAGTTTCTGCACTTCCCACCCTGTACAATAAAGCTGAACAGGGGAATGAGTTCATACCATTTCAAAACGTTCCCACAGCTCATGCAGTGGGAACGTTCGAAAACTATATCTTCTTTTTCAGGTATCCGGTAAATACATACGTTTAGGAAACTTCCAATGGATATTCCCATGAGGAATATCAGTGTGTATAGGATTATGTATTCCATGTAGGAAACCTCGGTTGGTTGAATTATTCTACTACAATTGCGGAACCACTTGCACCATCTGCATGGCTTCCAAGAACCGTTACTGTTACTTTATTGGCACCAGTCATCTGAATGCTAATATCAGTAGCGCCATTTGATTTCAGATTAGCACTTGCCCATGTTGCATCCAGTGCGGTTTCGCCTAATGTTTCTGCCACATCATCCATGAAAGGAGCCGGTACAGCACCAAGTGTTACACCCGTAGTTAATGTACTTATAGCTGTCTGATAAGCAGGATCATCCAAATTAGTAGGATCCAGAATGGCTGTTGTAACTGCCGTCTTAACAGTATCAGCGAGCTGAGTATCAGATGACACTCTCGTTCTCTCTACATATTTCAGAAGCTGAGGTGCCATAACACCGATCAGAATTGCCATAATAGCAATTACGATAATAAGTTCAACTAGGGAAAAGCCCTTGTTACCAATTGATTTTTGCTTTTTCATTTCTTATCTCTCCTTTAGACCTCTTTGTCAGAAACACTTCAGTTCGACTTGTCTCTGCATTCATTTATATGTGTATTTTACTACTTTATCGTCATTTTGTACAGAAATTTTTATCTTTTTTCCAAAATTTCTTTCACTTTCACAATACATCTTTTTTTAAGTGACTTTCTTTTTCATCAAAAGACAGGAAATATTCAGCATTATAATCACTGTCAAAGTTATAACGCTCACCATTTCTCCTTCCTTCTTACCAAGAGGTTCATAAAACATCTCAATTTCATATGATCCTTTTTCCAGATCAACTCCAATAAATGCATTATCAAGAAGCGGTACTGACTCTGTTTCAACACCATTCACCAGAATCGTCCACCCCTCATCATATGGTATACTTGTAAACATAATTTCCTTTTCCACAACATCAATAGTTCCTTTCACATACCCGTCTTTATACTCTTTAATATTCCATTGTTGTTCTTTCAAAACATTATAGGCTCTCTGAAATTCTGAATCATCATAATAGCAAAAATAAGCTTTATTATAATAATCTGCCTCAAGTTCTTCGGGCATGACAATAGAAAATGCATAATTTCCTTCCTCATCCGTTCCAATCTGCACAATTCTTGCCGGAATAAACTCGGGCAAAACAACTGTATTTTCCAATGTAGATGTTACATCATTTGTCTCGATCCAGGGCATGTCAGCGCCACCGGTTGAATCAAGGTATCGATCCTGTGAAAGATAAATGTAAAATGGTCTTCCATCATTATCTGCTTTAAAATTATATTTGGATTCTCCTTCTTTACCTTCCTCATGAAACAGATATGTTGCTTCATCAGTTTTAACATATTTCCCTGATTCTACATACATTTCCATACCCGTCCTTTCAAAGCAGTGTATGTCCAAACCCGTCATCATACTTAGCAGATTATCCTGATTTATAAACGGTGATTCAGCAAATTCATAATCTAATATCGTTTCCTCAACCATATATCCAAGTGATAATGCCTGTTCATTTTTTTCATACGTCAAATAATACTCATTGCTATCAAGCTCCCATTCCATACGATTTCCGCCAATTATATACTTGATATCCAGAAGTGAACGAGTTATCGGAGTAGTTCCAGGACCTCTTACGATATGTACTCCTCTCCCAATTCCTAATCTTTCCATCACATTTAAAACAGCCACATGTTCAGAAGAATTAAAGTTTTCAACTGCATTATAATCATATAAATACCCCTGATTTAAATTACTTGGGTTCATATAAAGAATCCTGTAAAAATCGCCCTCATTTTCATCTTCCTCTATTTTCGCAAATGTATTCTCTTGTAATTTCGACCATATCTCGTAGTTTTCTCGCTTCATTACCGTATGTTCCATACGGTTCATGCACAATGCTGCGTTCACCCCCAATTCTAGCATTAAGCAAAATGACATCACTACCCGATAAGTAAGAACATTCCACGTTTTCTTTTGAGTCTGTCTGATAACATAAATCCATATGGCAAAAAACAAAAAATTTATCCCCAGTGCAAACCATGTGTTAGCATTAAAATCTTCGTTCCAGACTATCGGATACAATATGTGGCAGACGATAAAAACAGCCAGGTTAAACCCCATAAGTATATAAATTGTTTTTTTCTTTATCTTTCTTAAGTATATAAATTGTTCACAACACACTGTCGTAATCAAAAAACTGAAAACATAACTAAGCCGATGTCCGAACATTTCAGGTCTGTCAAAGGCATGCATCATCATATTTAGCGG
>JBJEMT010000128.1:0-3311 GCA_051879815.1 Suilimivivens sp. | reverse complement strand
AAGGATTGCAAGGGTAAATTATTTATAACACCTTGATCAAAATGGTAATCACTCCCAGTGCAGCTAAAACCACACCGACCACCTTGTTCAGCCTTGTAATCTCGCAGCGGTTTGCAAATTTGGCGGATGTGTAAGCACCAATCAGACAGGAGAAAACAGTGAGTCCTGTAAAGCGCCAATCGAGGCTGGCACCCATGAGAAGATGGCTGGCAGCGCCGGTGAGGGCAACTACGGTCATGATCATGGTGCTGGTTCCAACGGCAACCTTCAGATTATATCCAAGTACTATAGTAAATACAGTCAGCATCAATATTCCGCCGCCGCTGCCGGTAAAACCGCAAACCCAGCCAATGCCGCATCCAAGTATCATGGCAAGTATGGTTTTCTTGAGAGACAGCATGTTTTTCCCTTCGGAAGCATCAGCCCCTTTGGTGATGGGTTTCAATAGAAATTTGATGCCAAGGAAAATAGTGGTTGCCATGGAAAGATATCCAAGTCCATCGGGACTGGACTGGCTGAAAAGATACCCACAGTAGCTGCCGATGACGGAACCGGCAAATGCAGTGATGGTAACAAGACTTCCGTTTTTGATATCAATATTTTTATTTTTATAGTAGGTATAGGCGGATAGAAGGCTGGCAAGAACGTCGGATAAGAGTGCAACGGTTACTGCGTCATAGCTTGCCCATCCGCAGACACTGACAAGTAAAGGGGTAATTACAACAGCTGCGGAAAGTCCGGCAAGACCGGTAACAATACCGGCTCCCAGACCGGCAAAAACATATATGATCCATATCATAGAAAATACCTCTTATTTTTTAGTATGATGTTTAGTAACAGTAGCGGATAAAATGTATTATACAAAATAAATTTTCTGTTGTGAAGGCACACAGTAAATTGATTAGGGAAAAAGCAAAAATGTTTGACACAGAGACATATAACAAAAGAGTAGAATGGTATCAGAAGGCCCGCTTTGGAATGTTTATCCATTGGGGAATATATGCGATTCCGGCAAGAGGTGAATGGGTGCGCTCAGTGGAGGAGATGCCGGAAGAAGAGTATATGCCTTTTTTTGAGGAATTTAATCCGGTGGATTTTGAACCAAAGAAATGGGCGAAGGCGGCGAAAAAGGCGGGGATGAAATATGCCGTCATGACAGCCAAGCACCATGACGGTTTCTGCCTGTTTGATTCGGCTTTAACTGATTTTAAATCTACCAATACCGGAGTAGGTAAGGATCTGGTAAGGGAATATCTGGAAGCATTTCGTGAAGAGGGACTAAAAGTAGGTTTGTATTATTCTCTGCTTGACTGGCATCATCCCGATTATCCTCATTACAGGGATCAGCATCATCCGATGAGAAACTGTGAGGCAGAAAGGAATGTGGAACGAGATTTTAACCGTTATTTGGATTATATGCATGGGCAGGTGAAGGAACTCTGCACAAAGTATGGAAAACTTGATATTATGTGGTTTGATTTTTCTTATGGTAAGCTGCGTGGAGAGGCCTGGAGAGCTACAGAGCTGGTCAATATGGTTCGCAGTTATCAGCCGGATGTGATTATTGATAATCGTCTTGAGGTCAGCGGGGAGGGCTTTGGATCAATTGCCACTGACAATCCCAGCGTGTACTCGGGAGATTTTGTCAGTCCTGAACAGATTATTCCGCCTCAGGGACTTAAGAGTAAGTCCGGAAGGAATCTGGTATGGGAAGCTTGTGTTACCATGAACGATAACTGGGGATATTGCGCAAAGGATAAGAATTTTAAGCCGGCCTCCACTATTATCAAAAAGCTGGTAGAGTGTGTCAGCAAAAACGGAAATCTGCTTTTGAATGTGGGACCGGATGCAAAAGGGAATATCCCCCAGGAGTCTTTGCAGATTTTGGCGGAAATCGGAGCATGGATGAAGAAAAACGGCAGTTCAATTTATGGCTGTAAAGGAAGCTGTCTGCCGAAGCCGGAAAATGGGCGTATTACCCAAAACGGAAAGAAACTGTATTATCATGTGATGGAAAATGCAATCGGAGGTGTTCCGCTTTACGGGGTAGCCAGAGATCAGGTGAAGGCAGTCAGGCTTCTTTCTGACGGCAGTGAACTGAAAATTGCGGACAATGGATTTGTGAACAATTATCCCGATATTGCATTTGTGAATATCTCAAACAGTCCGTATCTGCCGGATGAAGTTGATACTGTTGTGGAAATAACCTGTTACTGAAAAAGGCGTTCTCATTCTGCATCGGGATTAACCGGACTACTGTGATTAAAAGTCCATAAGAGCCATACTATACTTTGATCAGAGAAATTGATCGGAAGTGGATATTGGGGAAATATAAGGGAGGAACACCGACATGGGAACTACCTTTATAAACTTGCAGTTAAAAATAAAACCGGAGGAGATACCGGAAGACAGGCTTCCTGTCGGTTATGTTGTGAAACAGACGGCAGACGAGTGGTCTTCCGTATATGAGACTGCAGGCAGGTTTGCATGGGGAAAGCTGTGTAAATTGGGAAGAAGCCTTTCTCAGGAACTGAACATACCGGTAATAGCCGTCAGTTATTTTGATGATGACGAATTTGCCATGAGCCTGATTCAGGGTGGAAAGACGGTGGCGTCTTATCAGGCAGGTGCATCGCGAAATTTTTGCAGTGGCAGCACGAAATGGATTTCAGGGCTTACACTGTTACCGGAAGAGGCATCAGCCTTTCGCTATCTTCTGAAAAAGGAAATGACGGCAGGCGAAAGCATCACTATGTTTTCAAGGCTTTTTGGTGCCAATATGCATTCTGACCTGCGCATATGGAAAGAGACGGATGCGTTATGGCATAAAGATGCAGAAGGTGTAATCAGAGAGATTAAAGAAGAAAAGGCGAGGACAAGGGTTAAAAATAAGACAAAGGCAGTTCTTCTTCAGGAAATATCCGGGCTGTTCCATTCTTATGATGAGAGAACAGGAATTTTAAAAATGGTTTATCCGGATGAAAAGGGAGAATTTCAGTTTCGTCAGATTCATTGTCTTGACACTACCGATAACGGATTTGAAGAAATTTACAGTTATCAATATCCGCCTGATATTTTCAGAGCAGATTCCAGAAATCTGCACATGGATTATGCACGTAAATGTATCATGGTGATGGATGTGGAGGGATATTACCGGGAATACGATCTGCCTGCCAATGAGAAACGGCTGACTTCGCTGATGGAAATCCCGAAAGAAAAGAGGAAGGAAACGGAGAGCCGGCCGGTGGTCAGTGCGGTTTACACAAGGAGCGTGGTGGATCAGGGGCGGTATGAATATTTCGGCAGGTACG
>JBJEMT010000127.1:0-13829 GCA_051879815.1 Suilimivivens sp. | reverse complement strand
GGTGACCATGCCATGCTCATTGATGCGGGAGATAACAGTAAGGGAACCACTGTCCAGCTTTATTTGAAAAAGCAGGGAGTAGAGAAGCTTGATTATCTGGTCGGGACGCATCCCGATGCAGATCATATCGGAGGGTTGGATGTGATCATTACAAAGTTTCCCTGCGATAGGGTGATCATGCCGGCAGTGGAGAGGGATAGTGCTGCCTTCCGTGATGTTGTTATGGCAATGGATTACAAAGGATATGAGAATACACTGCCTGTTCCGGGAGCAGAGTATCGGCTGGGAGATGCGGTATTTACCATCATTGCTCCGAACAGAGATTATGGAGAGGATTATAACAATCATTCTGTGGGAATCCTGCTCCAATATGGAGATACGGGATTTCTTTTTACGGGGGATGCGGAAGAGGAAGCGGAGGCTGATATGCTGAAAAATGGTATTGCTTTAAAAGCAGATGTGCTGAAAGCAGGACACCATGGCAGCAGTGACGCAAGCAGTGTAGCTTTTCTTGATGCAGTGAGGCCTTCTTTTGTTGTGGTCAGCTGTGGAAAGGATAATGATTATGGACATCCCCATGAAGGGCTGCTAAGAAGGCTGAAGGAGAGGGGAATCTTTCTTTATCGGACAGATGATCAGGGAAGTATTATAGCAGTTTCGGATGGAGAAAAAATAACATGGAGTTGTGAGCCTTCCGAAAACTGGGACAGTGGATGGACAGAGAAGCAGTAGAAGATAATTTGACAACATTTGAAGCATTTTATTATAGTTTGGCAGGTGCATATGTGCTATATAAATAGCTAGCAGAATTAAGAGGAGAGCTGAAAGATGAAAAGCTATGTAAAGGATATGACGGAGGGAAATCCCACCGGCTTGTTATTATCATTTATGCTTCCTATGGTTGTTGGCAATCTTTTTCAACAGCTTTATAACATGGTGGATTCCATGATTGTGGGGAAATATGTGGGAGCGGATGCGCTTGCTGCGGTTGGTGCTACCGGTTCTTTGAATTTCCTGATTTTTTCACTGTGCGGCGGTATGGCAAACGGAATCGGTATTATCATTTCCCAGTATTTTGGTGCGGGAAACGGCAGTGGGGTGAAAAAAGCCATCGCCAATGCGGTCTATATCATGGCGGCATCAGCGCTTTTAATGGGAGTATTCGGGCTGGTAACGGCAAGAACACTTCTTCGTTTTTTACATACGCCGGAGAACATACTGGATGATTCTGCACTGTATATGCAGATCATGTGTATCGGTATTCTGGCAGTTGCCCTTTATAACTGTGTGGCGGCTATCCTGCGTGCGGTTGGGGATTCCAAGACACCGCTGTATTTTCTGATTGTTGCAAGTATTTTAAATATAATACTTGATTTGTTCTTTGTAAGGGTGTTAAATATGAAAGTAGCAGGTGCAGGAATTGCCACCATTATTTCGCAGCTTCTGGCGGGGATAGGGAGCCTGATTTTTGCCATGCTGAAGAATCCCTTTTTCAGGATTGAAAGGGAGCACATGAAGGCGGAGAAAAACATCATCCTGCAGTGTGTCAGAATGGGTGTGCCGCTGGCCTTTCAGAGTTCACTGATAGCCATATCCTGTGTTGCTCTGCAGAGTGTGGTAAATACCTTTGGTTCTGTCGTAGTGGCTGCTTTTACGGCTACCAGCAGGATTGAACAGCTGGTGCAGCAGCCTTATAATTCCCTTGGTATGGCAATGTCTACTTATACCGGACAGAATGTAGGTGCAGGCAAGACAGACAGGGTAAAGAAGGGATTTTGGAAGGGCATGACTATTATGGCGGTATTTTCACTGGTGATGATGCCTATTGCTCAGTTTGGCGGCGAGTTTATTATGAAGCTGTTCGTAAATGAAGCGGAGGTAATTGCACTTGGAAGTCAGGCGCTGAAGATTACCAGCTGGTTTTACCTGTTTCTTGGTTCCATTTATGTGGCAAGAGGTATGCTGAACGGAGCCGGAGATGCAGCCTTTGCCTTTATCAACGGACTTGTGGAAATGGCAGGACGTATCTGCTTCGCAAAACCCCTTACCATGATCCCGGCAGTTGGGGTCTGGGGTGTATGGCTGGCAACAGCGTTTACCTGGTTTATTGCAGGAACCATCAGTGTTCTGCGGTACCTGCAGGGAAAATGGAAATTACAGAAGAAAGCAGACAAAGAGGAGGTTTAAAATGGAGGATAAGAAAGTCAGACTGAATGAACAGAATCTGGAGTATAAAAAAGGGTTTAA
Organism: Suilimivivens sp.; assembly: GCA_051879815.1. Lineage (GTDB taxonomy): Bacteria > Bacillota > Clostridia > Lachnospirales > Lachnospiraceae > Suilimivivens. Next base: position 11,582 of record JBJEMT010000127.1, on the reverse strand, counting down.
GTGGATAGCCCTTCCTTATGAGGAAATTGTGAAGGCCTATCTTCGTATCGAAGAAGTGAATGGTACTCTTTGCTGTGGCAGAGCCAACTTTGATATGTATTTCCTTATGCTTCAGTTAAAAGGAGGAGAGCTTCTGAAGCTGGAATGCACTTCCAAGGAATCTGTCAAGGCTTTGCTGGAAGAATTGAACCGAAAAAATGATAAGATCGAAATCGGATATAAAGCAAAAGAAGAAAATAAATAACCGGTATCGGGGCAAAGTAAAAGAGATTGTGCATTGCGCAATCTCTTCTTTTGTGTTATACTAAATGTCACGCAGATATAGTTCATTGGTAGAACATCAGCTTCCCAAGCTGAGGAGGCGGGTTCGATTCCCGTTATCTGCTTTTTTTGCTATCTATATACTGAAAATGATGGGAAAGAGCAACAGAAATTCTATGGCAGCCAAATTTTATGCGGTAAGAAAAGGAAAGAAAACAGGTATTTTTGAAACCTGGGAGGAGTGTAAGGAAAGTGTTTATGGCTATTCCTGTGCGGAGTATAAGAGTTTTCCTACCATGGAGCAGGCAAAGGAATACCTTTCGGGAATGACGCAGGAGACTTTTTCGGAGGAAGAATATGTGCCCTTTTATGTGGACGGAAGTTTTAACAGTGCCACAGGAGAATTTTCCTACGGTATGGTAGTCCTTTTTAACGGACAGGTTCTTCAGTATAATGGGAAATACAAAGATGAAGAGCTTGCCTCCATGCACAATGTGGCAGGAGAGATCAAAGGCTCCGAGGCCGCCATGCGCTATGCCATGGAGCATGGATTAACGAAGATTGCCATTTATCATGATTATGAAGGGATTGCCAAATGGTGTCAGGGGCTTTGGAAGACGAATAAAGAAGGTACCAGGGCATATAAAGCTTTCTATGAGGAAGCCAGAAAGAAGATAGATATCAAATTTGTTAAGGTGGCGGGACATTCCGGTGATACCTACAATGAGATGGCGGACAGGCTTGCAAAGGAAGCGCTGGGCCTGGTATAGCTTTGCGGGGAAAAAACAGAACAAGTATAAGCGGATGGAAACCCGAAACGCTTTGGAATGGAGGAAAAATGAAGGTTTTATTGATTAACGGTAGTCCGAGGGCAAAGGGCTGTACCTTTACGGCATTGTCTGAGGTGGCGAAGACTCTTGAGGAATGCGGTTTTGAAACGGAGATTGCCCAGATTGGCAATCAGGCGGTCAGAGGCTGTATCGGCTGCGGAGGCTGTGCGGGGAAAGGTCGCTGTGTCTTTGACGATGATGTGACCAATGAAATGATTGAAAAAATGAGACAGGCGGACGGACTGATTATCGGTTCTCCTGTATATTTTGCCTCTCCTAATGGTAATTTAATTAGTATGCTGGACAGATTTTTCTATGCCGGCGGCTGTTTTGCCCATAAGCCGGCGGCTGCGGTGGTTTCGGCAAGAAGAGCGGGAACCACGGTTTCTCTGGATGATCTGAATAAGTATTTCGGAATCAGGCAGATGCCGGTAGTATCCTCTACTTATTGGAACATGGTTCATGGCAGTTGCCCCGAAGATGTGCTAAAGGATAAGGAGGGGCTGCAGACCATGAGAAATCTCGGAAGGAACATGGCATGGATGCTTAAATGTATTGAAAACGGTAAGAAAGACGGCATCCTTCCGCCTGCAGCGGAAAACGATAACAGGACGAATTTTATCAGATAACAGAATGAGGAGGAGACAGAAGTGATTCAGTATCTGCTGAAAGAAAGCAGTCCGTTAATTGCGGCGCTTGGTCTTTTAACTGCATTTGCAGCTACCTGTTACTTACTGACAAAGTTAAGCAAATATCTTCCCAAGGATGCAGGAAGGGAATTTGCCCATGACGGCAAGCTTTCCGCAGGAAAGCCCCGGGGTGCCGGTATCATTTTTATTCTGGTGTTTACCGCATCAGCCCTTATCTTTGCGCCGATCAACCGTGAAATATGCATTTATCTGGTTCTGGTGGCGGCGGAAATGCTGACAGGCTATATGGACGATGCTTCCGAGCATCCCTGGAATGAGTACAAAAAGGGAATACTTGACCTGATCGTGGCAGTTGTGCTGGCAGTTACTTATCTGAACTACAATTCCAGTACCATCAATATAGCAGCTCTTGGGATCAATGTGACGCTTCCGCCGGTTTTATTTGGTATCCTTACGGTAATTCTGGTCTGGACCTCCATCAATGTGACCAATTGTGCGGATGGGGTGGACGGACTCTCGGGAACGCTGGCACTGATCACATTAATGACGATTTATATTATTGACGGAATCAAAGGAGTTTCAGGAAACTTTCAGTATCTGATCCTCTTATTTGGTATCTGTATTTTGGGTTATCTGTGGTACAATGCCACACCCAGCCGTTTGATGATGGGGGATGCCGGGTCACGTGCCATGGGTATTTTTATCAGCATTGCCGTGCTGAAGACGGGAAGTCCGCTTCTCTATATTCCGGTTGCCATTGTACTGATCCTGGATGGCGGTCTTGGACTTTTAAAGGTAGCGTTGCTCAGGTTTTTAAAAATCCACATTTTAAAGAATACCAGAACGCCGCTCCATGACCATGTGCGTAAAACCCTGGGCTGGTCCAATACCCAGACCGTTTTCCGGTTTGCCATTATTCAGATTGTGGTATCGGCTGTAATTGTTTATGTTTTGTTGATGCATTAGGGGAGGAATGAAAATGAGGGAAAGAAGAGACAAGATTAACTATTATCTGGATCTGGCAGAAAGCGTATCCCACAGGGGCACCTGCCTTCGCCGGAATTACGGGGCTGTCATTGTGAAAAATGATGAAGTGATCTCCACCGGTTATGTGGGAGCACCACGCGGCAGAAAAAACTGCAGCGATATCGGAAAATGTATCCGTGCGGAGATGAATATTCCAAGAGGAGAGCGTTACGAGCTCTGCAGAAGTGTCCATGCGGAAGCCAATGCCATTATCAGTGCATCCAGGGATAAAATGATCGGAAGCAGCATTTATCTGGCAGGAACCGATGCCAAAACAGGAGAATATATTTCCAATTCCAACAGTTGTTCCATGTGTAAAAGAATGATCATCAACGCCGGTATCGAGAAGGTTTATGTTAGAGATGATAAAGATCATTACCGGGAGATAAAGGTGCAGGACTGGATTGATAATGATGAATCCCTGAGCGGAGTTATGGGTTATTGATCTTACTGAGGAAGAGAGGCTATTATGGGAACTGAGCTTACAATGTTATTTGAAGGTGGGAAGCGAAAGGCTTTGACCTTCAGCTATGACGACGGAACCATTCATGACAGAAAACTGGTCGAACTTATGAATCAGTATGGCGTGAAAGGAACTTTTAACTTAAATTCCGGGACATTTGGGATTAATGAAAATAAAGTGATCAACGGTATTGATACGGATTTTTCAAAAATAGAAGCGAAGGAGGTAAAAACTCTTTATGCAGGTCATGAGGTAGCATCCCATACAGTAAACCATCCCTCTCTTACAGGCTTGCCAAGGAATATGGGGGCGGCTGAAGTATTGAAGGACAGGCATAATCTGGAGGGATTGACAGGCGAGCTGGTAAGAGGTTTTGCTTATCCTTACGGAAGCTTTAATGAACAGGTGGAGGAAATCTTAAGTGCCTGCGGAATTGAATATGCCAGAACCGTATGCAGTACGAACCACTTTGACCTTCCACAGGATTTTCTGGAGTGGAATCCTACCTGCCACCACGAATCACCGGAACTGATGAAGCTGGCAGAGAAGTTCTGTAAGGAAAATTCATGGAATCCCCAGGTCTTTTATCTGTGGGGACACAGCTATGAGTTTGCCCAGAAAAATAACTGGCAGCTGATAGAAGATTTTATGAAATATATTTCTGAATATAAAGAGAAAATCTGGTTTGCCACCAACATTGAAATTGTAGATTATGTGAAATCATTCAGGGAACTCAGACGTTCCACCGATGGCAGAATTGTCCATAATCCAACCGGAATGACACTCTGGTTTGAAATGGACAGAGAAATACATTGTATTCATGGGAATGAAAAATATGTGCCTGTATGAGAAAACACTGCCTGTTGCAAATAAAATCTTAAATTTTGCAAGAGACAGTATCCTTGTAAATATGCGTTTTCTTGATATTGCCATGTCTGCATTGACACCGGAAGCGATAAGAGATCTTGGGAGTATTGCTTCAGATGGGAAAAAAATCTATTATGACCCTGTATTTCTTCTGAAAAGATGTAAGGAGGAGCCTGCTTACGCACAGCGTCTATATCTGCATATTCTGTTTCATATGATTTTTTATCACAGCTTCCGCTATGATAAAGTAGATCGGGAGAAATGGAATGTGGCAGCGGATATTGCGGTAGAGAATGCAATTCTGGAGCTTGGCATGCCGGGTAATGGATTGCGCAGAGATGAGGGGGCGCTCAGAAAGCTTAAGGTGCTGAAAGAGGATATCAGTGCTTTGACCGCCGAGAAGATATATCATTATCTGAAAAACAATCCGGTAAGTGAAAATGAAATGGCGGAATATATCAGGTATTTTGCAATGGATGATCATGTTTACTGGATCCCTGAGGAATCCGGGGAAATGGTCATTACTCTGGAACAGTGGAAGAAACTGAGTGAAAGGGTACAGGCTGATTTAAAATCCTTTTCTCAGGGCAAAAATAATTCCGAGAGCCTTGAAAAGAATCTGGCACAGGCGCTGAAGGACAAATATAATTATAACCAGCTCCTTCGCCGCTTTACCGTTATGAGCGAGGATATGCAGGTCAATGATGATGAATTTGATTATATTTACTATACCTATGGATTAGAACACTATGGCAATATGCCTCTTGTGGAGCCTTTGGAATACAAAGACAGTAAAAAGATCAGGGAGTTTGTGATTGCAATTGATACTTCTGCTTCCTGCAGGGGCCCCATCGTGCAGGCATTTCTTAAGAAAACCTATTCTATTCTGAAGGGTGAGGAAAACTTTTTTAAGAAGATGAATGTGCATATCATTCAGTGCGACAGCGAAGTGCAGAAGGATACGAAGATCACCTCTCAGGAGGATTTTGATTATTTCCTTGCACATGAAAAACTGACAGGCTTTGGGTCCACTGATTTCCGACCTGTCTTTTCCCATGTGGAAAAGCTGCTTCAGAAGAAGGAATTTGAGAATCTGAAAGGACTTATTTATTTTACGGATGGTTATGGGGTGTATCCTCAAAATATGCCACCCTATGAGGTGATGTTTGTCTTTCTGGATAATGGTGATGAGGGACCTGATGTGCCGCCCTGGGCTATTAAGGTACTGCTTGATTATGATGAGCTGGAGGAATAAAATGGCATGAATATCAAACAGGCAAAGGATTATATTGAAAATACAGTACGGTTATACTTAAAAAAGGATGAATTTGGCGAATACCGCATTCCGGTGGTCAGACAAAGACCCATCTTTTTACTGGGGGCACCGGGAATCGGAAAAACAGCGGTGATGGAGCAGATTGCCCAGGATCTGTCTGTTGCATTGGTGTCTTATTCCATGACCCATCATACCAGGCAGTCAGCTTTGGGGCTTCCTTTTATTTCCCATCGGGAATATGATGGGATGCAGATAGAGGTATCGGAATATACCATGAGTGAGATCATTGCTTCCATTTATGAGGTAATGGAGGAAAGCGGTGTAAAGGAAGGAATTCTGTTTCTGGATGAGATAAACTGTGTCTCCGAGACACTGGCGCCTTCCATGCTGCAGTTTTTACAGTATAAGGTATTCGGACGACATAAGGTTCCTGACGGCTGGGTTATTGTAACAGCGGGAAATCCTCCGGAGTATAACAAGTCAGTCCGTGAATTTGATGTTGTTACCATGGATCGTCTGAAAGTACTCTCTGTGGATGCAGATTACAGCGTATGGAAGGAATATGCACAGGAGAGGGGACTTCATACAGCTATCTTAAATTTCCTGGAGCTGAAAAAGGAATATTTTTATAAGATAGAGACCACGGTAAACGGCAGAAGCTATGTGACGGCAAGAGGCTGGGAGGATCTTTCACAGATATTGACTCTCTATGAAGAAGAAGGCATGAAGGTGGATGAGACCCTGGTGGAGCAGTATCTTCGCAATGACAGGATTGTCAGGGAGTTTACGGCATATTATGACCTGTTTAATAAGTATAAGAAAGAATATCAGATAGAGGAAATTTTAAGTGGAACCCTGCCCCAGCAGACTGCGGAGCGGGCAAGAATCGCAGCTTTTGATGAGAGACTTTCCCTTCTTGGCATGCTGATTGATAAAGTGATGAGCGAAATCCGGGAGAATATGGAAACTTCGGATTACCTCACAGATCTGTTTAGAGGGCTGAAAGCAATTAAGTCTGTGACAGAAAAGCAAGCTGCGGACGGAGAACTTCCGACTGTGGAAACGCTTTTGGAAAAGCAGGCGTCAGCACGGAAAAAACAGATGGAATCCATGTTGAAGGCAGGTAATCTGTCTGAGACGGAAAAGAGAAAGAACAACCGCATTATCAGGTTTCTGGAGGAAGCGAGAAAGGAACTTTATCTGGAGGGAAGCCTTGATGGTCGGGAAGCTTTTACCAGAGTGAAGCTTAAATTTGAAAAGGAGCTTTCGGAGATGAAGGCAGAAACCATGCAGATCAAAGACCGCCTTGAAAATCTCTTTGCGTTTGTGGAGGAGGCTTTTGCGGAGGGCAATGAGATGCTGATCCTTGTGACGGAGCTTACGGTAAATCATAACAGTGCCAGATTTATCAGTCAGTTTGGCTGTGAAGCTTATCAGAAGCATAATGAAAAACTGATGCTTTCAGAGAGGCAGACTCTTCTGAAACAGGAAATAGAAGCACTTGATTTATAATTTTGGAGGAATGAAAGTTGAAAATTGATTTATTTTCTATCGGACCATTCACTGTTCATGGTTATGGACTGATGATCGGTATCGGTGTGCTTTGCTGTATTTTTATGGGTATGAAGCGGGCAAAGAAGTATGGATTAAGTGAGGATGCCATTATTGACATTGCCATCTTTGGACTGATCGCCGGTTTTCTTGGCGCCAAACTTTTGTATCTGATCGTGGAGTGGAAGCGTTTTATTGCGGATCCTTTGAGCGTGCTTGGCTCTGAAGGGTTTGTTGTTTACGGCGGCATCATTGCCGGCGTTCTTGCGGCGATTATTTATTGCAGGCGCAAGAAACTGGTATTTCTGGAATATTTCGATCTTTGCAGCGCATCCATTGCATTGGCACAGGGCTTTGGAAGGATTGGCTGTTTTCTGGCAGGCTGCTGTTATGGAAGGGAAACAACTTCCGTTTTTGGCGTTATTTTCCCGGAAAGCGGTCTGGCACCTGCAGGAGTGAAAGTACTGCCAACCCAGCTTTTTTCTTCTGTGGGAAATTTCTGCATTATGTTCCTGCTGCTGTGGCACTATAAGCACAGAAAGAAAGCAGGAGATACCGGTTTCTTATATATGCTGCTTTACGGAATCGGACGTTTTTGCATGGAGTTCCTCAGAAATGATAACAGAGGAAGCGTAGGCATTTTCTCTACCTCCCAGTTTATATCTTTGTTTATCGTGGCAGCGGCAATTCTGTTATTTTGCTGGAAAAACCGTCCTCTTGCAGGAGCAGGTAAAGTACAGGAAGAAAGTAAGCAGGAAATAGAGTGAGCAGGCTTAAGGAGCATTTGAATGAACAGGATGGGAGAACTTGAGGTAAAGGGCGGCAGCCTTACCTATCTGATAAACACAGATGAGGTGCAGGTGGAAAACTGTCATGTGCGGGAAGCTGTTTTTGAAATTCCGGACAGAATAGAGAATCTTCCGGTAACTGTGATTTCCAAGAAAGCATTTTTAGGTAAGAAGAGTCTTACGGAGCTGGTTCTTCCCGAAGATTTAAGAGAAGCAGGAGACTGGTCATTTGCCCACTGTGACAGACTGGAAAAGGTGTATCTGAAAAGAAAGCCTGTTTCCTTTGGAAAAGGTGCTTTTAAGGATTGCAGAAAACTGCATAAGATTTATTTTAAGAAGGATATAAATGAAAAACTGGCGGGTCTCCTTGCCATGGCACCGGTGATGCTGGATGCGGAATATCTTCTCTCTCCTATGGAAGCAGGAGAAAGCACGTGGCTTGAAAAGCTGGATGCCAGGCTTTTTACTTTGCTTGAAAAGCCTGATGAGGAAGGCTACTTAAAGCAGGTGCTGTGCGGGGAAGAGGATCTGATGGCCAGCATGGAGGTATACCTTGCGGGCAGAAGGAAGGAAAAGGCAGAACTTTGCTACAGGCGGCTTTTGAATGACATTGGTTTAAAAGAAGATGGGAAGAGGTATCTTCAGGATTATCTCAAACAGAATACAAAGGGTTGCGAGTATGAAGCGGCCTGGGAAGTAGTGTGGAAAGAGCATGGGCAGGAGCAGGAATATTATCAGGCTTTTGCAGATGCAGGGTGTATCAATGCGGAGAATTTCGATGCTCTTCTTTTTGATATGGGGGAAAATAATCCGGAGATGAAGGCGTGGCTTTTGCGCTACAGGGAAGAAAACATGTCATCAGGAGACTTCTTTGACCGGTTTTCTTTGGATTAGATTTCATTTATTCATCATATAAAACGGAGGGAATAGGAATGGAAAAGTTGATTCTTAATCTTGATAAGTACAGGGAAACTGCAAGAGCGGCAGTAGCAGAGGGGCAGGTGCTGCTTAGAAATGAAAATCAGGTGCTTCCTTTGAAGGAGCATACGCAGGCTGCGGTATTTGGAAGAATACAATCCCATTATTATAAGAGCGGAACCGGCTCCGGCGGTATGGTAAATGTAAATAAGGTAACGGGTATTCTGGAGGCTTTACAGGAGTCAGGCAGGATCACTGTGAATGAAAAGCTTTTAACGATATATAGAGAGTGGGAAGAGAACAATCCCTTTGATGAAGGAATCGGCTGGGGAAATGAACCCTGGTCTCAGGAGGAAATGGAAGTTTCAGATGAACTGGCAGCCGAGATTGCCAAAGAAACGGATACTGCCATTGTCATCATCGGAAGGACTGCAGGAGAGGATCAGGATAACCGCAATCATCCCGGCTCCTATCTTTTGACGGAAAAAGAAGAAAAACTGATGGAAACGGTACGCCGTTATTTCCCGAAGATGATCGTAGTGCTGAATGTAGGCAATATCATTGATATGAGCTTTGTAGATAAGTATCAGCCGGATGCTGTTCTGTATGCATGGCAGGGTGGCATGATCGGAGGCCTCGGAACGGCAGATGTGCTGACAGGAAAAGTAAATCCCAGCGGCAAACTGACAGACACGATAGCTTATGCTGTTTCGGATTATCCTTCCGATACGAATTTTGGTAATCCGGACAAGGATTTTTATGAAGAGGATATTTATGTAGGCTATCGCTATTTTGAAACAGCGGCTAAGGATAAGGTACGTTATCCTTTCGGATTTGGCTTATCCTATACGGAATTTGCAAGAAAGATCACTTCCTTTGCAATCAAAGAAGATAAGATTGTGGTTAAAATCTCAGTAACAAATACAGGAAAGTACTCAGGAAAAGAAGTGGTGCAGGTTTATGTAAAGGCTCCCCAGGGGGCGCTGGGAAAGCCTTCCATGAGTCTTGCGGGTTTTGCAAAGACGAAGGAATTAAAGCCGGAAGAAAGTCAGGAACTTGTAATCACCGTTCCTTTTGATGCTATTGCTTCTTATGATGAAACAGGCTTGAGCGGTTTTGCTTCCAGCTATGTACTGGAAAAAGGAACCTATCATATTTATGCAGGTAACAGTGTCAGGAATGTAGAAGAGGCAGGATGCTTTACGATAGAAGAAACAAGGCAGATAGCAGCCCTGACCCAGGCACTTGCACCGGTTTTATCATTTCAGAGATTGAAGCCTGTGGAGAATGATGATGGCAGCTTTTCTTTTGAAAAGGAAGAGGTACCGTTAAGAAAACTCTCTCCCATGAAAAAGAGAGAGAAAAATCTTCCGAAGGAGATTTCTTATACGGGAGATAAGGGGTATAAGCTGATCGACGTTAAGAATGGAAAGGTGTCCATGGAGGCTTTTGTCGCCCAGCTTGATGATGAGGATCTGTCCTGTATCATCAGAGGGGAAGGAATGGGAAGCCCCAAGGTGACACCGGGTACAGCTGCAGCTTTTGGAGGCGTTTCTGAGCCGCTTAAGGAATACGGTATCCCTTGCGGATGCTGTTCTGACGGACCTTCGGGCATGCGTCTTGACAGCGGTATGAAAGCGTTCAGCCTTCCCAATGGAACCTTGCTTGCCGGCACGTTTAACACGGAGCTTGTAGAAGAACTTTATGGTTACACCGGTATTGAAATGGTAAAAAATAAAATTGATGCTTTACTTGGTCCGGGTATGAATATTCACAGACATCCTCTAAACGGAAGAAATTTTGAGTATTTCTCTGAAGATCCGCTGATAACCGGAAAAATTGCAGCAGCTATGATTAAAGGCTTGCAGAGGGCAGGCGTGACAGGAACGGCAAAACATTTCTGCGCCAACAATCAGGAGACAAGACGTCATTTCCTAGATTCCGTGGTATCCGAGCGTGCGCTTCGGGAAATCTATTTAAAGGGCTTTGAGATTGCAGTCAGGGAAGGCAATGCGGATTCCATTATGACCACCTATGGCTCTGTAAACGGGCTTTGGACGGCAGGCAGCTATGACCTGAATACTACGATTTTACGTGATGAGTGGGGTTTTACAGGTATTGTCATGACCGACTGGTGGGCTAAAATTAATGAAGAAGGAAAAGAAGCATCCGGTAATAATTTTGCAGCCATGGCAAGGTCACAGAATGACCTTTATATGGTATGCTCTGACGGGGCAGTGAACGGAACAGATGATAATACATTGTCATCCCTGAAGGAAGGCACCCTGACAAGAGGAGAATTGCAAAGAAATGCCATGAATATCTGCCGTTTCCTTTTACATACCCACGCCCTTGACAGAATGCAGGGAATCAAAGCGGAAGTAGAAGTAATCGGAGAAGAGGCAGCGGAAGCCGGTTTTGGCAGTGAAATGGCTTACTATAAGGTGGAAAATGAGATCACCATAGATATGAGTGGTATTGATACAGGCAAAGGCGCTGACTTTGTGTTTACTCTTGATCTTGAGCATATTGGCGGCTACAGAATTGAGATGACCGCAAGGTCCGGTCTCTCAGAGCTGGCACAGATTCCTGCCACCGTATTTTATCAGAGTGTTCCCATGGCGGTCTTTACCTTTAACGGTACAGGCGGTGTATGGCGCAGCATGGAGAAAAAAATCGTGCTTCACAACAAGTACGCTGCGCTGCGTGTCTATTTCGCACAGAACGGACTGGAAGTGAAGGAGATTAAATTTATCTTTGATAAGCCTGTTGAACAGATACCGGATTTTGAGGCTTATGTGAGGGCGTAAATGACGGAATAATATTTTTGGGGACAAATTATGAAGTATACATATACAACAGCAGTAAGAAATAATGGTGTATTGCGCGATTCTTTTAATGAACTGACCAGAAAGACCTTCTGTTTTGATTTTGTCAGCTGGTATGAAACCG
>JBJEMT010000126.1:0-53849 GCA_051879815.1 Suilimivivens sp. | reverse complement strand
TTTATGTTCAATAAGCGAGATAAGAAAAAACGATGTAATGTTGTTTTCTCCACGTATTTTTACCTCCTTGATCCGGTCTGCTTCCCTCTCATTGGAAAACAGCGGCACAAATTCTTCGGATATATCCTTGATATCCTCAGGCCGCACATCCTTAAAATGTGGCAAATCCACGTAATCATTCAGAAACTGGCAGCAAAGATTGTTGTCCTCAAAGATCACTTTGCCTGTGTTGTTCTGCGGCGTGGTACACAAAATGCCGCTTTTCTCTTTTTCTTCCGGATGCTTCTTCTCTTCATACTTTTTTCTTCCCATCAATGCAAATACCTCCCTGTGCTTTGACAGACAGGTAAAAAGTCCCCACTTATCCTGTCTGCGCTTTTCTCTTAACAGTTATCAGTGAATGTTCAGGCGAAACGCCTAAAGTTACGGCAGAGACCGATTTCTTCAAAGTAAAATCGCTCTCTTGGCTATAAGACATTCCATATCAAAGATATGGAACAGGATGCATTACCGGCAGCCTTAAATTGACAGGTAATGCAATTTTTTATTTCAGAATAATTCCAATGTAACAGAAGCGTTTTCACAGCACAAGCGGATTTATGAGATTTCATAAACTTTTATGTTTTTTCATAAAAAGTTTATGAATTCCGGTCTCTTGTCTTTAAAAGCAAAAAGCGGAAACCCTGAATTCTAGGTTTCCGCTTTTTCCTATCTCTCTTCAATCGTTGCACCTGTCACCTTTGCAAAGTAGAAGTATCCATAGAAGTTCTCTTCATCATTAAGCAGTGCCGAATAATCTACTCCCGCAGGAATCACCATCTTATAGGACTTTTTCTCATACTCGAATGTTATCACTGTTGTAACATCGCTTCGTTCTGCCAGTTGCTTTATGATGTAATCAGACATGGTATACATTCTTCTTGAATCGTATTGCACTACCCCATTTAGTGGAGCGTTCTTTACTTTGTCATGTAAACCTTTTACAAAAGCCTGACTTGCGGGGATTACACTTCTTTCTTTTACATCACCACAACTGCATCTGTACTCTTCCATACCGTCCTGGTCTACTGTAGCATCTTGCACTGTTTCCCATGAGTAGGAATGCTCGTGTGTTTCTTCTATTTCAGTTGAGTCTGCGGATGGAGTAGTGCTACTTCCTGTACTATACCTGAGCACATAAATGTGGTCTACATTGCTAAGATAGCTAAGTTTGACGGGTGCTTTACTCCAAATATTACCACTTGAATCTTTACCAAAAAAATCAAAACATATACCATGCTCATAATGAAGGAACCCTGCAAGTGCAAGACATGAGTTATTTGGTAACTCATGTTCAACTCTATCACTTATCACATTATAAAATTCACTTCCAAGAAAGTTGTTAAGTATAGGATTTCCAGAAACCTTAGCATACAAATCATCTTCTGAAATATCATTGTCTACCTCTTCAAAATAGAAGTCAGGTATTTGTTCCGGGTCGTCTGCAAATACTGTCATACTACTGCCAAATAACATAGCAAATGCTAATAGGGTTGCTAAAATCTTTCTTATCTTTTTCATAAATTTTTTCTCCTTTTTCTTTTTACTTGAATCTTTCTGATATTCTCTTTGTTACCTTTTTCTTAATCTCGAAGTGCGTTACATCTTCCCAATTGCGGCGAATGGCAAAACAACAACCGCCAGCAAGATGAATGAAATACGCTTGATCATTTTACTCCTATCGTTTCCTCCTCGTATTTGGGGTTATATTTCATAATAAAGAGTTCCAGACTCTCTTTCAGAACTTCTATCTGGGATTTCAGATAGAACTCATCCTCGAACAATGCGTAGTGAACGCAGGCCCTGACCAATATGAAAATCAGGGGTGTCAGTTTTTGATAGGGAATACCGACTTTATCTTCCAAATATTTTGCGTATTCCGTATAACGTTCATCCACTCCTTTGAAGAATTTCTTCCCGTATTCCCTGTATTTCGGGTGGGTATACACCTGATACATCAGGCGGTACTTCTTTCCATGCTTTTTGGCCGTCCAGTATGGAATCTCATCGATGAAGCGCCACAAGTCCTCTGCATTTTTAGGGGCTTTCTCCATAAAGTCATCTTCCACTTTACTCATACAGTATTCGGTGGCCTGGATAATAAGGTCATCCAGATTATCAAAATACTGATATATGCTTGCCACATTTACGCCACATTCGTCTGCAATGGCACTTACGCCAATGCTGTAAAGTCCTACAATTATATATTTTCACACATTTTTCGTGAACGACAATGCCTTCGTTCGTCATGGCAGGTTTCCTTTTCCTTTCAGGATTAGTTTTGCACCATCATTTTTTGTCTTCTGTTGCGTTAGCAAACAATTGAAAAGATTGCCATTGAAAAGACCATCTCAAGTAAAGCGAAGGGTATGAAAAGACAAAAACGCTTGCTTGTACCCTCGCACGAAGCTTTTGAACAAAAATTTACGCTGTGAAACCGCACATAGAGGGTATATGAAGGCAGAAACGCTTGCTTATACCCTCACAATAAACTTTTGAACTAAAATTCACGCTGTAAAACCTCACATGGAGGGTATGAGAGCCAGAAAGTGCTTGCTTGTACCCTCGCAGAAAACTTTTGAGCAAAAATTTGAACTGTGACACGTCAGATGGAGGGTATAATGAAGGCAAAATGAGTTCTCCTTCCCACAGGTCATATTAAGGGTCATATTAAGCCGATCAAAGAAATGCATATTAATTCGCATTTTATGCATAATATTCATTACTTTTTCAAAATCATGCAAATTATTCAAATTTTTCTTTTAAATATGCAAAATAAGTATTGCATTCTCCCCGGTTTTGTAGTATATTGTGATTTGTCAACAAAATGGTTAAAATAAAATACATATGGAGGCATTATATTATGAAAGAAAAGGTAATTTTAGCGTATTCAGGCGGTCTTGACACAACAGCCATCATCCCCTGGTTAAAGGAAAACTTCGATTATGAAGTTGTCTGCGTCTGCATCGACTGCGGTCAGGAGGAAGAACTGGACGGTCTGGAAGAAAGAGCAAAGTTCTGCGGCGCTGAAAAATTATACATTTTAGATGTTATTGATGAGTTCTGTGACGAATATATCGTTCCCTGCGTACAGGCACATGCCGTTTACGAAAACAAGTACTTACTGGGCACCTCCATGGCAAGACCTTTGATTGCCAAGAAATTAGTTGAGATTGCACGTAAAGAAGGCGCTGTTGCCATCTGTCACGGTGCAACCGGTAAGGGAAATGACCAGATCCGTTTCGAACTGGGTATCAAGGCTCTTGCTCCTGATCTCAAGATCATTGCTGCATGGAGAAATGAAAAGTGGACACTGGATTCCCGTGAATCTGAAATTGAGTACTGCAAGGCACACGGAATTGATCTTCCCTTCTCTGCAGACTCCAGCTACAGCCGTGACCGCAACATCTGGCACATCAGCCATGAGGGACTCGAACTGGAAGATCCTGCCAACGAGCCTAACTTTGAGCATTTGTTAGTTCTTGGCGTTACTCCGGAAAAGGCTCCCGATGAAGGCGAATATGTAACTCTTTCCTTTGAAAAAGGTGTTCCCACTGCTGTTAACGGCAAAAAAATGAAAGTTTCCGATATCATCCGTGAGCTGAACAAGCTGGGCGGCAAGCATGGTATCGGTATTGTGGATATCGTGGAAAACCGTGTGGTTGGTATGAAGTCCCGTGGCGTATATGAAACTCCCGGCGGAACTATTCTCTATGAAGCACACCAGCAGCTTGAGGAACTGATCCTTGACCGTGATGCTTATGCTGTCAAGAAGGATATGGGCAACAAGATGGCGCAGATTGTTTACGAAGGAAAATGGTTCTCCCCTCTTCGTGAAGCAGTCCAGGCTTTCATCGAATCCACACAGAAGTATGTAACAGGTGAAGTGAAATTCAAGCTTTACAAAGGTAATATCATCAAAGCCGGTACCACATCACCCTACTCTCTGTACAATGAAAGCATTGCTTCCTTCACAACAGGTGATCTGTACGACCACCATGATGCAGAAGGCTTCATCAATCTGTTTGGTCTTTCCACCAAAGTACGTGCCATGAAGATGCAGGAACGCGGTGAACTGTAAACCAGAGGTTAACAATGAATGTAATTACTTTACTTTTGGGATATTTTATTGTAATAAACCTCATCGGGTTTGCCCTGATGGGAATTGATAAATACAAAGCGAAAAAGAGGAGCTTCCGGATTCCGGAAGCTACCCTTTTTATCGTAGCAATCATTGGCGGAAGCATAGGTTCCATTATCGGAATGTATGCTTTTCGTCATAAAACAAGACATTGGTATTTTGTGTACGGAATGCCTTTTATTCTTCTGCTGCAAATCATATTGATTGCAGCGCTTTTAAATGCTCCGTTTGAAATTACCATTTTATAGTATCCGATTAAATACAGTTTAAAAATATTGGGAGGGTCTTATGCATATAGCGATTTGTGATGATAATATTGCCGACAGAAAACAGCTGGAACGTCTGCTTAAGAGAGAATCTGACAAGCGCGCAGGTACTACCGGTCTGTTCTACACGGATTCCTTTGGAAACAGTGAATTGCTTTCCAAAAACCATATGCAGTATGACCTCTTCTTTATTGATATGGTCACCGAGGAACCGGATGGTCTTACTTTTGCTCTTGAGCTTATTCAATCAGGAGTTCATGCGCCTATTGTCCTGTGTTCTTCCAAAATCAATTATCCTGACAAGGCTTCCTCCCTGCCCTCCTGCCCGGACAATCTTTTGTACATGGAAAAGCCCATTAAAACAGCAGAACTTTCCAGGGTTCTTGACAGAGCCGCTGCTTTACAGGCGCAAAGAACACCTACCATTGAACTGCGTTCAGAAACCGATACTCATTATGTAACTGAGGATGATATTATCTATGCCGTTACCATGGGAAGGTACATTCATGTCTTTTTAAAAGACGGAACGGAAATTCCCATCCTTACCGATATGTTTAATTTCTATGATGAAATTGCCACATTCAGCCACATGGTACTGCTGAATGAACACAGCCTGTTTAACATCGTCCATATGGAAAAATTTTCACCCTTTAAGGTAACCTTGAAAAACGGCGTAAAGCTTAAATCTTCACCTTTTTCATCGAAATACATAAAAAGCGCCCTGCAATCTTACCGTGCAGAAACGCTTTAAATAAACAATGTTTAACAACATCTTTATTAAGTTCTACAGTGTAACAATGACACCACCGTCATTAGCATACATACTGCTGACGCCTCTGGTATCCAGAACCAGCACATCCTTGCATTTAATTTTATCAAGGATCATTTTTTTCACGCTTTCTGCTCTGTCTTTGCAGTTACAGTGAGTGATCATAAGCGTTTTATTTTCCGGATTTATGGCTTCCTTTGCAACAGTTTCCGCCATTTTTGCAAGACCCTTTTTAATTCCGATTGCCTGACTTAACTGAATGATCTCTCCCTTATGAGAACCCATAACCGGCTTTATGCTCAAAGTAGATGCCACAAGGGCTTTCACACCGGTCAGTCTTCCGTTCTTTCGAAGTGTTTCCAGATTATCCAGTACAAAATATGTTTTCATATGATCCCTGAAATCTGTCAGTTTTCTGCAGATCTCCTCAAAAGGAAATCCTTTCTCCGACAGCTTGGCGGCAAGAAGCGCCTGCTGAGTCTCCCCGCAGCTTGCGGATTCCGAGTCACAGATAAATATATTTTTTTCGCCATATTTTTCAATATAAAGCTGCTTGCCCAGTTCCGCACTGTTATAGCTCCCGCTTAATTTGGAAGACAAAGTAAATACAAATACATTTTCCGCATCTGTCCTGTAAGCTTCCATAAACTTTTCAGGAGAAGGGCAGAAAGATTTGGGACACTTGGCAGATGCTGCCACTTTCTTTAAAAAATATGCCTGATCAAAGCTTTCATCATCCATAATCAGCTCATCTTCCACCTCAAGACCCAGCGGAACAATTTCATACCGTTCATCCTGATAACATTCCGCAGGCAATTCACAACAGCTGTCTACCACAATTTTATAACTCATAGGAACCTCCAAAACTATTTCATTAATTTTCAAAAAACCTTATATGTAGTTTTCATTACCACATATAATAGCACATAATATCTTACGTGTAAATAGCTTTTACTACTTATTATGCACATTATTATCTGTCATTTATTATTCCTCTTGCATGCCTTTCCTAATTATTATAAAATATTAATACTGACGAGACTGTCCGGCGCTTTCAAGCCTGCAGTTTTGTATAAATTTATCAATTTTCAAGGAGATCATCATATGACAACAAATGAAAAAGCACTTATGCTTCATAAAGAATGGAACGGCAAGATAGAAACCATAGCCAAATCACCGGTGAAATCAAGAGAAGATTTGTCAATTGCCTATACTCCCGGCGTTGCAGAGCCCTGCAGGGTCATTGCTGAGGATAAGGAAGCTGCCTATACCTATACCATGAAAGCCAATACGGTAGCCGTAGTTTCCGATGGCAGCGCCGTACTTGGTCTTGGAAATATCGGTCCCTACGCAGCTATGCCTGTTATGGAGGGAAAAGCTGTCCTTTTCAAGGAGTTTGGCGGTGTCAATGCAGTACCTATCTGTCTTGATACCCAGGATACCGAAGAGATCATCAAAGCAGTCACTTATCTTGCTCCCGGCTTTGGCGGTATCAATCTGGAAGATATCAGCGCTCCCAGGTGCTTTGAGATTGAAGAACGTTTGAAAGAGATTCTGGATATTCCCGTATTTCATGATGACCAGCACGGAACCGCCATCGTAGTTCTTGCAGGTATCATTAACGGTTTAAAGGTGGTAAAGAAAAAAAAGGAAGACTGCAAGGTAGTTGTCAACGGTGCAGGAAGTGCCGGTGTTGCCATCACAAAGCTCCTTCTTACTTACGGCTTTACCAATATTGTTATGTGTGACAAGGTAGGTATTGTTTCCAAGAGCACCGAAGGCCTCAACTGGATGCAGCAGAAAATGGCGGAAATGACCAATCCAAACAATGAAACAGGGAGCCTTTCCGATGCCTTAAAGGGAGCTGATATCTTTATCGGCGTTTCCGCTCCCGGTATCGTATCACCGGAAATGGTTGCCTCCATGAATCAGGATGCCATCCTTTTTGCCATGGCAAATCCCGTACCTGAGATCATGCCTGATGCTGCAAAGGCTGCCGGAGCAAAAGTTGTTGGCACGGGACGCAGTGATTTTCCCAATCAGGTTAACAACGTAGTGGCTTTCCCCGGTATCTTTAAGGGCGCCCTCGAGGGACGTGCAACCCAGATCACGGAAGAAATGAAACTGGCTGCCGCAAATGCTATCGCTTCTCTGGTGCCCGATGATGAATTGAATGAAAACAATATTCTGCCGGAAGCTTTCAATCCCAAGGTGGCGGAAGTGGTTGCCGATGCCGTAAAGTCCCATATTGTAAGATGAAAAACAAACCGTAATGAACAAAAAATATGATGATATCCCCGGGAATTGGCATGGAAAACCATACTATTCCCTGGATGCCTACCTGAAAAATACTTACGGGGAAAAGATATACAAAATTGCTCTAAATGCCGGGCTTACCTGCCCAAACAGGGACGGGCATCTGGATACAAGAGGATGTATTTTCTGCAGCGAAGGCGGAAGCGGTGACTTTGCCGCTTCTCTTTCAGACAGCAGAGATTTCAAAAGAAGCTTTGAAGAAGGAAAAGCAGGTCTTTCCGGTAAACATACAGGTGCCGGATTTATTGCTTATTTTCAGGCTTATACCAATACCTACGGACCTGTTTCCTACCTCAATGAACTCTACAGAACGGCTCTTGACGATGAGGAAACCGCAGGTATCTCCATTGCCACAAGACCGGATTGTCTTCCGGATGAGGTGCTTAAGCTTCTTGCCGCCTTAAAACAGGACTATCCCCACAAGTTTATCTGGATTGAGCTGGGACTACAGACCATTCATGAAAAAAGCGCTGTTTTCATCAGGAGAGGCTATCCTCTTTCCTGTTTTGAAGATGCCCTTTCTGCCCTGAATGCACTTGGTATTCCCGTTATTGTCCATCTGATCTTAGGACTTCCCGGTGAATCGGAAGAAGATATGCTCGCCTCTGTTACTTATCTGAACAGAAAACCTGTATGGGGCTTAAAGCTTCAACTTCTTCATATTTTGAAAGGAACCGATTTAGCCCTTCTGTATGAAAAGGACAAGGAAATCTGCCATTTTAAGGACCGGGATTCCTATCTTTCTACAGTGATTGACTGCCTGGAACATCTCCGTCCTGATATGGTAATCCACCGGGTAACAGGTGATGCCCCAAAGTCATTATTACTGGCACCTCTTTGGAGCGCCAATAAACGTGACGTTCTGAATGCACTGCACAGACAGATGAAAGAACGGAAAGCCTTGCAGGGCAGATTATATGAAGAAAAGGAGTAAACTATGTCAGACCCTTTGACGCTTTATAAACTGATTGTATTATATATGCTGAACCGGGTGAATTTTCCCCTTACCAAGGCACAAATCGGTGATTTTATACTGGAAAGAGAGTACACCAACTTCCTCTCCCTTCAGCAGGCCATTGGGGAATTGATTGATGCAGGTCTTGTCAGCGCCCAATCCATCCGCAACCGGACTCACCTGATACTGACTCAGGACGGAAAGCAGACCCTTGAATTTTTCGGCAACCAGATCAGCAATTCCATCAAAAAAGAAATTGACGAATATCTCCGGGATAATGAAATGGAGCTTCGAAACGAGGTTTCTATCATTTCCGATTATTATAAATCCACATCCGGCGAATATGAAGCCCACCTTACCGCCAAGGATAAGGGAATCAACCTGATTGACCTTACTATTTCCGTTCCCCTTGAGGAAACCGCCATTTCCATCTGTGAAAACTGGCAAAAGAAAAATCAGGAAATCTATCAGTATCTTGTAGGACAACTATTTTAAAAGAACCGGCAGTCTAAGACTGCCGGTTCTCTTTTTGCTCAACAACTTATTTTTCTTACCTGCTTCCGTTAATACATGATTTCGCTCCAACTGGAAATTCCGATGATGCTCTTTGCAAAATCCGTATACTTTGCATGGTCAGGGGTATCAATATATTTAAACACATTATAGATCTGCTTGTGACTGCCACTTGAATTATTCAAGCCGAAAGCAAGTCCCTGAGCAACCTCCTCCGGCGCATCCGTTTGCCGGTTCAGAAGGAATCCGTCAATATGAGGATTATTTTCCGCTTTATAGTAGGCATAGGCAAAAGCTGCTGCCTGCACCGCCTCTCCCGCACTTGATGTATAACCCTGCTCACTTAAAAGAATACTTCTTACCTCTCCCTTGTCATTGAGAAACTGTTCCTGCTCCATATAATTTGTCAACACCTCAATATTTGCCATGGTGATCATGGAAGTATTGACACTGTGAGTCACCAGCTTGTTGGATTTCCAGATTCTGGCTTCTGTCAGGGGTACATTATAGGGATGCT
This sequence comes from Suilimivivens sp., assembly GCA_051879815.1. GTDB lineage: Bacteria > Bacillota > Clostridia > Lachnospirales > Lachnospiraceae > Suilimivivens. The sequence goes on along the minus strand of JBJEMT010000126.1, from coordinate 44,333 downwards.
GGGCAAGTCCCCAGTCAATATTTCCTTTTTCCGTAATATTCCTGTTAAATTCATCCAGAATATCCCTGCCATCGTAGTTGGGATTATTCTTAAGATTTCTGTCCCACTGCTGGTCAATGGGCATGTACACTCTGGCAGAGCTGCTGACACTTTTGATTGCCGTATAGAAAACACGAAATGCCTTGGCATACTCCTCCACATAAGTAGCAATATCGACCTGAGCCATATAGTTCCATTCTTTTCTGGCATTGATCTCATTAGCGATGACCCAGTTGGATATCCTTCCATGAGCACTTCCCGAATACCGTTCTGCAAGAAAGGTGCCAATTGCCGCCATATACTCTACACCGGATTCTTCTGCCCCATTAAACATATAGTAGGGTGCCGAACCTCCGCTTCTTGCACTGGGGTGAATCAACTGGGGATAGGAGGAGGAATAATTATTTAAAATAATGGCTGTTGTGGTAATTCCCTTTGCAGTCAATGTACTGAACACCAGATCATACTCTGCTACCACCTGCCCGTTAAAAGTGTAGGTTCTGCCGTTATAAGTATACTGGATGGTAGGATAGGCACTGCTGGTTGTGGGTCCCAGAAGCCTTGCCACAGGAATATTATAAACTGCCTGCTTTACGCCCAAATCATCCAGTTCACTTCCCCGGAGCCGGTTGGGATCCACCAGAAGCCCCTTCTTGGAAGCAGGCTGCTGATAAACGGAAGTATACTTTGCAATAACCTCCGGATTGGTAATATATCTTGACGTACCCACCTGTACGAACTTTCCGTCTTCTTTCACTGCCACCACAAACTTCTTAAAAAGTCTGCTGTTTGAACGATTATAATTGAGAGAAGCCTGCAACACAACATCTGTGTCCTTATATTCTCTTGTAATATACTCATCGTCCTCTGTAATTTCCGTATCGTAAGTATTCAGAGCAAACAGATAATAATATTTATCATCGCTTGCAGGAATTCCGTCACCTGTGACTGTCACTGCTACCTTTCCCGAATCAGAATCAATGAGACAGGATTCTATCCCCGGAAAACCTGCCGCATCTTTTTCTGTCAGTTCATAAGTCTTAGGTCTGCTGTTAAATGCCTCATTCACCGCATTTTCCGCTGTGATGATGTGATCGATGATGTCGGAACCCAGAATTTCTTCTGCTTCCTCTTCCTGTCTTTCCTCAATCAGGCTCTCCGCAATATTCTCCGCCCCTGAAGACTCTGTTTCCGTCTGCTGCTCTCTGATGAGCAGAAAGTAAATCAGGGCTGCCGCAACAACGATACCCGCTGCCAGAATACCGGCCAGCACAAATACAAGACCTTTGCTATTTTTTTTCTTTTTTATCTTACGTATCTTTTTACCTTTTCTTTTGCCGGGATGATTTTTCTGATTTCCGGTATCTGAATTCATGCTATTTTTCCTTTGCTTCTCTCTTGATGCGACTCATATGTTCTTTAATCTTGACCTCGTATCCGTTGCCTGAGGGATGATAAAATTCCTTTCCGCTCAGTTCATAGGGCAGATACTGCTGCTCCACATAATGATTCGGATAATCATGTGCATATTGATATCCCGTTCCGTGTCCAAGCTTAGACGCCCCTTTATAGTGGGCATCCTGCAGATGGGTGGGAATGGGAAGATTTCCGGTCTGTTCTACTTCACTCATAGCTTCTCCTATTGCCTGTACACAGGCATTGCTCTTGGGAGCACACGCCACATACATGGCAGCCTCCGATAAAATGATCTGCGCCTCCGGCATACCTACCCGCTCCACCGCCAGGGAAGCGTTTACCGCCACCTGCAGAGCCTGAGGATCTGCCATGCCTACATCCTCCGCCGCACAGATCATGATTCTTCTTGCTATAAAGGTAACGCTTTCTCCCGCATACAGCATTCTGGCAAGATAATAAACTGCCGCGTCCGGATCGGACCCCCGCATACTTTTGATAAAGGCGGAAATGGTATCATAGTGATTGTCACCTGTCTTATCATAACGCACCGCGCGTTTCTGGATGCATTCCTGTGCCACCTCAAGCGTGATATGTATCTTTCCGTCCTCTGCGCGCTGTGTAGTCATAATGCCAAGCTCCACCGCATTCAGTGCATGTCTGGCATCCCCGCCTGCCACATCGGAAAGAAAGTCAAGCGCATCCTCCTCGATCACTGCATCATAAGCGCCCATACCCTTTTCCTTATCATAAACGGCCCTTTTGAGCAGCGTCTTAACATCCTCTCTGCTTAAAGGCTTCAATTCAAAAATAATGGAACGTGAGATCAGCGCACTGTTCACTTCAAAATAGGGGTTCTCTGTAGTAGCTCCTATCAAAATCAGCGTACCGTCCTCCACAAAAGGAAGCAGATAATCCTGCTGCCCCTTATTGAAACGATGAATCTCATCAATAAAAAGAATGGTCTTTTTGCCGTACATACCAAGAGTATCCCTGGCCGCCTTCACCACCTCTTCCATATCCTTCTTGCCGGCTACGGTGGCATTGATCTGGGTAAACTCCGCACTGGTAGTATGGGCAATGACCTTTGCAAGCGTCGTTTTCCCGGTACCGGGCGGTCCGTAAAAGATGATGGAGCTCAATTTATCGGCTTTAATTGCACGGTACAGCAGTTTGTCCTTTCCAATGATGTGCTGCTGTCCCACGACTTCGTCAAGTGTGGTGGGACGAAGTCTGGCTGCCAGAGGAGATTCCTTCTCCATGCTGGAAGCTCTCATATATTCAAATAAATCCATTGTCTTTCCTCATTTATTTTTTTGCTCGAATCCCTGCATCATATTATACTCTATCAACCCTCTGCCGCCAAGGAGTTTTTCAGAAAAACAGCCCGTTACGATTCTTGAGAAACGTAACGGGCCTGTTATGTAAGGCTATTTATCCTTGTATTAATCGTTCTTATGATTCATTTTTATGACGGATTCCCTGATCTGCTTGGCTGCATCACTGATCTCACGGTGAATGCCTGCTGACTGGCTTGCCAGTTCACCCATCTGCTTGGCAACTACGGCAAAACCTGCACCTGCCACACCGGCTCTTGCTGATTCAATAGAAGCATTTAAGGCAAGAATATTCTGTTTGGAAGCAATACTCTCAAGCTCTTTGGTCTTCTTATTGATCACATCCACTGTCTTGGTAGCTACAGCAAGTTCATCATCAAAGACATTCAGTCTCTGGCTGTTCTTATACTTCATATATTCCAGATTGACCACCTGATTGATCACATCAGAAAGCAGAGCGGCTGCCGCGCGAATCGCCTTTTCAGCGCGGACAGGCACTTTCTTAAGTGCGGCAATATATTCATCCGGATCAATGGAAAGCTCTCTTGCAATTCCACGGAATTTCTCCTCATCGGGTTCTCCGGGCAATACCTGTCCACCAATGATTGAACCTACTTTTTCTCCCTCAACAATAATATCTGATGCAAAATCCATAAGTCCTGCATGGCAGAAATAAGTGCCTTTACATTCTGTATCACACTTTACGCATCTTCTGCATCCTTCCGTACTGTTTCTGGTATACTTCATACAAAAATCCGTGAAATTACTTCCTTTGGTTATGTAATTTCCTTCTGCGTCCACAGCAATAGCTGCCAGGCCTGTTGCATCAGAGAACTGATCCTGAATACTCTGAAATTTCCCTAAATCCATAAAATCACTAATTTTCATTTCTAAAACCCCTTGCGTTTTCATTTCCTTAAGTCGGATAGCGCCCTTTCTGTCATTTTAGATAGTTTCTTATATATCTATTCTCTACATTTCTATGCATTATGTCAAGTTTTTTCCTTGATTTTCTTGCTTTTTTATAAAAATTAAACAAATCAGAATTTCATAGATGCTGCCTGTACTTCTCTCTCCTTTGATCAGAAAATTTTTGTGGCAACATCATGAATTTTCCTGCGCATACGTCATATAAACTATCAGCCACATAACACATGTAATTATTAAGTTGACAAATAACATCACTGTTGCTATCATTGGTTTATTGAAACAGCAGGGGCGCTCGCCGGAAAGAGCGCCTTTTTTGTAAACTGAACAAAATGGAGGGAAATCATGACAGAACAGGAATTATTAACAGAAGCTTTATCATTGAAAGATCAGATTACCAGTGACCGTCGTTATCTGCACACTCATGCAGAAACGGGGTTTGATTTAAAAGACACTGTAGCCTATGTAAAACAGCAGCTGACACAGATGGGCTATGAGCCGGCAAAATGTGGCAAAGCAGGTCTTACCGTTCTTGCAGGCGGCAGGAAGCCCGGCAAGGTATTTATGATCAGAGCCGATATGGATGCCCTGCCTATAAAAGAGGAAGCAGATGTGGATTTTCAGTCACCTACCGGCAAAATGCATGCCTGCGGACACGATATGCATACCGCTATGCTGCTTGGAGCTGCACGTCTTTTAAAACAGCATGAGGATGAAATAGAAGGTACCATTAAGCTGGATTTCCAGCCTGCGGAAGAAATCTTTGAAGGCTCTCACGACATGATCGAATCGGGACTTTTAAAAAATCCCGACGTAGATGCTGCATTGATGATCCACGTTATGACAAATATGCCTATGGCCCCCGGTACCGTCATTGTCTGTGACGGTGGTGTCAGCGCTCCTGCCTGTGATTTCTTTACCATAAAAATTCAGGGAAAGGGATGCCATGGTTCCATGCCAAATACCGGTATTGATCCCATCAACATTGCAGCTCATACCATAATTGCTCTGCAGGAGCTTCATGCAAGAGAGCTTGCCATCATGGATGAAGCCGTTCTGACCGTTGGGTCTATTCATGCCGGTAATGCTGCCAACGTTATCCCCGATACGGTTGAACTTACCGGTTCCATCCGTACCTATGACGAAGAGGTGCGAAACTATATCAAGACAAGAATAACGGAAATTGCAGGTGGCGTGGCAGAAACCTTCCGTGGAAGTGCTACGGTTTCTTTTGGGAACGGATGCCCCACTCTTCTCAATAACAACGCATTATCGACAGATACCGCTAAATATGTCAAAGAGCTTCTTGGATCTGCCAGGGCCTTTACTGCCGGCCAGTTAAATGCCATGTCCGGCGAAAGCAAACCTGCCAAAACATCAGGCTCAGAGGATTTTGCCTTTGTTTCCCAGGAAGTGCCTTCCATTATGCTGGCACTGGCTGCAGGTCAGCCTGATCAGGGCTACTGCTATCCCCAGCATCATCCCAAGGCAAAATTTGACGAAGAAGTTCTTCCTTCAGGAAGCGCTGTTTATGCTTATACCGCCATGCGCTGGCTGCAGGAGCATAAATAGCATAATAGAGTATCGTCAAAAACAGAAGTGCCCCTCGACCTTGAGGGGCACTTCTTATTTCTTCACCGGAAATCAAAATGCTAATCTACTTTAAAAGCCGAAATTTCCGTCTTCAGTCCGTTCATATTTTCATCCAGGTTCTTTGCGGTTTCATTTAATTTTTCAACATTACTGAGAAGCTGCATTGCCATTCCGTGAACCAGTTCCGAACCGCTTGCCGTTTCTTCGATAATGGCTGAAATATTTTCCACTGCATCCAGCGTATCATTTCGCTCGACATTTGCCGATTCCGTACTGTCCGCAATCTTCTTCAGATTAGTGAACAATTCTTCCATCTGTTCACTCATATTCTTAAATACGCTGACAACCTCATCCACTGCTTTTGTCTGCAGGGCAACCATGGCTTCTGCTTCTTTTGCACTTTTTACACTGCTTAAGGTCTGGGCGCTGATATTGTCAACATTGTTACGTATCTCCTCTGCTGCTTTATTGGAATCATCCGCAAGCTTACGGATTTCTTCTGCAACGACCGCAAAGCCACGTCCGGCTGCTCCTGCCCTTGCCGCCTCTATGGAAGCATTCAGCGAAAGCAGATTGGTCTGTCCGGAAATATCACTTATGGTCTGTACAAAACCGTTAATGATTTCGAATTCCGTCTTCAGCATTTCAATGCTGTTTCCTACTCTTGCAGTGATCTCTGAGGTCTCCCTTGCCCGGTTTCCCAGAACATTGACCATTTTTGTTCCCTGTTCGATCATCTTTTCGGTCCTGTCAACCAAAGCTTCCACTTCTTCCACCATGTCGCTGATATCTTTCATCTTCTCAGACAGCGTATTGGTCTTGATGACACATTCCTCCGCGTGTTCAGCCTGCTTTGACATGCCTTCACTGATTTCACTAATCGCTCTGGAGATATCCGCAGAACAGCTGTTAATGTCATCGGAAGCATTACTTACTTCATTTGTGGAATTTTCAAGCTGCTTAACAGTTCCTGTCAGCTTTTGTACCAGTTTTTTATTATTATGAATCATGTTGGTGGCGGATGTTGCCAGAGACTGGAACTCATCCCTGCCATGAGCCTTTACACTGACTGTCAAATCTCCTTTGGCAACCTCATCCAGTTTCCGGGAAATGGTCTTCATATTTCTCTGGATTCCGAAAGTAATAAAGGTACCGATCAGGAAAGATACGATAGCTGCCAGTATCACAAGGGTTATGGTAATTATCTTGATCTTTTCAGCCTGTCCCGTAACTACACTAAGGGGAATCAGGGAACACAGGGTTACATTGCATATTTCACTTTTTGCATAAATATATAAATAATCCCTGCCCTTCCATGTCACATCCATGGCTCCCGCCGCATCTTCACTGTTAAGGCTCTGTAAATAGAACTCCTGCTGTGCAAATGCACTTTCGCCATCCTGAAGAAGGCTTATCTCTCCCTCTGCAAGGTTTTCACTGATCATTTCCTTTCCGCCGGCAGTAACAAAACCTGTGATACTGCCATCTCCAAGATCCATATCCTGCAGAATACCCATAAGCGCATCTGACTTCACATCAATAACTATATAAGCAAATTTCTTATTGGACTGGGTCTGATAAGCAACAAAATAGTCATCACCGGAAAGCCCCATATGCTCATCTAAAAGAGGATGCTCCTCCACCCACTTCGGCATGGTACGTCCATCCACAGAATAAGTAAGCATTTCCTCACAATACGCATCATAGAAACCATCATATCTGTCGGAGGAAGCCGAGCTGATGATCTGGATTCCTTCCTTGGGAATAATATGTATATTGCTTATAAAGGGATTGGAGGTCTGAGAGGCTAAAAGCGTTACTCTGGTATCACTTAAGAAATTCGACTTTTCAACAGCACTCTTTCCCGGCATTCCCAACGTGTAATTCTCAATATTGCTGTCAAAAGCATACTTCATACCTTCGGACTGAATATAGGTACAGCTGGTATCCAGATACTGTATCGCCATATTGGCTGTCTGGGTGGACGCTTCCTTAAACTTTTCACTTAATCCTTCTGCCGCATAATGATAAGAAATAAAACCTACGGCTATCATAAAAATAATTGGCACAATAAAGCAGATATATATTTTATTTTTAAGGCCAAACAGTATATTTGCCTTTTTAGCTTTAGGCTCTTTCTCCTTTTGACCTGTCTTTTGCTGTTTTTCTTTCTTTTGCAACTTTACTGATTTCAGTAGTTTCTTCTTTGGCTCTTTTGGAACTTTAGGCTGCTTTTCTTTCTTCGGAGCTTTTGGCTCCTTTGCTTTCTTTGGAGCTTTGGGCTCCTTTTCTATTGGCGGTTTTGATTTTTTTGCCGATAATTTCATGCTGTACCCTCCCAAAAGATAATCTCGCGTATTTGTATTTTAGTATAGTATATTTTCGTCAAAATTAACAGTGTTATTTGTATTTTATTTTCTGTTTTTATTCAGATTGAATATTTTTTAGTCAAACAGCAGCTCATCCACCGTGACAAACTCATAACCTTCTTCTGTCAGTTTGTCCACGATCTTCAGAGCTGCCGTTACAGTCGTCTTGTATTGGTCATGCATTAATATAATGTCGTTCTCTCCTGCCTTGGAGCAGACGTTGTTTACAATGCAGGAAACATCACTGCTGCACCAGTCAAGAGGGTCTATGGTCCACAGTACCGGGAACATGTTCAGTTCCTTTTCAAACTCCTTATTCCAACTGCCGTAGGGCGGGCGGACATAAATGGTATCCTCTCCTGTCACTTCCTTTATCGCTTCGTTGGTCCTGAGCAGCTCCTGCTTAAAGGCATCTTCATTTTTAGCAGTTAACTGCGTATGACTGTAGGTGTGGTTGCCGATCAGGTGACCATCCTCATAGATTTCCTTCACAATTTCCGGATAAGCCTCCGCATTTTTTCCCGTAATAAAAAAGGATGCTTTCACATTCCGCTCCTTCAGGCCTTTCAGGAGCTGCACTGTATAATAGGGATGGGGACCATCATCAAAAGTCAGCGCTATTTTTTTGCTGCCATCCTGAGAAACAGTTGTTCCCATTGTGGGGAATGCTTCTGTCTGCCGATATTCTTTCTGCCGGTATCCGAAAAGACAAATGATTGCAAGCAAAATCAGTAATAAGATACAGGATAAAATTCTCTTATTTAAGTTCATATATCAGAGCATCTTTTTTATGGAAAGCCTTATTCTATTTATATGCCCCAAAAATCTTCCCATGCATAAACGGTAAATTTTTCACTGTTCCTACGTTTTCTCCTCACTGCTTCCTGACACATCCTCTTCCGATTCTCCGGTAGCAAATTGTTTATACAGAGCAACATGATCGTATATGCATCTCCAGCTGCTGGTAGCATCAGCCGTAACACAGAGATATTCTTTTCCTGCAGCGTCAATGCCATAACTTGCCGCACAGTTTCCGGACTGCACCACATAGCCTGTCTTGCCGCAGATCACCTCACCACCGGTATCCTTGTCTTCAATACGGCGAAGAAACCAGTTGGAAATGGTGATTCCCTCCGGATGCTGCTCTGTGGCTGACGTGGTATAGGTATGTGCCGAAAGAACCTCCCGGCAGAACTCATTGTCAATGGCTGCCTCCAATATCATTGCCATATCATAAAGGGTACAGTAATGATCTTCGTTATAAAGTCCCACACAGTTGGTAAAATGTGCAGTTTCAGAAAGGCCAAGCTCTTCAAGCCTCTTATTCATCAAATCCACAAAGGCTTCCTGACTTCCCGCCACATAAGTTGCAAGCCCTACTGCCGCATCTGCACCGGAAGGCAGAATAGTTCCATAAAACAGATCCCGGACAGTAACAACTTCATCCTGGGCAAATCCCACTGCACTGCAATCATTACTGTAGCAGTAATCTGTAATATCTATCGTTATTGTAAATGTATCATCAAGATCTTCTTCCCTGATGTTTTCTGCTGCCACCAGCACCGTAAGGATTTTGGTCATGGATGCAGGATAAATAATACTTGATGCATCTCTCTGTGCAAGAATACTGTCATTGCCTAAATCAATCAGAATCGCATGCTTACTGATGACATCTTCTCCTACCGATTTTGTATCCGCAGTGGTTTTGGCACTGTATGTTTTCCGAATTTCGGTTTCCACCGGTAATTCTGCTTTTTGACTATCTTCCTCAATATTGCTTTCTGCTCCGTTTTCAATCTGTACGCTTAACGTCTCATTAATGACACTACTGTCATTTTCTTCTGTTTCTGTATTTTCCCTATCATCAGTTTTATGAAAAACCTTTACTCCCGTAACTATCAAAATAAGCAGAATCATCACGCCAACCACAAAGGTTGCAAAGGTTCGGATATACCTTCGAAAAAGCATCTGCTTTCTCTTTCGCCGCTGCATTTCCCTGACTCTTTGCCGGCGCCGCTGTCTGATCATTTCTTCATTGTCCCACTGCTGATCCACTGAAAAACTCCTTTAATAAAATCTCTCAATATTTATGACACTTCTGCACTATTTTACAAAAGCACACTTGTTAAGTATATTCCAAAATGCCCGGCACTTCAATCATTTATTTCAAATCAAAACCGGAATCGTTTTACCAGTCAAAAAACGCCATGCAATGGAATAACCTTTTGCATAGCGTTTTCATTTTTTGTAATTCCTATTCACTTGTCTCAGATAAACTGATTTCGTTCACTGTCATAAAAATAACCGATGGTTTTCAGCTTTTCTTCTATGTCATGTCTACTGACATCCATGTCATCGCACATCGTATCCAGACTTCCGTAGAAATCACGGAGTTTCAGATTTACATAGCTCAAAAGCATAACAGGATCCTGTGGAATCATTTTTCAGCTCCTTTTCGCACTGGCAGTAAGTTCTCCGCCATTCACATCAATCCAGATTGTGTCACCCTGCTCCACCTGATCTGACAAGATCAGCTTCGCGGAAAGAGTTTCCACATACTTCTGGATATAACGTTTTAACGGTCTTGCACCATAGACAGGATCATAGGCATTTTCTATAATAAATGTTTCTGCTGCCGGTGAAAGTTCCACCGTAAGCTCCTTATCCTCAAGACGCCTGTTCAGATCCGCTATGATCAGTTTAATGATACCACCGATGTTATCTTTGGACAATGGTTTGAACAAAATAGTTTCATCCAGACGATTCAAAAATTCCGGTCTGAAGTGGGCGCGAAGTTCTTCCATAACCATCTTTTCCGCCTCTTCGCTGATATTGCCGTTCTGATCAATACCGTCAAGCAGGTAAGAAGCTCCGATATTGGAGGTCATGATCAGTATAGTATTCTTAAAGTCTACAGTACGTCCCTGGGAATCCGTGATACGCCCATCGTCCAGTACCTGGAGAAGAACATTGAATACATCAGGGTGGGCTTTTTCAATCTCATCAAAAAGAACAACGGAATAGGGTTTTCTTCTGACTGCTTCGGTCAATTGTCCGCCTTCCTCATATCCCACATATCCGGGAGGCGCTCCGATGAGTCTGGACACGGAATATTTCTCCATGTACTCGCTCATATCAATACGGACCATATTATTTTCGTCATCAAACAAGGCTGCTGCCAGTGATTTGGCAAGTTCGGTCTTACCTACACCGGTAGGACCAAGGAAAAGGAAGGAACCGATAGGCTTTGTGGGGTCCTTGATTCCCGCTTTGGAACGGATAATAGCTTCCGTCACCTTGGTAACACCTTCGTCCTGACCTACCACACGTTTGTGCAGTTCCTCGTCCAGATGCAGTGTCTTGTTTCTCTCGCTTTCCGTCAGCTTTGCTACGGGAATTCCCGTCCATCTGGAGATGATCTTTGCTATTTCCTCCTCGGAAACGCTTTCATGAACCAGGGATAAATCTTTATTCTTCACCTGTTCTTCTTCAATTTCCAGCTGCTTTTTCAGAGACGGAAGGGTGCTGTAATTCAGTTCACTGGCCTTCATGTAGTCGCCTTCACGCTGGGCAATCTCAATCTGACTGTTGACGGAATCAATCTCCTCACGGAGCTTTGACAGCTTTTCTACGGAAGCTTTCTCATTCTCCCACTGTGCCTTGCGGTTGCTGAATTCATCCCTAAGCTCAGCAAGCTCCTTCTGCAGTACCTCAAGTCTCTCCCGGCTCAGCCTGTCATCTTCCTTTTTCAGGGCAATTTCTTCAATTTCAAGCTGCATAACCTTACGGTTCAGTTCATCCAGTTCTGTAGGCATGGAATCCAGCTCCGTTTTGATCAGTGCACAGGCTTCATCCACAAGGTCGATTGCCTTATCCGGCAAAAATCTGTCGGAAATATATCTGTTGGAAAGCACCGCTGCACTTACCAGCGCATTATCCATGATTTTGACTCCATGGTAAACCTCATATCGCTCCTTAAGTCCACGCAGAATGGAAATGGTATCCTCTACCGTAGGTTCTTCCACCATAACAGGCTGGAATCTTCGCTCAAGAGCAGCATCTTTTTCAATATACTGGCGATATTCATCCAGTGTGGTGGCACCGATACAATGCAGTTCGCCTCTTGCCAGCATGGGCTTTAACATATTGCCCGCATCGAGGGCGCCGTCTGTTTTGCCCGCTCCCACAATGGTATGCAGTTCATCGATAAACAGAATGATCTGTCCGTTGCTGTTCTTTACATCCTCAAGCACCGCTTTCAGACGTTCCTCAAACTCACCGCGATACTTGGCACCGGCAACCAGCGCACCCATATCCAGCGCAAAAATCTTTTTGTCCTTAAGACCCTGGGGCACATCGCCTTTTACAATACGCTGGGCAAGCCCCTCAACCACAGCCGTCTTACCTACGCCGGGTTCACCGATCAGCACCGGATTATTCTTGGTCTTACGGGAAAGAATACGGATCACATTTCTAATCTCGCCATCTCTGCCGATTACAGGATCCAGCTTCTGCTCTCTTGCTTTTTCCACCAGGTCCTGACCATACTTGGCAAGGGTATCATAAGTGGCTTCCGGATTATCTGAGGTTACTCTCTGATTGCCTCTTACAGTGGAAAGTGCCTGCAGAAAACGCTCTCTTGTAATGCCAAACTCTTTAAACAACTCTTTGATTGCCTTATTGGGGTGTTTAATCATGGCAAGGAACAGATGCTCTACTGACACATATTCATCGCCAAAGTTTTTCAGTTCATCCTCCGCAGAAATCAGTACCTTGTTCAGATCCTGACCTACATAAGGCTGGCCGCCCTGCACCTTGGTTCTTTTGCTGATGGCTTCCTCTACCTTATTGGTAAAGTACTGTGTATTGATTTCCATCTTTTCAATCAGTTTCAGAATCAGACTGTCTTCCATAGTAAGAAGACTGTATAGCAGATGTTCCTGCTCGATTTCCTGGTTGCCGTACTCATAGGCAAGCTTTTGACAGCCTTCCACAGCTTCCATGGATTTCTGGGTAAATTTATTTATATTCATAAGCACTCCTCACTTTCCTCTTGTTATAGCTAAAATATAACACCGTAATTAGCACTCGTCAATATAGAGTGCTAACAATTTTATTAAAAATCTATAAAGAGCATATGAAAAATTTTCATATTATGCGACAGCATTGAACTCCTGCAGTTTTTTCTTTGCTTCCGGCTTCAGATGCCTCGGCACCTGAATCTGTACGATCACATAGTGGTCTCCCCTGACAGAAGGATTTTTCATGGAAACGATTCCTTTTCCGCGAAGACGTATCTTTGTTCCTGACTGAGTGCCTTCTTTAATTTTACAACTTACTTTTCCGTAAAGAGTATCTACAATCACTTCGCCACCCAGGGCAGCGGTAACAAAAGGAACATTGACAGTGGTATAAACATCCGTACCTTTTCTTTCATAGAAGGTGCTTTCCCGGATCTGTACTTCCAGGAAAAGATCACCCGATCCGCCGCCGTTTCTTCCGGGCATTCCTTTCCCCTTTAGTCTTACCTTCTGTCCTGTATCTATTCCTGCGGGAATGTGTACCTGTAAAGACTGAAGGGAACCGTCAGAATTTTGGAAATGAATGATCTTGTCACAGCCAAGAGCGGCTTCCTCAAAGCTGACCTCTACCTTCGCCATCACATCCTGTCCCTTCTTTTGATAACTGCTTTGACGGGAACCGCCTCTGAAAGAACTGTCCTCAAAGTGACTGCCGGTGAAATGACCACCGCCGAAAGAGTCGGCTCCAAAATGACTGTTTCCGAATCCATGCCCGAAGATATCGCTAAACAGATCATCCAGATCAACATCGGAACCGTTAAAATGAAACTCCTGATAGCTGCCCTGCGGATTACCATGAAAATGAGGTTCCCCGGCACCTTCCTCGAAGGCTGCATGACCGAACTGATCATATAATTTTCTTTTCTCCTTATCACTCAGCACATTATATGCTTCCGTAACTTCCTTGAATTTTTCCTCCGCCCCGGAATCTCCTGCATTGGTATCCGGATGATATTTTTTGGCAAGTTTTCTGTAAGCTTTTTTTATGGCTGCTTCATCCGCCCTTTTATCAATGCCAAGGACTTCATAATAATCTCTTTTTTTGCTCATTACCATCGCCCTCTTTCTCATCGGATCAAATGTATGTTGCCTATATTAAAAATGCCCCGGGATAAATCCCGGGGCAGGAAATACGCATCAGCCTTCAATTGCTATATGCTTCTTCTGTTCTACTTTCTTTGCTTCTACCTTAGGAATATCCAGCTTCAGGATACCATTCTCAAACTTTCCGTGAATATCTTCCTCTGTGAAGTCCTCACCAACATAGAAGCTTCTGCTCATAGAACCTGCGAAACGTTCCTGACGAAGGTATCTGCCCTGCTTATCAGTCTCATCCTTGTCAAGTCCCTTTGCAGCGGATATGGTCAGATATCCGTTTTCAAGCTGAACCTCGATTTCATCCTTCTTAAATCCGGGCAGATCAACTACCAGCTCGTAGCCCTCATCCGTTTCCCTGATATCTGTCTTCATCACATTCTTTGCATGTTTTCCGTACAGCTTCTTATCAATATCAGGAAATGAAAAATCCATCCAATCATCAAATACGTTTTCTCCAAAAATACTAGGCATTAACATAAGTCATTCCTCCATTCTTTCCTTGACATAAATGCCAGCTATAATAATTTTAACCGGGATTCGAATTATTTATTTTTTTCTCTTCCCTTGTTCTATTTGTAATATAACACGCATTGTTAGCACTGTCAAGAGGTGAGTGCTAATTATTTTGTGAAAAATCTGTGAACTTTTGACCCCAAAAAAATCCCGGAGGAAAATGTTGAGATCCTCCGGGACTGTCATCCTGTTATTTAATCCTGCTTTGCACATTCTGTTCCCGATTTCTGTAGAAGAACTGATTGTCATATAAATGATAATTTCCAGCCCGCAAGCAAAAGAAGCACAACACAGGCTGTTGCAAGAAGCACAATACCGACTTTCTTTTTCATCTTCTCTTGCTATATCTCTTCTCAGTGATTCCATCCAGCACACGGTTCAGACAGATGTGCATAATATCTCCGGACTCACTTTCAATCTTTATCACGTGTGTGGATACCCAGTGATACTGTCCCTGTTTGTCCTTTTGATATAATTCCGCATATACTTCTGTCTTTCCCTCGTTGAAATTTCGTATCAAATGCTCTCTGGAAAAGCATTCATAGAAAAGCTTCTGATAATTCGGATGTATATTGTCCATATTGTCATCAATCATATCATCATAGCAACCGGAGGTTGCAATCTCATTACAAAGGAATCCTTCATCACGGATCATTGTATATGTATTCTTCGACAGATCTGCAAGCACGATCATCGGATACACCTGTGATATTGCTTTTGCAATATTCAGGAAATCCATGAATGACACCTCTGCGTTTTGATTCCAGTTTTTAACAATTTCATCATATGTCATGTTCATTACCTCCTTTTGCCTTTCATCTTCCGCATCTTTTGAACAAATTGATTCTTCTGAATTTTCTGATATTTATTTTTATTGTACCATATTTTTCCTTCAATGCATAATCATTTCTGTGCAAAACAACAAAACCCAATGCAGTCTTTCCTTGTACAGGAAGACATACATTGGGTACCTTTTTGCGTTTCTTGTTATCCGCTTATTGTGCCAGATCCTTTCTCGCGTAGGAAAAGAAGGCAGCTGCAAGGCAGCAGACTGTCACAACTGCTCCCACTGCCAGCATGATACCATTGATCCCGCTCTCCGTGAAGATGTCGGCTGCATTTGCAAAGTAAAAAGGTGTCACATATTTGATATCCTCAATTGCCGGTATAATCCGGCACATCATATCACAAGCGAACAAAAATACGGCGATTCCAAGTCCTGCTCCTATCTGATTCCTTTTGGTAAGAGCAGAGATCATAAAGCAGATGGTTCCCACTTCTATCTGCATAAACCAGGAAGCAAAATGAAAAAGGAACATCTCTTTTCCGTTGATTTCCTCACCCATCATTACAAATCCGATCAGGTACATTCCCGTACAGATGAGATTCAGTAAAAGAATATTGCAAATAAATGCCAAATATTTCTGAAGCACGACCCTGCATCTTCCTATGGGCATGGTATTTAAAAATTCCGAAGTATGCCCTGCCTCTTCTTTCGATAAAAAGCCTGTTCCGAGAATCGCCGCAAACATGGCTCCAAGGAGATTGTGCATCATGGCAATTTCCGTAGCATAATATCCTTTTAAAGTGGCAAGACTCATTTTGTCCATACCAAGCGCTACAGACATAGCTCCCATATCCGAAAAAGATTCTGCCATACCTTTTACCGACTCCTCCAAACTGGCATACAGAAGAATACATCCAAAGCAGGAAAGCCCCACGCATAAGGTCCATATGAGAAGGCTTTTCCTGTTCATTTTCATTTCATGTTTAAAAAGAATCATTTGTTTTCCTCCTCATAATAATGCATAAAAATTTCATCCAGTTCCGGTTCCTCGATCACGATATCTTCAATGTTGTGTCCTGCAAAACCGGCAAAAAGCTGATTCAGATCTCCTTTGTAAACAAAATCCTCTTCCCTGCCGTCTTTGATCATGCGGATTCTCTTTGCGTTTGTCCTTGTCAGATTTTCCACCGTATCGGTACAGATCAGCTTTCCCTCTTTGATGATTGCCGCATGATTACAGTATTTTTTAATTTCCGACAGCACATGGGAGGAAAGAAAACAGGTGGTTCCCTGTCTGTTGTATTCCAGAATCAGTTTAAAAAATTCCGCCTGCATCAGCGGATCAAGACCGCTTGTAGGTTCATCAAAAATAAACAGTGAGGGTTTATGCTGCATGGCACAGACAATGCTGACCTTCTTCCGGTTTCCCAGGGAAAGTTCCTCTATCTTTTTATTCTGGTCTACCTGAAGGCGTTCACAGAGCATTTCCGCTTCTCTGGTACAATCCAGCTTCCTCATATCTGCGGCAAAGCGTATCACCTCTTTTACCTTCATGGAAGGATAAAACATTGCTTCCGAAGGCATATAACCAACCTGCTTTAAAATTTCATTATGTTGGCTTTTCACATCCATTCCAAGAATTTCAGCTTCTCCTTCCTGAAAAGAAATCAGGCCAAGAAGGCTTCTTATGGTGGTGGATTTTCCTGCCCCGTTAGGGCCAAGAAACCCGAAGATATCACCTTTTTCCACATTCAGGGAAAGATGGTCAACCGCTTTGTGCTTCCTGTAATATTTTGTCAGATTCTGAATAGATATGGCGAATTCCTGTTTTTTCATTCCTCTCTCTTATCCTTTCCGCTTTTAAACTGTTCCAGTTCCCGGTTAAGCTGCACCGTGTCGATATCGCGCTTTATCTTATAGGCAAGAAATACGGTTAAATAACAGATCATCATATATAGAAAGTAAAGTATTGTTGCCATAAGATTTCTGTCAAACCAGCTTAAAGCGTAACTGATGACTGTGTAAGTCAATGATCCAAGTAATATCTTTCCGATTTCCTCTCTGCCAAGCTTCTCCGCCTCATCAAAATTTTTCAGAAGATATACCTGGATATATCCTATAAAATAGGCGGTAAATACCATTTCCATCATGATCAGGATACTTGCGTTAAAGCTGCCCTGTATGATCTGATACATAAAATAAAAAAACAGAATCATGCAAAAGTAAAGGCAGACTTTAAATTCAATCCCGATTTCACGGGATAAAAATCTTCTTATTCCTTCCACTTACCCTTCCCTCCTCAATATGCTTCTCAGTTCTCCGGAATAATGTCTTGAGATAATGACATGCTCCCCGTTGTCCATAGCCGCATCGATTCTCTTTCCCGGCAGGCTTTTCAGCTGTTCAATATGATAAATGTTAATGATCATGGATTTACTGCAGCGGAAGAAACCTTCCTTTACATACATCATTTCCCACAGAGCAAGAGTAAGTTCTGACCTGTATGATTCGTCTTTTGTATAAAACCATGTGACACCATCCACACTTTCCAGATAAATGACTTTGTGGATGCTGACAAGAAACTGATTGCCGTCTTTTGTGCCAAGAAGCTTTTCACTCTGTCCCTCTATATACTTTACAATTCCTTCAATCTGATCCGTCATCTGCCTGTACTTAATGATGACCTCTTCCTTGCCATCGGTGATCTGCTGCAATGTGATTTTCATGCTTTCTTCCATTCCCGGATGTCCGGCTTTCTGATTTTTCTCTCTGAAACCTTTATATTATTTTTGGCAGGGAAAAGCAAGCCTGTTTTGACAGGTTGCACTTTCCGTCCTGTAAGATGCACAAAAAGCCTGCCGTCATTCCCGGCAGGCTTTTCACCACTACAGCATATATAATATCAGTCCAAATATGTACCGACAGGTGAAGTGTTGTACTGTTTCTTGATCTCAATGATAATGGAATCATCATCCTGTCTGGTCTCAGATAAGATTCTGTATTTTGTTCCGCTCTTATCAAGCTGTCTCTTATATTTGGCTACTTCTTCCTCCACAAGCTTCACTGCATATTCATGACCGAAGTCTTCCTTCAACATAAAGTGTAATGTCTGCGTGATACATGCTGCTTTTACTCGTTTCATTTTTTCTACCTTCCTTTTCTGCTATCAAAGCCCAAAGACACCTGCTTATCGGACAAATTGTCCTGTAAGTGCAGTTCTTTTGATACTTTTATTTTATCACCGAAAAAAATTTTTTATAAGTAAAAAAATGCTTCCTGCAGGCGATTTTGTTTATTTTGTCGCATATAATATATCTGTTTTCTGGTAAAAATGATAATGTCTCCTATTTCGATTTTCTACCTGTTGAGCGTCTCATTCATGCTTCCCATGCGGTATCCCAGCAGATCCATTGTCACATAGGTAAAGCCGTATTCCCGAAAGCTTTTTACGACCCGTTCCCTGTTCTCCTTCTGCATCAGCCTGTCAAACTCATCAGGCAGGATTTCAATCCGCGCCATCATGCCGTGAATGCGCACACGCACCTGGTGAAATCCCATATCAAGCAGAAGCTGTTCGGCTTTATCTACCATGGAAAGCTTTTCTTCCGTAATAGTTTCTCCGTAGACAAATCGGGAAGACAGGCAGGCAAATGACTGCTTATTCCAGGTTGACAATCCCATATCCTTAGACAGAACCCTGATGTCACTTTTAGTCAGACCGGCATCCCGCAACGGGCTTTTAATCCCAAGTTCTGCCACTGCCAGAAGCCCCGGCCTGTAATCACCGTTATCATCCAGATTGGACCCCTCTGCCACAGCGGCAATATTCTGCTCCCCGGCAATCTGCTTTATCTTCTCAAACAGCTCTTTTTTACAAAGATAGCATCTGTTCTTTGGATTCTGGCGGAAACCTTCGATTTCCAGTTCCTCCGAATCCACAATAAACTGACGGATCCCCTCTTTTTTACAGAATTCTTCCGCTTCCCGAAGCTCCCGCCTTGGAAAAGAACAGGAACGGGCAGTCACTGCGATCACATTATCTCCCAGTACCTCATGAGCTGTTTTTAAGAGGAAGGTAGAATCCACGCCGCTTGAAAAAGCAACTGCCACGCTGCCAAGACTCTTTAAACAGGTCTTTAATTTGTCCAGTTTTTTATATACTTCTGCATTCTGCTCCATCTTTCTTCCTCGTCTTTCTTCTGATAGTTGCCTCTGCAAAGCTTTCTATTCCTCATCTGCTCCCACCATTTCATCATAGGAATCCAGAAAATGATGCTTTATCCCATTTTCTTTGTAAGCGATCACAGTACTCAGATTGACATTCTCCACACTTCTGAATATATTCTTTTCGATATGAGGGCTCTTCAGACGCAGTTCTCTGATCAATTCCTTGATTTCTGCACGCTTGGACCCCTTTTCCGTACCGCCGCAGGAAGCACAGTTCTCCGTAAAACGGCAGGCACACTGAATGAAATGAAGCTCATTGTAGTGCATCCACTTGATAATATCCTCTTCTCTCACAAGATACAGGGGACGGATCAGCTCCATGCCCTCAAAGTTGGTACTGTGGAGTTTTGGCATCATGGTCTGGATCTGACCGCCGTAAAGCATGCCCATAAGGATCGTCTCAATCACATCATCAAAGTGATGTCCAAGAGCAATCTTATTACAGCCAAGTTCTTTTGCCTTGCTGTACAAATAACCCCGCCGCATTCTGGCACACAGATAGCAGGGGGAATCCGTAATATCCGCAACAGTGTCGAATATTTCTGTTTTAAAAACCGTGATTGGCACGTTTAGCAGCTTCGCATTATTCAGAATCGTCTGATAATTAATCTCATTGTATCCCGGGTTCATCACAAGGTATACTACCTCAAAATTTTTCCTGCCATGTCGTTCCAGTTCCTGAAAAAGCTTTGCCATCAGCATGGAATCCTTGCCACCGGAAATACAGACTGCGATCTTGTCCCCATCCTGAATCAACTCGTATTCATTGATGGCCTTGGTAAATTTCCGCCAGATTTCCTTGCGGAACTTTTTCACAATGCTGCGTTCTACATCCCTGCATCGATCCGTCAACACGTCTTCCTGCTGCATAAGTCTTTGAAGCTTTACGCGAAGATAGGAGCGAAAGCCGCCGTCAATACTGTAGATTTCATAGTCTTCTCCTGAAAGCTCCTGCACGATCTCATCACTTCTCTGTCCGGTATAGCAAATCAGGTACACCGGCTTGTCCTTTGGTACCTGATGGAGATGATCTTTAAATTCCTCCCAGTAAATATTAATGGCACCCGGATAGGTTTCCTTTTCAAAATCCTCTTTGCTTCTGATATCTATTACAAGCTTGTCCCTGTTATCCTGTTCCAGGTCTTCAATTGTTTTTCTTTCCATTGTTCTGATCCCTTTTGCAATATTTAAACTGTTCTTATTATATTCAGCCTTACCGTTTTCTGCAACTGTCTTCCCAAAAAAGTCATATGCATCAGGTCCATATGCATAAAAAAACTGCCAATGCGCTTTGCGTATCAGCAGTTATATTGATAATCTTCTTTAAACATACTGAATTTCTTCCCTGGAAACTTCTGTGCGGTTTTTAATCAGGAAAGCATTCAGTACAGGGTTTTCCCTGTCCTGCAAGGACAGGATCAGATAATCTGCATTGGAATCATAGGCAAGCCTTTTGTCCTCCTCGGAAGGTCTTGAAGGCGATTCCGGGTGGGAATGCCAGTTTCCAAACTGCTGATAGCCCTTTGCACGCATATCCTTTAGCGCTGAAAACTGTTCTTTGGGATCCATGCTGAAATGCTCGTTACTGGCATCTACATTGGTAAGAAGGTAAACCTCCTTTACCACTTTCACATCGTTTTCCACCACGCCGGCGATCAGACCGCAGGCTTCGTTGGGAAGACCCTCTATGGCATGATTTAATATTTTCTGATAGTCACTTTTCGTTATCTGCAGCATATCAATGCTCCTTCTTTAAATCGCACTCAGCCTGCTCATAATCAATCAGCTCCGTAATGGTAGGGTGATCTCCGCAGACAGGGCAGTTATGAGTATCCTTGGGAAGCTTGATCTTATGGAATTCCATAGTCAGGGCATCATAGGTGAGCAGGCTTCCTGTCAAAAGTTCGCCCTTGCCGATAATGTACTTGATTGCCTCCATGGCCTGAAGGCTTCCGATCACACCGCCCATGGCACCGATCACGCCCGCCTGCTTACAGGTGGGAACCGCATCCTTCGGAGGGGGATTCTTAAAGACACATCGATAGCAGGGACCCTGTCCCGGCACGTAAGTCATCAGCTGTCCTTTAAAACGGATAATACCTGCATGGGAAAAAGGCTTTTTCTCCATAACGCAGGCATCATTGATCAGGAATTTGGCAGGAAAGTTGTCTGTTCCGTCAAGAATAAAATCATAGTCCCTGATCAGTTCCCTGACATTTTCACTGGTCACAAAAGTCCGATAGGTGTTTACCGTCACATCGGGATTCATCTGATTGATGGTTTCCTTGGCGGATTTTACCTTGGCCTTGCCTACATCTGCAGTACCGTGGATGATCTGTCTCTGAAGATTGGAGAGATCCACCTCGTCTGCATCGGCAATACCGATAGTGCCTACGCCTGCTGCCGCAAGGTACATGGCTGCAGGTGCACCAAGACCGCCTGCGCCAATGATCAGAACCTTTGCTTTTAACAGCTTGTTCTGTCCTTTCGCGCCAACCTCCTTTAAGATAATATGGCGGGAATATCTTTCGATCTGCTCATCCGTTAACGGCATTACTGTCCACCTCCCATAAAGTACAGGAATTCAACCGTATCTCCTTCCTTTAACACAGTCTCAGCAACTTTGCCGCTTTCCACAAACTCTTCATTGATGGAAACTGTAACGTATTCCGGTGTCTCTACCTTCTCAAGCTCAATCAGTTCCGGCAGTGTAATGCCGTCCTTCACTTCTTTTCTTTCTCCACTTACTGTAATAAACATTGCTTTATCCTCATCTTTCTTCTTCGCTCTATTCTTATGCCAGATAGCTGTCTATCCACGCTTTCAGGTCTGCCTTTTTCTGAAGCCCCGGTTTTTTGTCTGCCGGTTCTCCCTTTTGAAATAAAATCAATGTAGGAGCACTCATGACCTGAAACCTTGCGGCTATCTCCTGGTCAAAATTGACATTTACTTTGTATACCTTGATCCTGTCCTCGTATTCCTCCTCAATATCTCCTAAAATCGGGGAAAGCTGTTTGCAGGGAATACAGGAATCCGAATAAAAATCAACCAGCACAGGAACATCCTGCCCACTGATGACCGTATCAAAGTCCTCCTTGCTGAGTCGTGCTGCCATAATAAAACCTCCCTTTAGTCTGTATCAACTTTTTTTACATAAAGGGTATAGGTCCCGTCCTCATTATCGATCAGCTTTAAGACCTGATGTCCCTCTTCTTTAAGGCTTCTGGGAACGTTCTGAACAGGTTCCCCATCATTCATGCGGATGGCAAGTATCTCTCCATCCTCCAGTTCATCCAGACTTACCTTGGCCTTCACAAAGGTAAGGGGACAAACCTTATCCGTAATATCCACTTCTGCATCAAATTCAATTTCCGCCATAATATGCCTCCTTAATGACCTGCTCGAATTTTTCTTCTCCGACTCTCTGCAGGGTAAACCGGAAACGCTCACCTGCCTTCGCATTGTCTTCAAAGAACTTAATGGCAGCATCCGCTACCCGGAACAGTGTTTCTTTATCTTTGATAATGGGAATGATATTTTCTCCCTTATAAATCTTATTTCCGAATAAACCGCCAAAGGATACGATGTATCCGCTCTCACCCTTCCATGCATCCACAGGACAGGATTTCACACAGCGGCCACAGTTATTACACTTTTCGGCATCCAGAACAATACCATCCCCGGTAGCTGTAAGAGCGCCCTCCCTGCAGGCCTTTACGCAGACACCACAGTTAATACAGGCAGCTTTATCATAGGAAACTACCATACCTCCCTTGACACCAAGGTCATTTTCCTCTGCCTTTAAGCAGTTGTTCTGACATCCTGTCACACCAAATTTAAACTTGTGAGGGAGTTCACGTCCAAAGTACCTCTGATCCAGTTCTTTTGCCAGTTCATAAGTATCTATACAGCCGCTTGGACAGACAGCACTGCCCTGACAGGCCGTAACAGTTCTGACTCTCGGTCCGCAGACACCGGGCTTTACACCGCCCTTTAAAAGCTCTGCCTTAACCTCTTCAATATCCTCAAAACGGATGAAAGGAATCTCAATTCCCTGTCTGGAGGTCATATGTACATATCCATGTCCGTATTTCTCTGCGACCTCCGAAACGGTCTTAATATTTTCTGCCGTCAGATTGCCGCCGACCACCTGAAGTCGCAGGGAAAAATATCCCTTCTGCTTCTGGCGCATAAAACCGCCCTTTTTCAGTGCCGCATAATCCACTGTCTCTGCCATAACAATATCTCCTTTGTCTTATTCCTATTCCTTTGTTTTTTCAAAAGCCTGTGCAAAATCTTCTTTCAAATCTTCAATATCTTCAATTCCAACACTGATACGGATCAGGTCTTCAAATACACCTGCATCTTCCTTCTGCTTCTGATCACTGTGAATACTGATGGTGGAAGAAGGATGAATGACCAGTGTTCTGGTATCTCCGATATTGGATAGCTTATACGCAAGCTTTAATTCATTGATAACCTTAAATGCCCTCTCCTTGCTGCCTACCCTGATGGTAAGGATAGCGCCGTAATAACCGTTAAACTGCTTTCTGGCAATCTCATAAAACGGACTGTCAGAAAGTCCCGGATAATTTACGGTAATATCTTCATAATTTTCTTCTATCCACTCTGCAAGCGCTGCTGCATTAGAACATTCTCTTTCCAGTCTCAATCCCATGGTTTCCAGACCGATCTGATTTAAGAATGCATTCTGGGGAGAGAGGCAGGCTCCGATATTGCGGAACAGTCCGCCTCTGAGCTTTGCCGTATAAGCCATGGGACCATACTTTATGTAATCTTTCATGCCCGGATACTTTTCGGCATCCCATTTAAATTTGCCGCCGTCTGTCAGCACGCCGCTGATGGAATTACTGCTTCCGTTAATGTATTTGGAAGAAGAATTCACCACAATATCTGCGCCAAGTAAAAGAGGCTTTACCAGAAAAGCGGTAGCCACCGTATTATCAATGATCAGGGGAAGCCCATGGGCATGTGAAAAGTCAGCCAGTTTCCTGATATCGGTGACATCCAGTCTGGGATTACCAATGGTTTCCGCAAAAATAACCCTGGTCTTATCCGTAATGGCTGCCTCAATCTGTTCCCAGTTATTATTTTCCACATATCTGGTGGTGATACCAAAAGCTTCCAGATCGCGGAATAAATCTATGGTGCCGCCATACAGGCTGGCACTTGATATGATCTCATCTCCGGTTTGTAAAATATTCAGGAAAGCATAAGTTATGGCTGCCATTCCCGAAGCGGCAGCAACCGATGCAATTCCTCCTTCCAGCTGGGTAATCCTCGCCTCAAAGGCCGATACCGTGGGATTTCCTACTCTCGTATAGCAATATCCCGGTGCCTTGTTTTCAAAAATTTTCTCCAGCTTTTCCGCACTGTCCTGCTCAAAAGCACTGGACTGATAAATAGGAGGCAGAGTGGCACCGTTCTTTTCACCCCTCACAACGCCCCCGTGAAGTAATAATGTGTTAAATTTCATTTTCTACACCTGCAATTTACCTTATTTTGTATTTTAAAACTTTTCTTATATTTCCTACCATTTATATATGAATTAAGGAGATTATAGCACATGAATTTATCAATTGCAATATTTATTTTCAGCTAACCGTTCAGTTCCATGGTTCAGCCATGTAAGTACGGCTTTTGCAAATGCACGCTGAACAGTTATAATTGATAGCTTAAAATCGCCTCACATGTTCTTTCGATATCCTCCTTACTGTGGGCATCCGAAAGAAACATGGCTTCGAACTGGGAAGGTGCAAGGTAAATTCCCTTTTCCAGCATATAGCTGAAATAGTCCGCATACCGCTTTGTATCTGCTTTCACTGCGCTCTCGTAATCCGTCACATCCTGCGTTGTAAAGAAAACGCTCATCAGAGAGCCGATCTGATTGACAAAAGCTTTGCCCTTCCATGCTTCTTCCATGGTATCTGCCAGCTTCTTTCCCTTCTGCTCCAGTCTTTCATAAATTTCAGGATGGTCTTTCAAAACTCTCAGCGTTTCGATTCCCGCTGTGGTGGCGATAGGGTTCCCGGAAAGGGTTCCTGCCTGATACACAGGGCCAAGGGGAGAAACCATCTCCATGATCTCTTTTCTGCCCCCATAGGCGCCGATGGGCATACCGCCGCCCACAATCTTTCCAAGGGTAATGAGATCGGGACATATTCCATAATATTCACTGGCACCGCCGGGACCAAGACGAAAACCGGTGATCACCTCATCAAAAATAAGCAGTGTATTATTATCCTTCGTTATTTTTCTTAAAAAGGAAAGAAAGCCGTCTTTTGGAAGCACCACTCCCATATTGGCGGCTACCGGCTCGATGACTACTGCGGCAATCTGCCCTTTGTTTGCCTCAAACAGCTTTTCTACCGACGCTTCATCATTATAGTAAGCAACCAGCGTGTTTTTCGTATAATCTGCAGGCACGCCTGCGCTGTCGGGAACTGCCGTTGTCAATGCCGCAGACCCTGCTTTTACCAAAAGGCCGTCGGAATGTCCGTGGTAACAGCCTTTAAACTTGATGATCTTATCTCTGCCTGTAAATCCTCTTGCCACGCGGATGGCGCTCATGACCGCTTCCGTGCCGGAGCTTACAAGCCGCATCATTTCCATGGCGGGAATCATCTCATGGATCAGTTTTGCCAGTATCACTTCTTTTTCCGTAGGTGCGCCAAAGCTAAGGCCTTCCGCGCAGGATCTCTGCACTGCTTCTATCACTGACGGATAAGCATGTCCAAGAATCCCGGGACCCCAGGAGCAGACATAGTCAATATATTCATTTCCGTCCACGTCCACAATTTTGGAGCCTTTGGCAGAAGAAATGAACCGGGGCACCCTGCCCACAGAGCCATAGGCCCTTACCGGACTGTTCACCCCTCCCGGCATCCACTTTTTTGCTTCTTCAAATAGAGCTGTTGATCTTTCTTCCTTCATTTTTACCTCCGCCTGCTCATAACCTGCAGTTTTCTTCTTATTCCTTTAGCCAGCCTGCCACATCCAGCGCATGATAGGTGATTATGATTTTGGCACCGGCTCTCTTCATGGCGATCATATTTTCCATAACAATTCTCTTTTCATCAATGAAACCGGCAGCGGCGGCGGCCTTCACCAGAGAATACTCCCCGCTGACATTATAAGTCACAAGAGGCAGTTCAAAGCGCTGCGAGGCTTCCTTTACGACATCCAGATAGGCAAGGGCGGGCTTTACCATGATCATATCAGCGCCTTCCGCAATATCGGCTTCTATTTCCCGCATGGCCTCCCGTCCGTTGGCAGAGTCCATCTGATAAGTCTTCCTGTCTCCGAATCCCGGTGCGGAATGAGCTGCATCCCGGAAAGGAGAGTAATAGGCGGAAGCAAATTTGGCGCTGTATGCCATAATGGCAATATCCGAAAATCCGGCTTCATCCAGCGCATCTCTGATATATCCTACCCTTCCATCCATCATATCGCTGGGCGCGATCACATCCGCTCCTGCCTTTGCCAGACTGACCGACATCTTTGCAAGCAGCGGCAGCGTCTCATCATTTAATATCTTGCCGCAGGATAAATCAATCAGGCCGCAGTGACCATGGGATGTGTATTCACATAAGCATACATCCGCAATCACAAGAAGCGACGGATATTCTTTTTTAATATAACGGACTGCTTCCTGTACCACCCCATTATCATTGTAAGCTTCGCTTCCCGTTTCATCCTTGTGCTTCGGGATACCAAACAAAAGCACTCCGGGGATGCCGCTTTCCGCAACCCGGTCAAGCTCCTCGGAAAGCCTGTCAACGGAATACTGGTAAATTCCCGGCATGGACTCCACAGGATTTTTGATATCTGTTCCTTCTATAATAAATAAAGGATAGATCAGGTCATTTACCTGAACCGAATTTTCGCGCACAAGACTCCTCATGGTCTCATTCACACGCAGTCTTCTCAATCTGTTTTTCATATTCTTTCCTCTGCCTCCGTTTTACTTCTGCTAAAAGCGTCATTTCCGTTATCCTGCTCTGCAAGCAGTGTTTCTATCAGACCCTCCGCCGTGTATTCCTTTGCCGTCCTGATTCTCTTCCATTCTTCAGGGGGCAGATTTTCTCTTAATGCTTCCTCTGTCTTTCGTCCGATACAGATCAGTCTTTTGGGAAATCCTTTTTCTTCCGAAACATTTTCGCTCATGGGTTTTGCCGCAAAAAACGCCTTTACACCGGATGAACTGGCAAAGGTGACGGTATCAAGGATATCTCTCTGCTGCCAGAGCTGTTCTGCCATATCCTTATCTGCAATCGTTTCATAAATTCCCAGATCCTCAAAAGACACTTCCTGTTCCCTGAAGATTTTCGGAAGATCTTTTGAGCCTTCCTTTGCTCGAAGAACCAAAACCTTCTCCTCCCTGCAAAGCCGCTGTGAAAGCCCCTTTGCCAGTTCCTCCACGGTATACTGCTTTGGGATATAATCTGCATGGATTCCGTACTGCCAAAGCATATCAGCAGTGCCCCGTCCGATTACAGCATATTGGAAATGGGACAGCTCTCTTACGTCGATTTGAAGCTCCCTTATCTGTTCAAAAAACTGCTTCACTCCGTTTCCACTGGTAAATACCAGCCAGGAAAAAGCACTCCAGTCAGGCATTTCTTTTCTTAAAATATCTGTAGGTACTACCTTAAGATAAGAGGCACTGTATACAAAAGCACCCAAATCCTTCAATTTTTTTTCCAGCTTTTCCGTCATGGCAGCGGTACCTGTGACAGCGATTTTTCTTCCGGAAAGGGGACGGGTCTCTGAAACCATGTGGCAGGCGGCCACTTTCCCGACTACCAGAATGGCAGGCGGCTTTACCTGATTTTCTTCTGCCTCCTCCACAATCGTCTCCAGGGTTCCGTCGATTCTTCTCTGTCTGATACAGGTTCCCTGCTCCACAATAGCTGCCGGTGTATCCTTATCTTTACCGGCCTTAAGAAGCTGCTCTCTGATCAGAGGAAGATTGCCCACTCCCATGAGAAAGATCAAGGTTCCTTCCAGCTTTCCGTACTGACAGAAACGCTCCGGTTCCTGTTCCTTAGCGGTATGCCCTGTGATCACATGAAAGCTTCTGGCTTCCTCTCTGTGGGTAACGGGAATACCTGCCATCTCCAACGCCCCAATGGCAGAGGTAATACCGGGCACTACTTCATAGGGAATGTTCTCTTTTTCCAGTGCCAGAATTTCTTCTCCGCCCCTGCCAAATACAAAGGGGTCTCCGCCTTTCAGCCGGACAACGGTTTTCCCTTCCTTTGCCTTCTCAACCAGCAGCTCATTGATCTTTTCCTGGGAAACACTGTGATTGCCTTCCCGCTTTCCTACATAGATCTTCTCACAGATTTCCGGCACCTGTAACAGAAATTCCGGGCTTGCCAGCCTGTCATATAAAAGAACCTCCGCCTCTTTTAAAAGAGCAGCTCCCCTTATGGTGATCAGTTCTTCAGCCCCGGGGCCTGCTCCGATGAGATAGACCATTCCCGTGTTATTCTTCATCATGATTCACCTCATCAATCAGTTTTTCTGAAAGCTTAAGCCGGTCAGACTTCTGTCCGCTTATGGCTGCTCTCTTGACTTTTCCTTCTCTTGCAAGCATCAGATAGATTGTAATTCTGTCTCCTTCTATTTTCGAAAAGGCGCCAACAGGTTCCCGGCAGTCCGCCTGCAGCCGTTTAAGAAGGAAACGCTCCGTCTCCAGTTCCTGAAACGTGGTTTCGTCATTTACCGCAGCAAACAACTCTTTCCGCTCATCATCCTTTCGTCCCTCAATGACAATAATGCCCTGTCCTCCTGCGGGAATCATCTCATCTACGGAAAAATACCGGTAATTCAGCTCCTCATCACGTTCTAGACCAAGCCGGTCAATGCCCGCAGCCGCCAATATAATTCCGTCATACATATCTTTTTTCAGTTTTTCGATTCTGGTCGGCACATTTCCCCGAAGAAGCTCACACTGCACATCCATCAGTTCCCTGATCTGGAGTTCTCTTCTTTTGCTGCCGGTTCCGATCACCTTTAATTTTTTCCCGGCATTTCCCTTTTTGGTAAGCAGCACATCCCTTTCATCAGCCCTTTTTAAAGCTGCCCATAGCTCCAGACCTTCCGAAAGCTCCATGGGAATATCTTTCGCGCTGTGCACCGCAATATCAATGGTGCCGTCAAGAAGCGCTTCCTCAAATTCCTCCACAAAGGCTCCCTTGCCTCCAAAATCCGCTAAAGGCACAGAAAGAAGCTTATCCCCTCTGGTTTTCATGGGAACAATCTGAAAGTTCAGGTCCTGATTTTTTATCTTCATTGCCTGAATGACCAGTTCAGTCTGTTTCATTGCCAGGGCGCTTGTTCTGGTTCCCACCTTAATCGTCGTCATATTTTCTTTCTCCCTCAAAATAGTCCTCTATGAGCTTCAGGTACTCTTCATTTCCTTCCGTGGAATCTCCCCTGTCTTTTATTTCTTTTCTTCTTTTCCCGATTTCTTCTGTAAAGGAACCCAGGTCTTCCGGCAGCAGCTTATCGATTTTCTTTCGCACTTTAGAAGCAACAGCGGGGCTTTTCCCGCCGGTACTGATTCCCACTGTCACATCTCCTCTTTTCACTAATGCCGGGAAAAAGAAATCACATTTTTCCGCCTCGTCTGCCACATTGATGAGAATTCCCTTTTCCCTGCAAAGCCTTGCAGCCTCTGTGTTACACTCCTCATCGGAGGAAGCGGCAAAGACAAGCTTCCTCTCCGTAAGGTCCTCCTCTTTAAACTTCCTTCTGATGAGTTTCACTCCTGTCATTTCTTCAATTTCCTGACAGATTTCCGGTGACACCACCGTCACTTTTGCACCGTACTCCTGCAGGGTTCTTATTTTGCGTAACGCTACCTTCCCTCCGCCGATCACAAGGCAGGGGTATCCGTCCAATGAAACAAATAGGGGAAAATATGCCATAATACCTCCATGTTATGTCAAAGCTTCCGAAAGACAGAAATCAGTGTTCTCAATTCCTCCGGATCTGCACTGTCTCTCAGCAAATACAGCAGTTGCTCTGCACTTTTTTCTTTCAGTTTCTCTCTCAGCTGCTCCAGGGTGGGCAAAAATTCATGAAAAAGCAGCTCTTTTTGTGCTTCCTCACATTCTGACCGGATGATTTCTTCCGCCTGTCTGCAGCCTTCTTCTTTTTGACTGTTATGGTCATTTGCAATATTATTAAAATGATCGATGTTTTTGAGTACCGCCCCACCAATCAGAGCTATATCGGGGTCCATGTCATTGGGCACGGCAATATCCAGAAGAAGCCGTTCCTTTTGTGTCCTTATGGCTTTTTTGCAGGCTTCGTAGGTAATCGTGTAATGGGGGCTGGCAGTAGCACTGATGATAATATCTGCACAGTCAATATAGTCATACCTGTCTTCATAAGCAATCTCCGTTACGTTCTCCGGCAGCTCCATGGCAAGATGTTTTCTGCTGGTAGCAAAAATCCGCACATCTTTCCTTCCGGAGAGATTTTTTGCGATCAGACCGCCCATCTGCCCTGTGATTCCGATTAGCAGAACGGTCTTATTCTGCTCCTTAAAATGCACTGCTTCCGCGGCGCACAAGGTAGCTACGGAAACAGAGCTTTTCGACAGACAGGTCTTTGTCTTCACCTGCTTGGCGCAGCTTAAAGAGCGCTGAAAGATTGTATTGATATAATAATCTGCACAATTTTCCCTGCATGACAGATTATAAGCATCCCGCATCTGTCCCAGGATCTCATCTTCTCCGAGCACCATGGAATCCAGACCGCTCATTACATGAAAAAGATGCTGCACTGCCTTTTCCCCCTGATAGGAACGGTAATATTTGCGGAGGATATGGATGTCCACCTGCTTTTCTCTTGCAAGCAGCTCTTCTACCCTGATAACGGCATCCTTCTCTCCCGTAAAATAGACCTCAGTCCTGTTACAGGTGGATACCAGGACAGCTCCGGATACTCCTTCTGTTTCTTTCATACACCGCAGAAAAAGCTGCCTTTCCTCCTGTCCGAAGGAAAACAGCTTTCTAACCTCTAAGGGTGCCTTTTTATGACTGATACTCAAACTGAACAATGAGATTTGTCTTTTGCTTTCTGACATAACTGCCTCTTTCAACCTTCTTCCAATCTCATACTACCTTTTGATGCCTGCAATGTCCTTCACCACCTCTGATGCAATGATCAGACCGGCTGCGGAAGGCACAAAAGAAATGCTCCCCGGAATGGCTCTTCTCTCCGTACATTTATGAGCCGCCCCGGGAGGACAGATACAGTGTGCTCTGCAGCTGATCGCCATGTCATCAACAGGTGTGATCGGTTCCTCTTTTGAATACAGAACCTTTAATTTTTTCACGCCTCTCTTGCGAAGCTCCCTTCGCATGACCTTGGCAAGGGGACAGACGGAAGTTTTATAAATATCTGCAATTTCAAGCTGCGTAGGGTTCAGTTTATTGCCAACACCCATACAGCTGATGATGGGAGTTTCACTCTCCTTTGCACGAAGCACCAGTTCAATCTTGGCAGTTACCGTATCTACTGCATCCACTACATAATCATAAGATGAAAAATCAAAATCTGCTGCATTTTCCGGCAGATAAAAGCAGCGATGAACATTTACCAAAGCATTCGGATTGATAGAGAGGATTCTTTCTTTCATGACTTCCGCCTTGTATTTGCCAACCGTATCTCTGGTAGCAATGATCTGGCGGTTTAAGTTGGTCAGACATACCTTGTCGTCATCGATAAGGTCGAAAGTACCGATTCCGCTCCTTACCAGTGCTTCCACCACATATCCGCCTACGCCTCCGATTCCAAAAACAGCAACATGTGCCTTATAAAGCCGTTCCATGGCTTCCTTTCCAAGTAGTAATTCTGTTCTGGAAAATTGATTTAGCATTTTTTTACTCCTGTCACTTTAACCGTACTTTTTCATTTTTTTCAATCTGGACAATGGTTCCGTTCTGAACCACGATAGTGACCGAACCGTATTCAATATCTTCAATAAACTTCACAATTTTTTGAATTTCCTCCGGGGTCACCTTCTTTTTTCCCTTATCATTCATATTACCGCACCTTTCTCATATATGCAAAAGAAATTTTTATACTTATAAAGGACAGTCCCTATGAACCAGGCCTGCCCTTTACCATTTGCAGCCTTTCACATTTTGTTCAAGCTGCTGTTTTTACTTATCTGTATGCCTATGTTCCAGCCATACCCAAAAGCGGTACATCACAAATCCCCAGATCAGGAACAAAACAATAAGCACCCACATTGGCGTACCAGCGGCATAATGACCACCATTAACAAATTTCTGAAATTCAGGAATATCGGCATAATAGTATGCGCCTGCGCCAAAATCAAGGCTGTCTGAAAGTCCAAGTCCCCTGTACATAATATAAAGGACTGTACCTATTGTAGGGACCGCTATAATCGTTGTAATAATTTGCGTTAAGGATACTTTCTTTTTTTCCTTTTTCATTTGATTGCTCCTTACTATCTTTCCAAAATTCTTTTCCTGCGTACACGCCCTATACTATAAGGCAATGTTTGGAAGCGGGAAGAACTTACCTGAAAGCAGAATATATACTGCTATAAAAGTAAGTATAATGTTGAACAGCTGACCAACTACATATAAGATTAGCGGCTTGCCGCCCTGGAACTGCTCCTTCAGTTCTCTGAAATTGGTATCCAGTCCGATGCTTGTAAAGGCAAGAACAAATGCCCAGTTCTTATATTGATCAAGCACACTGTTGATCGATGATACGGATGCACTGCCTGCTGCCGGAAGTACAACGAAAGATGCTATTAAGGATGCTACGAAAAATCCAATGATAAACTTCGGTAATCTGTACCAGATTTCGGCTGCTGACACTTTATTTTTTGAATCGGGATTCTTCTCAACATGCGCAGTAAAGAAAACTGCTACCGCAAAAGCTATAAAACCGATCAAAATATTCTGAATGGATTTTACCAGAACTGCTGTTGTCTGTCCCAATTCTCCAAGTGCAGTACCTGCAACAGTAACAGCTCCCGTGGAGTCTACTGTACCACCGATCAGAGCACCTCCCATCAGTTCTCCAAGACCTACTGCTTTAATGATAATGGGTTCAAATACCATCATGATCACTGTAAAGATAATGGAAATGGATACTGCCAGGGAAAGATCTGTTTTCTTAGCCTTGCTGGCTGCACCGGTTGCAATAGCTGCGCTGGTGCCGCAGACACTTGTTGCTGTTGCAACAGTGATAATAAAAGGCTTATTGTCAATTTTTAATACTCTTGTTCCGAAATACCACATAAAAATGATAACAATGGGAGTTACGATCCATGCAATTCCAAGTCCGTAAAGGCCAAAGTTTACTATATTGGAAAACAGAACCGAAAATCCCATGATGACAAGTCCTGCCTTAATATAAAACTCTGTCTGTACAGCAGGCTTTAACCAATTGGGAACTCCTACGGTATTGGACACCAGAAGTCCAACAACGATTGCCCAGAAAGCCCACTCCAGATAACGGTTGCAGATATACTCTGCACTGATCAGGCGTACCACGATAGCCAGAACAAATAATCCCAAAAATGCAGGTATGTATTTTTTAACGTTGGTACCCTTCAATACATTTCCAACAGTAAACAGTACTCCGAGTACTACTGCCGTTAAGATCAGTTTCCCGAAAAAGCCTGCATTCAACTGTTCCAACAGGCTGTTGCCGTTACCCCATGTAGAAAAATTAGCTGCGCTGAAATTAAATGCTCCGGTAATCACACCGATTGCTGCAATGGCAATAATGATAAATCCGATCCAAATGGCCAGCCAGTCTTCCTTTTTCCATAAATCACTCCATGCAAATTTGTCAGTTGTGACAATATCATCTGCAGCTACTGCTGCTGTATTATTTTCTTTACTCATATCTTTTCTCTCCATTCACTTGTTTTTTCCTGTTTCCTGCTGTCATCTTCTTCTGCAACACACCCAGGTCATGTGATTGGATACTAACTTGATATGTACTAAAATATCTTTTTCCATAATCCTCTCCATTTTCCTACTATTCCTAGATTTCATAGTAATATTGTATGATTTATAGGAATAATAGCACCGCTACTGCCTTTTGTCAATCATATTTTTTAATTTTTTTTAGATTTTTTTATGAAATTTTAAGAGAAAAGAAAAGAAAGAATGAGCGGAAAGACCACTATTTTGCCCGTCTTCCCGCTCATTTTCGTTCTGAAATATCAGATAATATATTCAATTTCATCCATAGTCTGTCTTGTATTACTGTTATAGATCAGCACGCTCTCCCGCCAGCCTATCCTGCTGAAAGCATAGGCTCCTTTTCCGGTACTGTTCATCAGATCCTTATGTACCCGCCGGTTGCGTTTCTTAGGTTCATCCCATATCATGGTAATACCTTTCTGGTTAAACGGCTTCTGCCTGAAATAAGGATCAAACAGATCAATATAATCGCCTTCCATGCCTGTAAGAAGCACATAATGACCACATCCAAGCATGACTTTTGCCACTACCACGCCTTTTTGCTGAAGGCAGGATGTGATCATGGAATTCTGTCCGATATAGACCTTATCTCCCGCGATGGTCTCACAATGTATCGGAAACTTTCTTACCTTTCCGAAATGATTCAGCCAGCTTGCAAGAAAATCCATGGCATAATAAGTGGTGCCGCTCTTATAAGCTTCTCCCTTACTGTTATATGCATCCATACAATACTGCATGATGTATTTGGGAATATCAGGCGAAATCTCCTCTCTTTTAAAAAGGAAACTGATGGCATTGGACATGGAAGTAGGTCCGCAATCGTATTCTGTCATCTGGTAGCTCAATGGATTTTTCATGTTCATTATCTCCGCATGTTTTCTATGTCATGCATTATATCACCGAATATGGTGATGACACAAGAATGAAAAATCCAAATTCCAGGTCAGATCGTATAATACCAGAATTCGTCCTGCTCCAGATCCTGCTTCTTGAAAACTTCCTTTTTGCCCTGCTTAAACTGCAGCTCCTGGTTTTTAATGCTCACTCTGGTTCCTTCCGCAATGGATTTGGTGATAAAGGCATTGCTTCCGATCACTGTATTTTTGCCGATCACCGTTTCTCCGCCAAGAACAGAGGCACCTGCATAGATTGTCACATTGTCCTCAATGGTGGGATGACGTTTCAGGTTCTTAAGACGCTGCCCTCCTCTTGTGGAAAGTGCGCCCAGAGTGACCCCCTGATAAATCTTAACATGCTCACCGATAATGGTGGATTCTCCGATCACCACACCGGTTCCGTGGTCAATAAAAAAGTATTTTCCGATGGTTGCTCCGGGATGAATATCAATTCCCGTAACACTGTGGGCATACTCTGTCATAATTCTGGGAATCAAAGGCACCTGAAGGAGAAAAAGCTCATGGGCAATGCGGTTTACCGTAATTGCGAACAGCCCCGGATAAGAAAAAATAATTTCATCTTTGTATGCGGTGGCAGGATCCCCTTCAAAGGCCGCATCCAGGTCGGTATCCAGATATTCCCGTATTTTGGGAATCTGCCTGAAAAACTGGACTGCGATATCCTGTGCCTGACTGTGCAGTTCCTCATCCTCCGTTTCTTTCCGGCTCTGATGAAACTTCAGCACAATACCGATCTGCTTATTCAGATGAAACATGACATCTTCAATAAGCAGAGAGAGTGTGTTATCTGTATGATACATTTTATAGGATTTATCCCTGTAATAACCGGGGTAAATAATCTTCAGAAGCTTGTTGACGATATCGATAATGACTTCTTTATCCGGCTGGTTAAAAATATCCATTTTATCAATGGCGCGTTCCTTTTTATAATCATCCAGAATTTCCTTTACGATACCCGAAATTTCATTTTCAATTGTTTTTCCCATGTTTTGCCCCATTTCTTGTTGTATACCGGCAAAAACCCGAAGTTTTCGCCGGCATACGGGAGGTTATGAAAAGTATTATGAAAGTTTATCTCGATATTAAGCCAGAATCCGGAGTGCTTTCACCAGCGCATCGATATCTTCCGGTGAATTATAGAGTGCAAGAGTAGGCCGTATAGTGCTTTCCAGTCCAAAACTTCTTAAAATGGGCTGGGCACAATGATGACCTGTCCTCACTGCGATTCCATAATTGTTTAAATGCGCTCCCACCTGATCATCTGCATGACCGTCCAGCTTAAAGGACAGTACGCTTGCTTTCTGCGCAGCAGTTCCGATCAGATGAAGCCCCGGAATCTTACGCATTTCCTTCATGGCATACAAAAGCAGCTCATGCTCATGCTTGTTGACAGCCGGCATACCGATACTGTTCAGATAATCAAGGGCAGCACCAAGACCCACTGCATCTGCAATACTTCCGGTACCTGCTTCAAATTTATTCGGTGCCGGATTGTAGATGGTCCTTTCAAAAGTAACATCCTTGATCATATTGCCGCCGCCATGATAGGGACGCGCCTCCTCCAGCACTTCCTTTTTGCCATACACCGCACCGATACCGGTAGGTGCAAAAATCTTATGACCGGAAAATACAAAGAAATCTGCATCCAGTGCACTGACGTTAACCGGAATATGTGCGATGGACTGTGCTCCGTCAATCAGAATTCTGACGCCGTGTCTGTGAGCAATGGCGATCAACTCCGCTACCGGCGTGATCGTGCCAAGAACATTGGACACATGCGTGGCAGATACAAATTTTGTATGCTTTGTAAACAGTTTTTCATATTCGGAAATAATGATCTGTCCGCTTTCATCCACAGGCGCCACTTTAATGACCGCTCCGGTCTCCTGGGCAACCAGCTGCCATGGCACAATATTCGCATGATGTTCAAGGAGAGTTACGATAATCTCATCTCCCGGCTGAAGCTTCGGCTTCACATAAGCCTGCGCTACCAGATTGATGGCTTCCGTGGTCCCTCTTACAAAAACAATATTGTCCTTATTCGGTGCACCGATAAAATTGGCTACTGTCTGTCTGGCCGCCTCATAAGCATCCGTAGAGCGGGCTGCCAGCGCATGAGCGCCTCTGTGTACGTTGGAGTTTTCATGCTCGTAATAATAAGTCAGTCTGTCGATCACTGCTCTGGGTCTTTGCGTGGTTGCCCCGTTATCAAGCCATACCAGCGGATAGCCATTTACTTTTTCCGAAAGAATGGGAAAATCGCTGCGGATTTCTGTCAGGGATTTTGTACCCACAATGATACTGTCATTATGCTGCTGTTTGTATTGACTATTTTGGTCATTTTTTGTATTTACCGGCTGGTTTCCATGTATTTCCCTTGTTTCATCGGCCTGTTCCTGGGATACTACTACAGGGGAATAGCCGGTGGACAGTGCTTTTTCTGCCTTGCCGGCAGCCGTATAAAAAACACCGGGATCACCCTTTTCCACCAGATTATGAATTCCGGCTTCGCATTCTCCCGGATTGAACTCCGGAAAATACTGAGATACCCACTGAGCCACCTCGCCTTCACTGGGAAGCCCGTAATCTTTTATATCAATACTCATAATATTCACCCACCTCTACATCTTCCAGTACTGCAATTGCATCATCGGATAAGATGGCAGCTGAGCAGTATAAAGACAGCAGATAGGATGCAACTCCCTTATCATCAATACCTCTGAATCTTACAGATAAACCTCTTGCGGCTTCATTCTTAAGTCCTGCCTGGTATAAGCCGATTACACCGCGCTTTGCCTCACCGGTACGAACCAGCAGAATATTGGTCTTACCGCTCTGGCTCTTGGGATTCTTAAGTCCGTCTACCAGAAGCTTGTCTGTAGGGATAAGGGGAATGCCTCTCCAGAGGATAAAGGTACCACCTGCAATATTAGCAGTAACCGGTGGTACCCCGCGCTTTGTGCATTCTCTCTCAAATGCAGCGATTGCTCTGGGATGGGCAAGGAAGAAGGAGGGTTCCTTCCATACCTTTGAAATCAGTTCATCCAGATCATCAGGAGTAGGAGCGCCTGTTCTTGTCTGAATCCTCTGGGAATCAGGTACATTCTTAAGGAGACCGTAATCATCATTGTTGATCAGCTGGCTCTCCTGTCTTTCTCTTAAGCTTTCAATGGCAAGGTCAAGCTGTTCCTTTACCTGATCGTAAGGAGAGCTGTATACATCTTCAATAGCGGTGTTTACATTAATAATGGTGGAAATAGAATTCAGCCGGTATTCACGGGGCTGTGTTTCATACTCTATGTAGCCCTGAGGGATAATATCAGATTTCTTTGTCTGGCTGCACAGCACATCAAGAGGTGTGTCGCCCTCTACTACCTTGTTCACTCTGTAGATACCGGTTTCAAGTCCCTTGAATTCAAGGAGCTTTGTCAGCCACTTGGGAGTGATTGCGCCGTACTGCGGTTTGGTTTTGGTGACGTTGGCAAGATTATAAGCCGCTTCACGTCCCAATGCGTTGATTCCTGTTTCTTCTTTAGCCATAATAATGACCTCTCTTTCCTGTTTTTGTTTGTGTTAATATGTTGGCATGGACTTATCTACTTCTTTTGCCCATGTATTAATACCGTCTTTTAAGTTGTACATTTTTCCTTTGTATCCGGCTTCCCGAAGTGTATTGATTGCCAGAATACTTCTCTTGCCTTCCTTGCAGATAAACACGGTGTCAATATCGGGATTTAATTCGTTCTGCCTTCTTGCCAGCTGCCCGATTGGGATCACTTTTGCATCCGGGAACTTGACAATGGCTCTCTCGTGTGGCTCGCGCACATCGATGATGGTGATCTTCTCTCCTTCATCCAGCCTTCTTTTCAGTTCTTTGGCCTCGATTCCCTCTATCGGCTCCTCTTCTTCCTGCTTTTTCAGACCACAAAATTCTTCATAATCATATTCTTCCAGTTCCGTGATCACGGGATTTTTACCGCAGATGGGACAATTGGGATCCTTTTCTATCTTCAGTTCCCTGAACTTCATCCTCCAGGCATCCAGGTTCAGCATTCTTCCTATCAGGGGATTTCCGCCTCCTACAATAAGCTTGATGATCTCATTTGCCTGTATGGTTCCGATAATTCCCGGAAGAACTCCTACCACGCCGCCTTCTGCACAGGAAGGTACCAGTCCCGGTGGGGGCGGTGTCTGATAAACACATCGGTAGCATGGGCCCTCTTTGGCATAGTATACACTTGCCTGGCCTTCAAACTGATACATGGCGCCGAACACATCGGGCTTCCCCAAAAGCACACAGGCATCATTGATCAGATACCTTGCTTTGTAATTATCTGTTGCATCCGCTACAATGTCATATTCCCCGATAATATCCAGGGCATTATCCTTTGTCAGAAGAAGATTGTAGGTTTCCACCTTGACAAGCGGATTGATGGCTCTGATGGAATCCCTGGCGGAAGCCACCTTGGGTCTTCCCAGATCTCTGCTGCCATGAATGACCTGGCGCTGCAGATTCGATGCCTCCACCTCATCAAAATCCACAAGTCCGATGGTTCCCACACCTGCTGCCGCCAGATACTGGGCAAGGGGAGCGCCAAGACCGCCAAGTCCTACAATCAAAACCTTAGCTGCCTTCAGTTTTTTCTGCCCCTTTACACCAACTTCCCGAAGAAGAAGATGCCTGCTGTATCTTGTTATCTCATCATTGCTTAACGTTTCTTTTCTGTCTTCACTGATAACGCTGTCCTCGGCTTTGCCTCCTGCAATCGCGGGGATCAGCATGATCTCATCACCATCCTTTACCGGTGTATCAAAGCCCTGAAGCTTTTTAATATTATTTTCTCCTACAAAGATATTGATAAATGCTCTCGGTGTACCGTCCTCCTCAAAAATAGCTTTTTTTGTTTCAGGATATTCATCCGCAAGAGCCTGAATCACTTCCCTCACATTATTCCCCTCAAGCGTAATCTCCGATCTTCTGCCTGTAAAAGAACGAAGTGTAGTAGGAATCAATACTGTTACTGACATATTTAGTTAATCTCCTTATTAAAACGTTTTCATTTCTTCTTTATTAAAGTATGGTTCTTTTCCCTGAGAAAGCTGCCAGCTTTGCACATCCACCGTTCTGCTCTTCATCACAGAAACAATGATGTAGGAATAGATTGGAAATGCCCTGTCCGTATCATACTTTGACGGCACTGCTCTGTCATCAGGATGCGAATGATAAAAACCTGTGATATCATATCCCTTTTCTCTGGCATGCAATTCTGCCTTTCTCATGTTTTCAGGAGTGATCAGAAACCGATGATACTTTTCCTCATCCCCAAATCCGTTTTCCACCGGTTCTATTTCTTCCACTGTTTTTTCCTGTTCCGTTAAAAGTCTTCCATACATGATCCCGCAGCATTCATCGGGATAATACTTTTCTCCTTCTTTCCTGATTGCCTTCAGGATTTTTTCCTCCAGCACAATCAATTTAATCTCTCATCTCCTTTTGTTTTCCCTGAAACAATAAAAAGTACGCTCTGTAAGCTTTTTATTGTCATGAACAAAAGGAGGTTTTAAACGTCATAATAAGTCCGTTTAAAACCTCCAGTTTTCTGGTCAGTTTTATTTTTCTTTCCTATATAAATATGTAAGTACATACCAAACGCCGGCTCGCTTTGCGAGCCGTCTTATTGGATAAAAAAAGGAACGCACCTTTCTTTCTTCACCGGTGGTTCCCTGCTTCATCTGTTTGATGCAAAACTACTATTGTGCATTGAATTACAGGTATCCATCCAGCAAAA
The DNA here is from genome assembly GCA_051879815.1 of Suilimivivens sp. Classification (GTDB taxonomy): domain Bacteria; phylum Bacillota; class Clostridia; order Lachnospirales; family Lachnospiraceae; genus Suilimivivens. Next base: position 3,226 of record JBJEMT010000126.1, on the reverse strand, counting down.
GAAAGCATCTTGTACAGTTGGTACAACACGCCAAAAGCATACACATATATGTTGCATTGGTTTTCTTTACTTCTGCTTTCATGGCCTTTCTCCTTTTCCTACAATTCCTACAATTTATATATGAATTAATAGTATAATAGCATTAAGTGGAGGATTTGTCAATATAAAAATACAACATACTTTGCAGCGCTCATCTTCGATGCGTCAAAGGTTCATCTTCAATGTGTCCCCTTGACAAATATCTTATTTTGCGTTTTAATAATACATATGTTGAGTGGCTTTAAAGCGCAAATCCGGACATTCGGATTTGCGCTTTTCTCATGTTTAGACAAATTACCCATAACAGAAAGGAGATTATAATATGATTGAAACCAAAATAAACGATTATCTGGAAAAAGAACGTTTGGGAAAGCTAATGCTGAAATATGCTGTTCCCTGCGTGATCTCGATGCTTGTAGCGGCACTTTATAACATTGTTGATCAGATATTTATTGCAAACGCTGATTACCTCGGCTCTTACGGAAATGCTGCAAATACAATTGTCTTTCCCATGACTATAGTGGCAATTGCAATCGCAGTCATGATTGGTGACGGTTGCTGCACCTTTGTCAGCATTCGTCTCGGCTCCGGGAATTCCGGAGAAGCCCGCCGGGGAATTGGGAGCTCCGTTATAACGGTAATTGTCGTCAGTCTTATACTGACATTCATCTATCTTGTATTTCAGGAGCAGATATTGACCGCATTTGGTGCCAGAGTAAATGAAGAAACCTTCCGTCTCTCAAAAGAATATTTCTTTTGGATCACTCTTGGCATTCCCTTTTACATGTTTGGGCAGGCAATGAATCCGATTATCCGCTCTGATGGCAGTCCGCGTTATGCCATGGCGACTCTTGCCCTCGGGGCACTGATAAATATTATTTTTGATCCCATCTGTATCTATGTTCTTCACTGGGGAATGATGGGAGCTGCTGTCGCAACTATCGGCGGGCAGATTGTATCCGCAATCCTTGCAGCGGCATATCTGTTTAAAATGAAGGCGGTAAAACTGGATAAAGATAGTTTTCATTTTCGCCCGAACCTGATAAAAATCATTCTTTCTCTGGGTGCTGCCAGCTTTCTATCTCAGATTTCCATCGTGCTCTCTATGGCTGCCACCATCAATATGTCCGTTAAATACGGGGCAAAAGATGCCATATTCAGCCAGCCGGAATATTCCCAGATTCCCACTGCCGTAGCAGGTATCGTCTCAAAATTCTTCCAGATCATAATCTCTGTCTCTGCAGGTCTTGCGGCAGGATGTATACCGATTGCCGGCTATAATATCGGCGCACAGCGAAACGACAGAGTACTGGGATTGATGAAACGTCTGATGGCCACAGAAGCTCTTGTGGGTCTTACAGCAACCGTGATTTTCCTGCTGTTTCCGCATCAGCTTATGCTGCTTTTCGGTTCGTCAAATGAAAGCATCTATTATACTCAGTTCGCCGTCTGGTTCATCCGCTGTCAGCTTTGCCTTTTACCTCTCGCCTGTGTAAACAAAGGTTCCTTTATCTTCCTGCAATCACTGGGAAAATCAAAGGAATCCTCCATACTGTCTGTTACGCGTGAGATTGTCTTTGGTGCGGGACTGCCCGTTCTGCTCACTGCAATCTGGGGACTGTATGCACTTCCATTCTTTATGCCCGTATCAGATGTCCTGACTTTCCTTGCTGTGGCATTTGTTCTCAATCGGACAAGAAAACAACTGACTGCAGAATAAATTATGCTAGATAAACAAACTCATATCAGACAGTTCCCCTGAACCAAGGAAAGTAGATACGCCGCCAAGTTCCACGCCATCGATCAGTTCTTCTTTATGGATTCCCATGATATCCATAGACATCTGGCAGGCAACAAGTCTTACTCCATGGTCAATGGCGGACTGGATCAATTCTTCCAGGGAAGCTACATTTTTACTCTTCATGATACTGCGGATCATGACCGCCCCAAGTCCTCCCATGTTCATGCGGGAAAGACCAAGCTTCCTTGTGCCCTTTGGCATCATAAAGCCAAACATTCGCTCTATTAATGTCTTACTTACCTTTACTCTGCCGGGTCTTCTCAAGATGTTAAGCCCCCAGAAAGTAAAGAAAATAGTCACCTTTCTTCCCATGGCAGCTGCTCCGTTTGCCATGATAAAGGCTGCAATAGTCTTATCCAGGTCCCCACTGAACACCACAAAAGTCTTGTCATTCAGTTCCGGTGCATTCTGAACAGGCTGGCTGCCTGCAGCCTTCTCACTCTTTTGGATAGAGGCCTCAATGAGTTTGCCGTTTCCGTCAGGCCCATCTTTTACCTCGAGTTTTAACAGTTTATTTCCTGTCCTGTCACACCAGATGGCAATATCAGAGGCAAAGGCATCCTCTGTTGCCTCAACAAAAACCTTTTCTCCGTTCTTCAGATTCTTAACAGTGTCAGCCACTTTCACGATAGGCCCCGGACATTTGAGGCCCTTAGCATCGATATAAACCGGTTCCCTGTTTTGCAGATATTTCTTATAAGCCTTAAATCCGCCGGTTACATTATAGGCATCATATTCCCGCTCGGTTAGCAGTTCTGTCACTTCCTCGCTGAAATCTCCCGTCCTGCAAAAAACATAGACCGGCCTTTCCTTTGGAATCGTACCGATTTCTTTTCCAATTCTGGAAAAGGGAATGTTCACAGCCTCCGGAATTCCATCGATCAAGACCTCATCAGGTTCCCGAAGGTCCACCAGAGTAACCGCGTTAAAATCCAGTCTGGCAAATTCCTCTGCGGAAATGCTTTTCAATTCTTCAAATTCTTCTGACATACCTTTTTCCTCTTCTCCTTATCTCTGTTTCCTATATTTTACAAAAGCGGTGCCGTTCGGATTCGAACCGAAATCTTCAGTTTTGCAGACCTAAGCCTATCCATTTGGCTACGACACCGGGATAACAAAACTGTTTCTAGTTACAATACTTCATTATCAATATAAAACACCAAGCCAGCTTTACACCATTTTTAGGCTTTAGCAAATAAAAACTCTGCAATCTCATCCACCTTATCAAGCCTCTCCCATGGAAGGTCAATATCAGTTCTTCCAAAATGTCCATATGCAGCGGTCTGCTTGTAAATAGGCTTCCTTAAATCCAATGCCTCAATGATTGCTGTCGGTCTTAAATCAAATACTTTATCGATGATCTCTTCAATTTTTTCATCAGAAACC
>JBJEMT010000125.1:0-3465 GCA_051879815.1 Suilimivivens sp. | reverse complement strand
TGAGGAACCGTGATCATTTCATTTGTATAGTAATTCAGCGCTTCCATGGATTTTGCACCGGGAGCAACATCATAGCCGTAGGTATTCAGAAGCTCTCCATAAACCTTATATTTATCTTTCTTTTCCGTGTCCTGCATCTGTTTGATCTGTAGATCATATTTTTTAACATTACGTTCCAGGGCAGTCTGCACGATCTTACGCAGGTCTGCAGATTTCTGACGGATACGTGATAACTGGTTCTTCCTTGCATAGTACTGTTCAAGGAGAACGGAGATAGATGCAAATTCCTCCGTTTCCTTGCCGGAATAAGAAAGCAGAGGAAGAGCAGCGAATTCTATAGGTGCTCCGTTTTCATATACGATGGTGGGGGAAAAGTCCCCTGTCTTTACTCTGTTCATGACAGCATCAAAAACCTGATACAGCCTTGCAAACTGTGCTTCTCCCTCAGGAGCTTCTGTAAAAACAGCAGTAGAGCTGTCACCGTCAATATCTGCCTGCGCACAGATTTCATGGGCAGCCACAGGCGATAATCCGGTATAAGAGGAATAAAGCGCCTTAAAAACAGGCATAGCCTTTCCTGTAAGGAGATTTTTAAAGCTGTCAAAAGAAGCAGTAAGAGGATCTCCTTTATCCTGTGTTAAGGGAATAAAATAATTCCTGCCGGGAAGCACCTCTCTGACGGAACTTACCATGCCAGAAATATGCTTGATACTGTCAATGATCATATTATCCTCATTGATGAAGATGATATTACTGTGTTTTCCCATGATCTCAATTACCAGCCTCTTTTTGCAGAGATCTCCCATTTCGTTCAGGTGCTCTATGTGAATCTGTATGATCCTTTCGAGTCCTGGCTGGGTAATATCCGTGATTCTGCCGTTTTGCAAATGTTTTCTAAGCAGCATGCAGAAGCCCGGTGCAGTTATGGGGCTTGGCTTATTGGTTTCTGTAAGATAAATAAGAGGAAGAGACGCCTCTGCTGAGAGGAAAAGCCTTTTCTGACCTCCGTCTGTAGTTTTTATGGTAAGCAGCAGCTCGTCGCTTTCCGGCTGGGCAATTTTATAGATGCGTCCGCCGGACAGATTTTCTTTTAATTCTTTTACAACGGCAGCCACTGTGATTCCGTCAAATGCCATTTTTTTCACTCCGTTTCCGTGAAGAATTTCATGTTTTCTATTGTATCTCATATTTGCATTTATCTCAAGCAAACCTTGACGTTTTTCTATACTTAGCCTATAATATTATGGAATACGCAGACAGGGGGAAATTGCGTATTTAAGTTGAAGGTACAAAGGAGTAATAGCATGATTAAAAGCATGACCGGCTTTGGCAGATGCGAAGTGCAGGAAGGTGACCGAAAGATTACGGTGGAGATGAAATCCGTAAATCACAGGTATCTGGATGTTAATATCAAAATGCCAAAGAAACTGAATTTTTTTGAGGCTGCTATCAGAAGTGAACTGAAAAACTATATCCAGAGGGGAAAAGTTGATATCTTTATCACTTATGAGGATTTTACGGAGTCCAATGTATGTGTAAAGTACAATAAAGAGCTTGCAGCAGAATATATGACTTATCTGAATAAAATGGCAGAGGATTTTTCTCTTGACAATGATGTAAGAGTATCAAGTCTTGCGAGATTTCCGGAGATTTTTACCATGGAAGAACAGACCATTGATGAAGAAGAACTCTGGCAGCTTCTGGATAAGGCAATCAAAGGCGCTTCGGAAGGCTTTGTTGAAACCAGAATCAGGGAAGGTGAGCATCTTCGGGATGATCTGATCGGAAAGCTTGACGGTATGCTTAAGGATGTGGAATTTATTACGGAACGTTCTCCACAGATTATTGCGGAATACAGACAGAGACTTGAGGAGAAAGTAAAGGAACTTCTGGAGGATACTCAGGTAGACGAAAACAGACTTCTCATGGAAGTGACGATTTTTGCGGATAAGGTATGTGTGGATGAGGAGCTTGTCCGTCTGCGCAGTCACATTGAAACAACAAGGAATACACTGATTGCCGGCGGCAGTATCGGACGCAAACTGGATTTTATTGCACAGGAAATGAACAGAGAAGCAAATACAATCCTTTCCAAGTCAAATGATCTTGAGATTTCCAATCATGCCATAGAGCTGAAGACAGAGATTGAAAAGGTAAGAGAACAGATTCAGAATATCGAATAGTGGGGATAACATTGAATAAACTGATTCATATAGGTTTTGGAAATATTGTAAATGCCGGTAAGATCATCGCAATCGTAAGTCCGGATTCTGCGCCTGTCAAGCGTATGGTACAGCATGCGAAGGAAGATGGCAGCGCGATTGATGCCACCCAGGGAAGAAAAACAAAGGCTGTTCTGGTAATGGAAAACAGTCAGTTGGTGCTGTCCGCATTACTGCCGGAAACCATTGCCCAGAGAGCACAGACAGAAGGTAAAGAGAAAGATGAAACGTAAGGGAATATTGATTGTGGTTTCCGGTTTTTCGGGAGCCGGTAAAGGAACACTGATGAAACAGCTGGTGCATTCCTATGACAATTATGCACTGTCGGTTTCCATGACTACCAGAAATCCAAGACCTGGTGAGACGGATGGAAAAGAGTACTTTTTTGTAAGCAAAGAGAAGTTTGAAAAAAAAATAGAAGAGCAGGGTTTCATAGAGTATGCATGCTATTGTGATAACTATTACGGAACTCCCAGGGAATATGTGGAAAAACAGCTGGAAAAGGGAAAGGATGTTATCCTGGAAATCGAAATTCAGGGAGCTCTGAAGGTGAAGGAACAGTTTCCGACAGCACTTTTACTCTTTGTGATGCCGCCAAGTGCAGAGGAGCTTAAGCGGCGCCTTGAAGGAAGGGGAACCGAAACACCTGAAGTGATTGATAAGCGGTTACAGCGTGCCGCAGAAGAAGCTGAAGGTATCGAAAATTATGATTTCATTGTGATCAATGACAAACTGGAAGAATGTGTGGAAGAAATGCACGGACTGATTCTTGCAGCGCATGAAACACCTGCAAGAAATCAGGAATTTATTTATAAAATGCGAAAGGAACTGGAAGCCTTTGTAAAATAGGCTGCCGTTAAGGAAAGGAGAAAATTATGTTACATCCATCTTATTCAGATTTAATGAAAGTAGTAAACAGTGAGGTTGAACCCGGAGAGGCTCCTGTTGTAAACAGCAGATATTCCATTGTTATGGCAACTTCAAAGCGTGCAAGACAGATCATCGCAGGAGATGAACCGCTGGTAAATGTAAAGGACAGCAAGCCCTTATCCATTGCTGTGGAAGAACTGAATCAAGGAAAAATCAAGATTCTTTCTGATGAGGAATAATGATAAGGCGGCCGGTAAAATGGCCGCTGTTTAACTATATATAGAAAGGTACCTATATATGAATATACTATTTGTATCCCTGGGCTGTGACAAGAATCTTGTGGATTCTGAAGTTATGCTCGGTATGCTGAATG
>JBJEMT010000124.1:0-14447 GCA_051879815.1 Suilimivivens sp. | reverse complement strand
CCTCACTGCAATGTCTTCCTACAGCTCACCTTAATAAATATACACTAAAACGGTTCTAAAGTAAATCACTAAAGTCACCGGTTATTTACAAGGCACTTATAATAAATCTCCTTCTAAAATTACATGTTTCAAAGCAAGATCTTCTTTTTTCAATAAAACTACATTTGCCTTTTTCAGCGGAGAGATACTCCCGTATCTGTCATAGATTCCTACGCTTTTTGCCGGATTTACCGCTGCACATTTCACCGCTTGTTCCATCGGAATTCCCATTTTAAGCACAGCTGTTCTCATGCAGTCCATCAGATTGGTCACAGAACCTGCTATAGTTCCATCCTTCAGGGTAGCCAGGTTTCCCATCACTTTTACCGCCTGCCCGCCCAGAGAGTAATCACCGTCCTCAAGGCCGGCAGCCATCATACTGTCACTGATCAGGATAATACGGTCATCACCGAATATTTTAAAAGTAGTTCTCACCGCCGCCGGATGGATATGCACACCGTCACAAATCAGTTCTACTTCCGCCTTCTGCGTGTCAGCTGCTGCTCCTATCAGCCCCGGGGCTCTATGAGTATAAGGATTCATTGCATTATAAAGATGTGTCACATGGCTGGCACCTTTCTCAAATGCACGAATGGCAGTATCATAGTCCGCAGCAGTATGTGCCAGTGAAATCATCACATCATTATGCTTTTTCTCAATGAACTCCATGGCGCCGTCAACTTCCGGTGCAATGGCGATCAGCTTTACCATATGTCCGGAAGCTTCATTTAACCTGTCAAACATGGCGATATCAGGCTTTCTTATATAGTCTCCGTTCTGCGCGCCTTTTTTTTCAGGTGATACAAATGGACCTTCCATATTAATTCCGCAAAGTCTGGCTCTTTTGGTCAAACTTCCTTCTTCCCTGTATGCTTTTGCTGCTTTACCGATTTTGAAAAGCGTATCTTCATCAAGAGTCATGGTAGCCGGTACAATATTTGTCACTCCCACAGAGGCTTCATAAGCTGCCATGGCATCAATTGCCTCTCTTGTTCCATCGCAGAAATCATGTCCCATACAGCCATGAAAATGAATATCGGTAAGTCCCGGTATGGCATAGCAGCCTGTCCCGTCTATCTCTGTTTTATCACTTACCTGCTGATCACTGTCCACAAAATGATCATCTTCTATATAAATATCCCGGATCAGGAACCTTCCATCTTCAGTATAAACACTGGAATTTTTTATAATCATAAAATTTTATTCTCCCTTCAGGAAAAATTTTTTTATTTTACAAGAGCCAATGCTGCTTCATCCGCAACAACGGTAACATCATTGTGAAGCTGCAGCACGGAAGCCTGTACTTTAGGTGTGATCGGTCCGAAAAAAGCTTCTTTTACAATAGCTGCCTTATCTTCTCCACTGACTACAACCAGTATTTTTTTTGCCTGCATGATCGTCTTGATTCCCATAGTATATGCCTGTCTTGGCACATCTGCCATGGATGCAAAGAATCTCTGATTTGCCTTCATCGTTGACTCTGTCAGATTGACACAGTGTGTTTCTGCTTCAAAAGCCATCCCCGGTTCATTAAAACCAATATGACCATTATGTCCAAGACCTAATAGCTGCAAATCAACACCTCCCACATCCGCAATTATCTTATTATAATCAGCACACGCCTTATCACTATCCGGTTCCGTTCCATCCGGAAGGAAAGTTCTCTCCAGCCTGATATTGACCTTACTAAACAGATTGTCATTCATAAAATAGTAATAGCTCTGCTCATTATCTCTGGTCAAACCTTTATATTCATCCAGATTTACCGTCGTTACTTCGGAAAAATCCAAATCACCTTTTTTATACCATTCTACAAGCTGTGCATAGGTTCCAATGGGTGTGGAACCGGTTGCCAGTCCCAATACACAATTAGGTTTCATAATTATCTGGGCGGATATAATATTGGCTGCTTTTCTGCTCATATCGTTATAATCTTTAGCTCTGATTATCTTCATATTTTAATCCTCCTCAATCCATTGATAAAAATACCGGAGGTCCCGAAGGACCTCCGATCTGCTAGGGGTTTCGGTATTATTACTTACCTATAATACCTTATAACATTTTCTTCATTTCATCTGCAACAAACTGTACTTTTGTTCCTACAATTACCTGAACAGATGTCTTACTGGGTCTCATAACACCAGCAATACCTGCCGATTTGATTTTCTTCTCATCAACCTTTGTGTAGTCCTTTACTTCCAAACGGAGTCTTGTTACACAGTTATCAAGGGAGGTAACATTTTCTTTTCCGCCGAGACCTTCAAGCACCAGTTTTGCAACTTCTGTAAAGTTATCATTTGAAAGAACAATCTTCTTCTCTGCCTCTACATCATCATCCTCTCTTCCCGGTGTCTTCAGATCAAATTTCACGATCACATAACGGAATACAACGTAATAGATAACGGCTACTACCAATCCGATGGGAATGATCAGCCATGTATTCAGCGCTGCCGGAAGTTTTGCACACAGAACCCAGTCAATAAAACCGCCGCTGAAAGTAAATCCTGCCCTTACAGGAAGCAGTGCACAGATTGCACAGACAATACCTGTGAGTAATGCATGAATCACATATAATACAGGTGAAAGGAACATAAATGCGAGTTCAAAAGGCTCTGTAACGCCTGTTAAGAAGGAGCAAAGAGATGCAGCACCCAGTAAGCCGGCTGCTACCTTCTTTTTCTCTGTCTTAGCAGTATGATACATTGCAAGTGCACCTGCAGGAACACCAAACATCATTACCGGGAAGAAACCTGTCATATACTGCCCTGTTTCACCGATTACAGCTGCTGATGTATCATATCCACCCATACCCCAGAATTTATAAAGATCAGCAATACCAATGGCATCGAACCAGAAAACAGAATTCAGTGCGTGATGCAGACCAAACGGAATCAACAGTCTGTTAAAGAAACCGTAAAGTCCTACACCGACTGCTCCCGTAGCAGACACAGCCGTACCAAACGCTACCAGTCCGCCATACAGGACAGGCCATATAAAGAATAACAACAGGCTTACAAGAATCGTTACTCCCGCCGTTACAATGGCAACGCTTCTCTTGCCACTGAAGAAAGACAAAGCATCCGGCAGTTTTGTATTCCTGAACTTATTGTAACAAGCAGCTCCGATAAGACCGGTCAGAATACCGATAAACTGATTGCCTGAAATTTTGGAGAATGCCACATTTGCTTCCGCTCCCGTAAACATTGCAACTGCACCGGGCGATAACAATGTGGTAACCATCAGATAGGATACCAAACCAGCCAAAGCAGAGGTTCCATCATGATCATCCGCCATTCCAACAGCTACACCGATAACAAACAGAAGCGCCATATTATCAATCAGTGCGGAACCTGCCTTACACAGGAAAGCTGCAATCACATTTCCGCTTCCCCAGCCTGCCGGATCGATCCAATATCCAAGACCCAGCATAATACCTGCAACCGGCAGACATGCTACTGGAAGCATCAGAGATTTACCAAGCTTTTGTAAATATTTCATCATATGTTTTACCCCCTTAATCATTATTTGTCAGTTCCACCCTAGCTCAGAACTGATCTTTTCATTATATTCTATGGACTTTACCCCATGAACATCATAAATTATTTGTAACTCTTCCCCTATAAGTTCTCTTCAAAAAATTTTTGTATTGCTTCTAAGGCTGCAACTTCATCTTCACCTTCTATCTGGCAGGTCACTTCCATTCCCTGCTTAATTCCAAGTCCCATAAGCATAAGCAGTTTCTTTCCATCTGCACTTTTTCCGTTACCACTTATGGTAATTTTGCTTTTAAAAGCTGTTGCCTGTTTTACCAGAAGTCCTGCCGGTCTTGCATGCAATCCTACCGGATCCTTAATTACCTGTTTAAATTCTTTCATTCCGCATCTCACCTCCATATTATTACTGTATAATATTTTATGAAATTTCCCGTACTGCTTTACGAACCTTTAATACATGGGAAGCTGATACACTAAGTTCATCCACCCCCATATCAAGGAAAGTACGAGTCAGATCCGTATCTCCTGCCAGTTCACCACAGATGCCTACCCAGATACCTTCTTGATGACCGTTTTTCACCGTCATTTCTATCAGTCTCAAAATGGCAGGATGATGAGTATCGCAGGTACTTTCCAGCTTCTGATTCTGTCTGTCGACTGCCAATGTATATTGTGTCAGATCATTGGTTCCTATGCTGAAGAAATCCACTTCCTTTGCCAGTTCATCAGAGATAACAGCAGCAGCCGGTGTCTCCACCATAATACCAAGCTCCACTTCACCTATGGGATATCCTTCTTTTTTCAAATCCTTTTTCACCTGTTCCACGATTTCTTTAATCTGCCTGATTTCATCCACCGATATGATCATGGGAAACATAACGGCTGCCGTTCCGTAAGCAGAAGCCCTGTATATGGCGCGAAGCTGGGTCATAAAGATTTCCGGACGGTCCAGGCAGATTCTGATTGCCCGGTATCCCATGGCAGGATTCTCTTCCGGTTCCAGATGAAAATAATCTGCCTTTTTGTCGGCGCCAATATCAAGAGTCCTGATAATGACCTTTCTGCCGTTCATTTTTTCAAGTACAGCCTTATAACTTTTGAACTGTTCTTCTTCTGTCGGAAAATCATCCCGTCCCAGATACAAAAACTCGCTTCGAAACAGTCCGATTCCTCCTGCATCTGCCTCAAGCACATCATCTACATCCTTCACTTTCCCGATATTGGCGTAGATATTGATCTTCCTGCCGTCTTTTGTAATATTTTCTTTTCCTTTCAACTGAGCCAATGCTTCCTGATCTGCAACCCATTGATTTCTCCGGCTCATCATTTCCATCAATACATCTTTTTTCGGTTCTACAATAAATTCTCCGTTGAAACCATCCACTACGGCTGTCTTCCCATCCAGTTCTTTACTCAGTTCTATCTGCGTACTGACCAGGGAAGGCAGATTCATGCTTTTTGCCAGAATAGCCGTATGAGAATTGGAAGACCCCTTTACTGTGACGAATGCCAAAATTTTACTCTTATCCATTTTTACGGTTTCACTGGGCGTTAAATCTTCTGCCACGACAATAACCGGTTCCTCTGTCTGAATCATGTCTTCACCGGCCCCTGCAAGAATATCAATGACTCTCCCTGAAATATCTCTGATATCCGCCGCTCTTGCTTTCATATATTCATCATCCATGGACGCAAACATCTGTGCAAACTGTTCTTCGGCAACACTGACTGCATATTCTGCATTAAAACCTTCGTCTATAACAGCTGTCACAGCACCCTGAAAATCCGCATCCTCCAACATCATCTTATGAACATCAAAAATCATGGCATGTTCTTCACCCAGCTTTTTCAATGCATTTTCATATAAAGCTGAAAGCTGATTTTTTGCTGTTTCGACAGCATTCTCAAAGCGCTTTTTTTCAGCAATGCTATCTGAAATCACTGTTTTAACTGTTTCATGACTTTGCTTTTTGTAGAGATAGATTTTCCCTACTGCAACACCCTTTAATACACTTTTCCCAATATATTTTTTCAAAGAAATGCCTCCTGTCCTATTTCTTTAATGTGATAATGACATCTCCCCTTGCAACATCACCAAGGCTTTCAGGCGTGATCTCAGAAAACGCATCCGAATTACAAATAACAATGGGGGTTATAATGTCATAACCTTCCTCTTTGATCTGTTCCAAGTCAGCTTCTATCAGCAAATCTCCGGTATTGACTTTCTGGCCTTCCTCAGCAATTATTGTAAAATGTTTTCCGCCCAGTTTTACCGTATCAAGTCCTATATGTATCAATACCTCAGCCCCTTCATCTGTTGTTACGGCAGCGGCATGGCCTGTAGGGAATATGGTAGTAACTGTCCCCGCAGCCGGAGCACAGATTTTCCCTTCAGAGGGTATGATTGCAACACCTTTTCCAAGGATTTCTTCACTAAAGGTAGAATCGCTTACCTCTTTAATACTGACAAGTTTTCCTTTGGCTGGTGCTGCTAACTTTATTACATCATTTTTTCCAAATAGATTTTGAAATAATTTCATATCTTTTCCGCTCCTTTCTTTGTTTATAATGAAAAAACCAGATTTCATAAATTAATCCTTACAAATTATTTAACTTGGTGATTAATTTATGAAACCTGGTCTTGCCATTCCATTGCGGCAACGATTCAATTCAACGTTAATTTGTTATATTTATTGTATCAATATTTACAGCCTTAGTCAAGCAAAAAAGCTTAATACCTGATTCCAGATACCAAGCTTTTTTACTTACTGCCGGCGGCGGGACTTGAACCCGCACGTGGTTGCCCACAACAGATTTTGAGTCTGCCTCGTCTGCCATTCCGACACGCCGGCTAATCTATGTTCGGCTGTGCTTTCAACAACAGCCGAATATTATAATAGCATATCCGGCTGTTATTGACAAGTTTTTCTTTTTAAGAATTAAAGTCTATTTTATCGTATATCGGCAGACAATCCAGTGTTGCAAAGTAATCCTTTGGCGTTTCTGCCCTTCTGATCAGTTCCACGCTGCCGTCTTCCTTTAAAAGAAGCTCTGCGGATTTCAGTTTTCCGTTGTAATTATAACCCATAGCATATCCGTGGGCACCGGTATCATGAATGACAAGGTAATCTCCCATTTCTATCTTCGGCAGCATTCTGTCTACAGCGAACTTATCATTGTTTTCGCAAAGGGAACCGGTCACATCATATTTATAGCCGCATGCCTCATCTTCTTTTCCAAGAACAGTAATATGATGATAGGCTCCATACATGGCAGGGCGCATAAGATTCACTGCACAGGCATCGACTCCGATGTACTCTTTATGAGTATGCTTTTCATGAATGGCTGTAGTAACAAGCTGCCCGTAAGGTCCCAGCATAAAACGTCCCATTTCCGTATAAATCGCAATATCACCCATTCCGGCAGGCGCCAGTACCTCTTCATAAACCCTGCGGACACCCTCACCGATCACTCTGATATCATTTGGTTCCTGATCCGGTTTATAGGGAATTCCTACACCGCCTGAAAGATTGATGAATTTAATGTCGGCTCCTGTCTCTTTCTCCAGCTTTACGGCCAGTTCAAAAAGCTGCTTTGCAAGCATGGGATAATATTCATTGGTTACTGTATTGCTTGCAAGAAAAGCATGGATACCAAAATTTTTTACGCCCTTTTCTTTTAAAATGCGAAAGCCTTCAAACATCTGCTCGGTGGTGAAACCATATTTGGCATCACCGGGGTTGTCCATGATTCCGTTGCTCATCTGGAATACGCCTCCGGGATTAAACCGGCAGCTCATGGTTTCCGGAAGTTTTCCAAGAATATTCTCTACAAAATCAATATGTGTGATATCATCCAGATTAATGATTGCACCGATTTTTGCTGCATAGGCGTATTCTTCCGCAGGCGTATCATTGGAAGAAAACATGATATCACTTCCCGGTACATCCATAGCCTTACTGAGCATCAACTCTGTCATGGAAGAACAGTCGCAGCCGCAGCCATACTCTCTTAAGATTTGGATCAGGCAGGGATTGGGGGTTGCCTTAACTGCAAAATATTCCTTAAATCCGGGATTCCATGCAAAAGCTTCCTTCACAGCTTTCGCATTTTCCCTGATTCCTTTCTCATCATAAATATGAAAGGGTGTGGGATATGTTTTTATTATCTCGTCCACCTTTTCTTTTGTGACAAATGGTACCTTACTCATTTCTGTCTTTCTCCTTCCGTAAGCTCGATCAGCTTTATTTCATTTCTCAATGCCTCTTTAAATACTTTTATAAAATTCTCCTGTCCCGTATAAAGGCAGGTATCATCCTTTTTCCCTGTCAGTTCTCCGGTAAGCGCATATTCCGAATCAATGATCAGTCTGATATTATTTTCTCTGGTACTTCCTATATAGCAAATGGCATCATTCACAAATTCTTTTTCCTTTGGCATCCCGTCCGTTATAAATACCAGCTTGATCTTCCTGTCGATAACCGTAAGGAACTCATCCTTAAGTTCTTCTATCACAGACAAAGATGCCGAAAAATAAATTCTCTTCTCTGCTTCCTTTATCATATCAATGATTTTGTTCCATATATTTCTGCTTCCGGTAATGGTAATATAACCAATTTCCTTTTCTTTCATCACCGGAATATTTTCTATCAGGTATTCTTTTTCCCTGTTCAGACTTCTGATCTTATTTTCACAAAAATTTTCTATAGGAACTGCTATGTATTTACTGGCATTTCCTTCCTCCAGATAGGCTGCTCCCTTATCTGTGAGTCCGGAAAGTCCGCTGTAAACATTAGACCTTGATATACCGGTATACTTAGCCACCTCATAACCGGTAAGTTCCCCGTTACGGTACAGGCAAAGATAAATAGCTGCCTCCTGTCTGGTAAGTCCGAACAATCCCAATTTGTCAAGTACTGTATTTTCTTCCATGACTGCCTCACTGCATAATATTCTAAAAGTCGGTGCGCAAACTTTCTATTATCATAAACAAAAACGGCATTGTTTTAGTGGTTCTTTTCAGGAACACTATAATACAATGTCGTTCTCTTGTCAACACGATATTTTTCAATCAGCCTGATATTACTGATAAAACTTTCTCACTATATATTTTCAATCTGCCAATCAACAGGCTCAATGCCATGATTTTGCAGAAACTCATTTGTCTGACTGAAATGTTTACAGCCAAAGAAGCCCCTGTAAGCCGACAAAGGACTGGGATGAGGTGCTTTTAAGATCAGATGCTTCGGATTCGTCAGCATGGGAATCTTGCTCTGTGCCGGTCTTCCCCAGAGCAGATATACAACAGGCCTGTCCTGTGCATTTACTGCGTTAATAATGGCATCAGTAAACTGTTCCCAACCTTTTCCCTGATGGGAATTCGCCTGATGAGCACGAACTGTAAGAACCGTGTTCAACATCAATACTCCCTGATCTGCCCATTTCTTTAAATATCCATTATTAGGAATATAACAGCCAAGGTCATCCTTAAGCTCCTGATATATATTTTGAAGAGAAGGGGGAATCTCCGGCTGATCCGGCAGCACGGAAAAACTCAAGCCATGTGCCTGATGTTCATTATGATAAGGATCCTGCCCAAGTATTACTACCTTTACTTTACTCAAAGGAGTAAAATGAAGTGCATTAAAAATATCATCTGCAGGCGGATATATCACATGAGTATTGTATTCTTTTAGCACAAATTGATACAATTCTTTATAGTAAGGCTTTGCAAACTCACCTTTTATGGTATCCAGCCAGTCATTTGTAATCATTGCCATAATCAAATACCTTCTTTATCTTTTGCTTCCTGTACTGCCTTTTATTTCCCGGCAAATTCTATATTCTTACGGAAACTCCTTTGTCCTGCAAATACTTCTTTACCTCATTAATTTCCAGCTCTTTATAATGGAATAACGAAGCAGCAAGAGCAGCCTCAGCCTTCCCTTCTGTTAAAGCCTCGTAAAAATGCTCCTTTGTACCTGCACCGCCTGAGGCAATGACCGGAATGGAAACGCTTTCCGCCACTCTTCTTGTAAGTTCAATATCGTAGCCAGCCTTGGTACCGTCACAATCCATACTGGTCAGAAGAATCTCTCCTGCCCCCAGCTTTTCAGCCTTCATTGCCCATTCTATGGCATCGATTCCCATATCCACGCGGCCGCCATTCTTAAAAATATTCCATCCTCCATCAGCGCGTCTTTTGGCATCAATGGCAACCACCACGCACTGACTTCCAAATTTCTCGGCTGCTTCGCTGATCAGATTCGGATTCATGATAGCAGCTGAATTTACTGCCACTTTATCTGCACCTTCTCGAAGAATCATTTTAAAATCATCCACAGATCTGATACCGCCTCCAACCGTAAAAGGAATAAATATGGTTTCCGCCACCCTTCTTACCAGCTCTGCCTTAATATTTCTTGCATCAGAGGAGGCTGTAATATCCAGAAATACCAGTTCATCTGCCCCTGCCCTGTCATACATCCTGCCAACTTCTATGGGGTCACCGGCATCTCTTAAATTCACAAAATTAGTCCCCTTTACCACTCTTCCGTTGTTTACATCCAGACAAGGGATTATTCTTTTGGTGTGCATGCTCTAGTCCTCCCTTTTCATAGCAATAAAATTCTTTAAAATAGTAAGCCCTACTTCAGAACTCTTCTCAGGGTGAAACTGACATGCAAAAATGTTGTCCTTTTCCACAGAAGCATGAATGGTAGTTCCATATTCTGTAGCTGCCGTAACAATGCTTTCATCTGAAGCCTTCAGATAATAGGAATGTACAAAATAAACATAGGAATTTTCAGGTATTCCCTGAAAAAGCTTCCCTTTATTGGGATAGGTCAGAGAATTCCAGCCTATATGGGGAATTTTAAGTCCCGGTGCATCAGGAATACGCAGAATTTCTCCTTTTAAAAGTCCAAGTCCTATAGCACCGTCACTCTCATCGCTTCTCTCAAACAGTAGCTGCAATCCGAGACAAATCCCCAGAAAAGGGGTTTTATTTGCGACTACCTCCCTGATCACCTCTTCAAGACCGTATCCTCTGATCTTGTCCATAGCATCGCCAAAAGCTCCAACTCCCGGAAGAATTACTCTGTCTGCTTTTAAAATAGTGTCTCTGTCCCTGGTGACAACAGCCTCATCGGAAAGTGCCTGTAATGCTTTTTCCACACTTCTGATGTTACCTGCATCATAATCAATAATAGCCGTCATTCTCTTATGTCCTCCATGCTGTCTGTTTTTAAATTCTTTTTCTGATTACTGCTCTGTCTGAATAATATCTTCTTCCTCCGGCAAGATATCCTCAAGGATTGCTATCGCATCCTCTTCTGAAGAAATTTCTAAAGTATTTTCTCCATTTATAATGGAATATACGGTCTGACTGTAAGCGTTACTGTCATATGTATTGATTTCTATGGCCTCTTCTTCGCTAATTCCATAATCATCACTCAAGTGATCCAATATCTGCCAGTAAAGAGCCATCAGTTCATCCGATGCACCATACGTTTCGCCCGCATTCAATTCTTCATATTTCAGAACACCTTGCAGTAAAGCATCCAGCGCTTCTGCCTCTTTCCCGGTTTTCTTATTAATTTCATAAGAATCCAGCCTTCTTTGAAGTTTTAACACAACATTCGCCCGGTTAAAAATAAGCTCATCACTCCGATTCAGATTCTTCCCGTACAAAAGTTCGTAAACCTCACTGTAATCTCCTGCATAAAAAGCATTTCTTGCATTCTTCTTATCTGAATAATCAGGCAAAAAAATACTAAGGAGTACTATCGCCGCAATAATGGTAGCGCAGAACGCAATCAGGGAAAAAAGTGCCTTCCTGCTTAATATTTTAACAGGTTTTTCTTTGGGTTCTTCCTTTTTTTCTTTTTTCTTTTTTTCTTTCTTCGGCTTTTTTTTCTTTCCCTTTTTATCTACGTTTTCTTCTGCTCCTTCATCTTCTTCTGCAGAAGCGTTACCGTCTTTTTTCCCTTTTTTACTTTTCTTCTCTTTCTTCTTTTTTTCCTTTTTACCCTTTTTCGCGGCTGTTTTCGCTTTATCTTCTGATTCCAGCTCCTTCAGGATTTCCTCATTTTCACTCAGTTTCTCTTCTTCCGGTTCTTCTTCCTCTCTAGTCAACTGCTCGAATAAATTTTCAAAAAAACCCTTAGGTTTATCTGTTTTGTCTGTTTTATCTTTTTTTTCTTTTTTGTCCTCTTTTTTTTCAGATTTTTTCTTTTTGGTAAACAAAGAGGAAAGCCCTTTTTTCTTCTTATCCCCGGAAACATCTTCCGCCTCCGCAGAACCGGCATCTTCTTCCCTTATACTGTCAAGAAGGGCCATAACATCTTCATCCTCTGGAGTATCGATACTTTCATTATTATCCGATTTTTTAAGCAAATCATTGATTTCTGCCAAATCCTCATCTGTGCTGTCCATGCCGTCAATAAGCTGCGTTACATCCATATTGTCCAACATATCTGCAAGCATATCCGAATCAGGCACACCTGTATTACTCTCAATTGCATCAAACGCACTATTTAATTCTTCTTTTTCTGTATTATTTTCCGTATCTGAATTTTGGTCAGAATCTTCCACTGTTAATTCAGCAGCAGCAAGCAATTCATCAAGACTTTCCTTCCACTTTTCATCTTCTGTAAAAGCAGCATTTACTTCCGACTTTTCTTCCTGTTCCTCAGGCAGTTCATTATGCAATTCTTCATGAATTTCTTCTTGCGATTCCTCATCCGGATCTTCATTCGGATTTTCATTCGGATTTTCATTCGGATTTTCATGCAGGTCTTCTTCCGGCATAATATCAGTAAAAACCGTCTTTTCCGGTAGATTCTCTTCCATGGATTTTAAAAGATTGTCTAAATATTCCTCATCTGTGGACATACCTTTTCCCCACTTTCACTCATTTCGCTTTTAGTTTAACATACTATTCTTCATTACACAATTCATTTAAAAAATCCATAGGATCAGACTGTATTCCTACACTTCTTTCACTGATTTTTGCTGTAGTCTGATATAATTTACTATGTACTCTGAAAAACGATGCTTTCTGATTATAGTATATCACCTTTTCAAAAGGCCACCTGATAACCGTAGGAAAACGCATACCAACACCAAGTTCCAGCACACAAATTTTACGATTTACTGTTCCCTGAAGCCATTTTTTATAAAGCTGCCACTTATCAAGATAACCTTCTTCCGCATAATTTTCAGTCAGGATGTTGTTAAAAGCAAGAGTCTTACCACATCTTGGGCATAAAGGCAGTGCCAATTCTTTTTCAACATATTCACCTTCTATCATCTTCTGAATTTTTTCTTTTAGAATAGGATCCGGTTCATAGATATCAGCAGTACACTTATCACTGCATTGCAGTTTCGTATAGGTACCGCATGGTTCCACTATTCTGTCCTCATCAAATCCTGCTTCATGAATGATTCCATCCATGCAAAGACTTATAATAAAATAATTTTTGCTTTCAAGTAATTTTTTAAGCTGATTATAGCATTGTTTTCTTTTTAAAACCGCATCCTTGGCTTTATTCTTTTCAGTTCCTGTCTCTTTTATTTCAAATTCCTCGCCAATACCTACAAGTACAAGATCAGCATCAGTTACCTTTTTTTTCATCTCTGATATCATAGAATTCTCCACTTTCTATTCTTAAAAATAAGAGCCGGAAAAACTCCGGCTCCCACACTTCCTTATTCCAAATCAGATTAACGTACTAAACTATCTATTACTTTAACAAGATTACCTATCTCAGGCTTGGATAACTGTGCATCAGCTCCCAAAGCTTCTCCTTTTCTTCTCATTTCATCATTGACCAGTGATGAGAAAATAACAACCGGAATATTTTTAGTTTCATCATCAGATTTAACAAGCTTCGTCAATCTGTGTCCATCCATCATAGGCATTTCGATATCTGTGATAATACACTGAACATTTTCCTTTAAAGTACCCATTTTCTTACACTCACAAATAACGTCCCACGCTTCCTGCCCATCACAGGTATGTATCAGATTATCATATCCGGCTTTTTTCAAAGAATCAACAATAAGCCTGTTCAACAAAATGGAATCTTCAGCCAGAAGAATCGGAACACTGCTTCTGCTTCTTGAACCAAGCTCATTGATCTCACTAACCTTCAGACCGGTCTCGGGATTAATATCTGTTACAATTTTTTCAAAATCAAGAATGATGATCAACCTGTCCTCAACCTTGACAATACCGGTAGAAATACTTTCTTCCGCAGACGAAACTGTTGCACCCGGTTTAATAATATGCTCCCATGATACTCTGTGAATACCTCTGACCTGATCTACATGAAAAGCAATATCAAGTTTATTGAAGTTAGTTATAATGAACAGACCACCCTCTGAAGATACGCCTCTCTGCAGACAATTTTTTAAATCAATTGCCGTAATCATCGTATCTCGCGGCATAAAAATACCTTCAATACTGGGATGTGCATTCGGCACCGGAGTCACCTTCTGATATGGGATAATTTCTTTAATCTTAGCTACATTAATTCCATAGGGATTTCCATCCAATTCAAACTCCAACACTTCTAACTCATTAGTTCCATTTTCCAATAGAATATTCGTATCCATCCTTTACACCTCGTTTACTTAGGGTAGTCATTATTATATAGCAAATTATAACACATTTTTTTTTGTGAAACAATAACCAACATACAAAGAGTTAAAGATTTTTAATTAACACAAAAAAACAGTAACCTCTATAGCCACTGCTTTTACATATCATATATTTTTGAAGCATCTGTCATACCTTCAAAACCGAATATCAAATCTCTCTGTATCTCTGAGTCCGCAATGCGGATCTTTCAAGTTCTTGTGGTCAAGCCCTCGACCGATTAGTACCCGTCAGCTCAACACATTGCTGCG
>JBJEMT010000123.1:0-14530 GCA_051879815.1 Suilimivivens sp. | reverse complement strand
AACGACCTGCACCCTTTCCAGGGGTGTCCCTTCAGCCATCTTGGGTACTTCTCCACATAGCTAAATAATGAAACAATATAAAGTTTCGGCGGAGAAGGTATCTCCAGCGGAGAGGGTGGGATTCGAACCCACGCGCCCTTGCGGACAAACGGTTTTCAAGACCGCCTCGTTATGACCACTTCGATACCTCTCCATGTCGCACGCTCTGAATCAGCGCAAGGATTATTCTAGCAAATACGGATTATAATGTCAACAACTTTTTTTACAATTTTTTTTACAAATTTTTATCCTGTTTTTAACCCTGTTTTTACATGAAAATCTCATCTCTTGTTCAGAGCTTTGAGCGTTTGAAATTTTCTACAATCTGCAAATCCCCCGGTGTAGTAATCTTGATATTTTCATAAGAGCCCTCCACCAGTTTTACAGGATGCTTCATCAGTGTCTCCACCACCATGGCGTCATCCGTAATGTTGATTCCCTGCATTTTCAGATTTTCTTCCGCCGCCAGAAGTTTATCGTAGGCCTCTTTGATCAAAGGATAAGCAAACACCTGGGGGGTCTGGATCATCCAGACAAGATTTCTGTCAGGAGTCTGATCAATAAACCCGTTTCTGTCCGCAATTTTAATGGTATCCTTTACAGGCATTCCCACCACGCAGGCATCATTTTCTTTTACACACTCATAAGCACGGTTCAGGATTTCCTCCGTTATCATGGGTCTTGCTCCGTCATGGATAAAAGCATAGTCACAATCCCGCAGGCATTTAAGACCTGCTGCCACGGAATGATATCGTTCTTTTCCCCCGGCAGTCAGATACTTTACCTTTGTAAAACGATATTTTTCCACAATTTCCTTTTTACAGTAATCAAGGTCTTCCTCTGAAACCACCAGAACGATCTCATCGATAAAGCTCTCCTGAAAGGTCCTTAGAGAATAATAAATAACCGGCTTATCCTGAATCAGCAGAAACTGCTTCTTCGTATCACTGTGCATTCTTTTTCCGCTTCCTGCGGCAAGCACAACTGCCCCGCAGCGAACTTTTTCTTTTTCCATACCCGTCATCACCCAGCATCCATCCTTTTTAAATCAAAAGGTCATCTTCTCCTGAAAATCATCTTTCACCAAGTTTTAAATTCGGCACTGCATTGAGATCATAACCGCTGCGCACGCCCTTGATAAATTCATAGTAACCGGCCGTTCCGATCATGGCTGCATTGTCCGTACAAAAAACAGGGGACGGATGATAAAATTCAATATTGTTCTGCACACAGGCTTTTTCCAAGGCTGCCCGCAAAGAGGAATTGGAAGCCACGCCTCCTGCAATGGCAAATTTGTTATAGCCGTACCGCTTCACGGCATCCATGGAATGCTCCACCAGCACATCGATGACTGCCTTCTGGAAAGAAGCTGCCACATCCGCTCTGTTTACCTCTTCCCCTTTCATCTCGCAGGAGTTCAGGTAATTCAATACCGCTGATTTCAGACCGCTGAAGCTGAAATCATATTCTGCTTCCGCCACCTTGGCACGAGGGAAATGAATGGCATCGGGATTTCCCTCTTTTGAGATTTTATCAATCTTGGGGCCACCCGGGTAACCAAGACCGATGGCTCTTGCCACCTTGTCAAAGGCTTCTCCTGCCGCATCGTCCCTTGTCCTTCCCAGGATTTCATACTCCCCGTAATCCTTTACCACTACCAGATGAGAGTGTCCTCCGGAGACCACCAGACAGATAAAGGGTGGCTCGAGATCCTTGTTTTCTATAAAGTTGGCACTGATATGCCCTTCAATATGATGCACGCCTACAAGAGGAATACCGGATGCAAAGCTGATAGCCTTCGCTGCGGAAACACCCACAAGTAAAGCCCCAACAAGTCCGGGGCCATAGGTTACTGCTATCGCATCCATTTCTTTTAATTCCATATGTGCATCTGTAAGCGCCTGTTCAATCACCTGATTAATCTTCTCAATATGCTTTCTGGAAGCAATTTCCGGAACCACGCCGCCATATTCCGTGTGCAGCGCAATCTGTGAATAAATAATATTGGAAAGAACCTTTCTCCCGTTTTTTACCACAGCGGCTGCCGTTTCGTCGCAGGAACTCTCTATGGCAAGTATATAAACATCCTTTTCCATTATTACACTTCCTTCTGTCTTCAAATCTTAATTTTCTTCCTCATCATCTGCCAGCATAAAACCATAAATCTTCCAATGTCCGTCACTGTCCTTACGAAGCAGAAAAACCTCATTACTGTAACCGAGCTGAGTTCCTTTTCGCAAGGTAAAAGTACAATACAGCTTTGCAAAATCAAAACCGTTCCTGGAAAAAAAGTCCACATCCGTGCTTGCACTGGTGGCATAACTGGAAATCACGATTCCCTGCTCTTTCAGATTGTTAACATCCCAGCGCAGATCTTCTATGTACTGATTTTCCGTTTTATTGGCTATCAGCTCATCATCATACAGATTCTGTATCTGCATGGCAAGCTGAACAAACTCTTCTTCCGTATATTCTTCATTATAAAAACACTGTGTCATCTGCCCGTAAAGCTTTACCACTTCCTTAGGGGTTGGCGGGTAATTGCGTTCAAAATTATATAGAAGTGCCTCCTGCACTGCGGTTGTCTTTACGGGAGCTTCTTCCTGCGCTTCCTGCCTTTTGTTGGAAAGATAGTAATAATATCCTGCCACAAGGCCAATCAGCGCAATGCCGATGATCAGAACCTTAATTCCGCTTGCACTTTGTTTCTTCTTTTTGTTTTCAGCCACAGGCGCTCCCTCCTTTCCGCCACAGGATAACTTTATCTCTGTTTATTCTTCATCTTCAAAAAAAAGTTCTATTGTTTTACCATCCCTACAGGTTTCCGTCTCTTTAAAAATCTTTCTTGCCGCAGGCAGGTATTCATCAGGTCTGTTCAGAGACGGGCTGTAATGCGTCAGCCACAGTCTGGAAACCGCTGCCCTTTTCGCCAGCTCTGCCGCCTCATAAAAGGTCATGTGTTTATTTTCCTTTGCCTTAGGCAGCTTGTCCGGCTCACCATACATGCCTTCACAGATAAAAAGATCGGCATTCCGGGCATGCTTCACAATGTTTTCCGTAGGGCGGGTATCCGTACAGTAAGTAACACGAAGTCCTTTCCTTGCCTCTCCCAAAACCATTTCCGGCACGAGTGTCATATTTTCCGTTTCTATGATTTCTCCGCGCTGCAAACGGTTCCAGTATTTCTTTTCGATTCCCAAAGCGACTGCTCTGTCAACCTGAAATTTACCAATTCGGTCAATTACAATACTGTATCCGTAACAGGGCACATTGTGGTTTACCTTAAAGGCCTCTATTTTAAATCCGTCAAAATGAATGGTGTGCTCACTTTCTGTCAGTTCCAGGCAGTCAATCACAAAAGGCAGCTCCGGAGCAATGATACGCAAAGAAGCTACCACCTTTGCCAGTCCTTTTGGTCCCACCAAAAGAAGCGGCTCTGTCCTTTCTGCATTCCCCATAGTGAGAAGCATACCGGGCAGTCCGCTGATATGGTCTGCGTGAAAGTGTGTAAAGCAGATGACATCGATAGGTTTGGGGCTCCAGCCCTTTTCCTTCATGGCTATCTGTGTTCCTTCTCCACAGTCGATCAATATGCTTTGTCCGTTGTACCGTGCCATCATGGATGTCAGCCACCGGTAAGGCAGAGGCATCATTCCTCCGGTACCCAGCAAACAAATATCCAGCATAATACCTCCATGTTCCTCTATCCGGATATCCTTATCCGAATTTTCAGAGTAGCTCCTTTGCCTCCCTGATCTCTACAGGAATGGCAAATCCTGCTATCATTTTATCATAACATTCTTCGCAAAGGTCAAAATAATATTCCATACCGTCCTTATTACTGAAATAACCAAACCGGCTGTTTCCGCAATAACATCCTTCCTTCACGATTCCGTTTTCTACTTTCAATTCCTTTTTACACTTATTGCAGATAACCGCAGCAAGCTCTTTTTTATTTTCATCCAAATAAATCCGCATGGTTTATCCTCCTTCGTCCTTATTTCATTATACATGATTTTAAAATAAGAAACAGTGGTAAATCCTCCATGCACTACCTATCTTTTCCACATAATCAGGGCATCTTCCCTGGGTTTTTCATAAAAACCGGGGCGCACTCCTTCCCCCTTAAATCCAAGACTTTCGTACAGATGAATGGCAGGTGCGTTGCTTACCCTTACCTCCAGGGTACAGTCTCCGATTCCAAATAAGGGAGCTTCTCTTAACATATATTCCATAAGACTTCTCCCAATGCCCTTTTGTCTGAACTTTTCTGCCACTACCACATTGGTGATCTCGCCTTCGCCCGCCATGTTGCGGATGCCGCAGCATCCGGCGATCTCGCCGTCTACCTCCGCCACATAGTAATGGGCATAATCTGCTTCCACCATGGCAAGAAAGTCACTTGCCTTCCATGGCATAGAAAAAGAAGCCTCTTCTATTCTGCTGACAGCCTGTGCATCAGCTGCCGTTAATTCTCTGATTATCATATTTTCTTTTCGCTTTTTTCACGTTCGGCCTGGGAGAGACGTAAATATTCCGGTGCATGATCCCTGGCGTTAACAACCTTTCCTTCTTTATAGTACTCGGCTGCCAGAATACCGAAGGCTGCCGCTCTCTGTCTGTTCATATGTGCCGGTGCAAAACCGTAGGGCACCTGCATCAGCTCTGACAGCTTATCCCGGTAAACAGGTACACCATCTCCAAGGAATATTACTTCCCCGGAAAAGCTGTTACACCGCATAGCAATCTCTTCTATGGAAACCGCGCACTGGGGAAGCAGACTTACAAGCTGATAGCTGACAGGGTTTCCTTCTCTTTTGGTAAACTCATATATTCCGGTATACACCTGATTCCTTCTGGCATCCATAATAGGACAGACCAGCTTGTCCGTTCCGTACAGATTGCAGGCAAGTCCATCTAACGTAGGGATTTCTATAATCGGTTTGTTCATTGCAAGACCAAGCCCCTTAGCAGTTGCCGAACCGATTCTTAAGCCTGTAAAGGAACCGGGGCCTGCTGCCAGTGCAATGGCATCCACTGTGTCAAGATCAAGATCCACCATCCTCTTTAACTCGTCCAACATGGGAAGGAGTGTCTGGGAATGTGTCTTTTTGTATTGAATATTATATTCTCCGATCAGGGTCTCATCCTCAATAATAGCTGCCGATGCCACCAGCCCTGAACTGTCCAGTGCAATTATTTTCATATCTTAAGCCTTTCCGGTTACGCTTTCCGTTTCTTCTATCAGAATTCTACGATAATCAAAACCCTTGTCCAGGTTCTTTTCAATGGTGATTCTTGTATACTTTTCCGGCAGAATCTCTTCTATCAAATCCGCCCACTCGATCAGGCAGACACCTTCCCCGTAAAAGCAGTCCTCATATCCAATCTCATCCATTTCGGAAATATCTCCGATACGGTACACATCAAAATGGTAGAAGGGAAGTCTCCCCTCCTCGTAAATCTGCAAAATGGTAAAGGTTGGACTGTTGACCGGCTCCGTAATGCCAAGCCCCGCCGCCAGTCCCTTTGTAAATACGGTCTTGCCGACTCCCAGATCACCGATCAGAGTAAAAACCTCGCCCGGTTTTGCTTTCTCTCCTATTTCTTTGCCAAGCTGATAAGTATCCTCCGGCTTTAAACTTTCTATCTCTTTCATATTCCTGACCCGTTTCTCTATTTTAACTTAACTGCTCAACATCTTATTTTGACTTTCTTTGCCGGCATATGGGTTGAGATAATCTCTATCACTGCAGAAGATTTCTCTCCCATTTCCCGTTTGGGGAAAATGGAGGCATTTACCCGCGAAGTATACACGATAATGCTTCTCATGGTAGAGACAGCCTTATACATATCCTCCCATTTCTGGCACTGCACTTCCTCACCCTGTGATACTTCAATCCCTTCCTCCGTCATTTTAAAATGTAACGGCTGTTTAAACGAAGGGTTGCTCAAAAACTGCTGTTTGGATTTCAGAAAAAGGGTAACCGGTAAATACAAAAGCACGACGATACCTGCAATCAGACATATCATCCCGCCGCCGGATGCTCCCGCAACCACCATAAGCGCTCCTGCCACAGCACCGATGATGCCGGATGCACTCGAGAAAGTATGATGCAGCATATAATCATATAAATCGGCTGATGTCATTTGAACGTCAAATTCTACTTCCATATTAACTCCGCATCTATTTTGTAACACAACAGAAAGTGCCTCTGCAAATTTTCTGTTGTCATGAATTTGAAAAGCACCTGCTTATCGTAGGTGCTCTCTACTCTTCTATATTATACTAAAAAAACGGCAAAGTGCAACACCTATTCGTGCCGCAATGCCTCAATGGGACTTAGTTTTGCCGCTTTTCTCGCTGGATAGATACCAAAGAAGATACCTACACCACAGGAAAAAACAGAGGCTATCAGTATAGTGCCAAATTTTACGGAAGGAACAACTCCCACCAAAGTGCAAACTCCAAATGCGCCTGCTACCCCGATAATAATTCCGATGATTCCTCCAAGCAGTGTAATAATACCCGCTTCTGCCAGAAACTGCAGCAAAATAGACTTTGTTCTTGCGCCAAGTGCCTTCCTGATACCGATTTCCCTGGTTCGCTCCGTTACAGATACCAGCATGATATTCATAACGCCGATACCGCCTACCAGCAGGGAAATAGCCGCCACAAAAGAGATAAATATGGTGATAAAGCCAAGAATCGTATCAAACTGTGCAGAAAAGTCGGTAAAGGTTTCCATCATAATCTGGTTTTCCCCCCGCACGTTATGTCTTCTCTCAAGAAGAGTCAATGCCTTGGCAGCTACCTCCGTGGAATATTCAGAGGATTCCGAAATCACATAAAACTGGTCAAAGTCTTCGATATAATAGCCAAACTTATTTGCCATGAAAGTAAGAGGCACTTCCGCTTGAATCGTTACCGTACCTGAACCCATCGCCATGTTGATCAGGGATGAGGCATTGTCCTTTCTGATTCCCACAACGCGAAGCTCCTGGGTGACACCCCAGAAAGTGGCGTCAAAACTCATGCCCACAACATCTGTGGTTCCAAACAGTGCCACAGCGCTTGCCTCCGTGATCACACAGGCATTGCTGCCGCTGTCATAGTCATTCTGCGAAAAATATTTTCCCTTGATAATGGGATCGGTGGAGGCATACTGAAGTCCCACGGTTCCCCCGCTCATGCTGATATCAAAATCCCCTTTGGGACCCTCTGCCGTTCCCCATGTTCCAAAGGAAGGCGTTACCCCCTTTACATGATCTATCTGCTCCATGATCGCATCAAAGTCGGACTGGTCAAAGGTTACCGTGGTATCTTTTCTGGTGCTGTCCACATAAAAGGCAATCTGTCCGCCTCCCAAGCCTTCCAATTCCGAATTGACCTGCCCCCTGACACCGTTACCAATGGAAATGACCATAATAACAGAGGAAATACCGATGATGATACCAAGCATGGTCAAAACAGAACGTCCTTTATTGCTTTTAATATTCATCAAAGCAATCTTGATATATTCCCAAATCTGTGCCATTTTTCTGCTCCTTAGTTTTCAGGGACAGCAACAGCTGCCATGCCTTCGGTAAGTCCTGTAGTTACTTCCGTTACCATCTGATCTCCTTCTGCAATTCCTTCTACAATCTGAATCATAGTATCCGAAGAGATTCCTGTTACCACCGGTTTTCTGACAAGAACATTATTCTCAACCACATAAATAAATTCTCCATCCATATCTACATTCACTGCGCTTACCGGTACAACAATGGTATCGCTTTCCTGTGCCGTGCTGATGATAACCTTGGCTTCCACCCCAAGATATATGTCACTGTCAGGATTTAAAATTTTAATCTCAGTACCTACTACTGCCGCACCGCTGGAATTTTTCTCAGCCATCTTGTTGATCTTTGATACTTCTCCTTCATATTCCTTGCCGCCAATGGTCACGGTGGCTTTCTGTCCCACCGCAATCTTGTCAAGATCATATTTGGTAACGGAAATCTTTACAGATACATCCTCCGTACTTTCCAGTTTAAGGAGCTGCGCACCCTGTGCCACCGTAGAGCCTTCCACTGCACTCATCTCCGTAACCACGCCGTCAAACTCGGCCGTAATGCCGGATGATACGTTTTCAAGATTATCCAATTTATCCTGGGCTTCGATTTCCTTTGTCTGATTGTTTGCTTCCAGTTCTTCCTGGGCTCCTGCTGTCAGCTTTCCCGCTTCCGCAGAGCTCTTCTGGGATTTCATTTCGGAACGGTACTCCTCGTAATCGGCAAGCATATCATTATAAACTTCAAGCTCATCCTGCCAGCCTTTGATTTCCGCATTATTGTTCTGCTCATAGGTATTCAGCTGAATCTGTTTCTGAAGATTCATATATTCTTCAGAGTCCGGTTTGTCCTGCCAGTCCAGCAGGGAAATCTGAAGCAGTGTTCCGAAATATGCAAGGTCGCTCTTTTTCTTTGCAATTTTATTCTCAAGATTCTTTATGTAGGCTTCTGTATCCGCAATCTGCTGATCCAAAACCTCCAGGTTCACATTGGCTTCTGTCAGTTCGCCCAGCTTTTCATTATTACTCTGCAAAGAATTCTTATAACTGCCCTCTTCTGACTGTAGTGCCAGCTGTGCCAGCTGTGTTTCCTTATTTAAAGAATCCTCATCATATGTAATCAATACATCCCCTGCCTTAACAGCGTCACCGGCACTTACATTAACTTTTCCGATTTTGACATTGACATCAGAGAAATATGTTTTGGAATTGTCCGTAGTTACCGTCCCACTGGTATTGATGGTCTGTTCAATTTCTCCCTTTGCCGCCGGTATTGTTGCTACCGGTATTGGCTGACTGCCTGCAATCATATTGGAAACGACAAAAAACACTATAATTACAGCAATCACGATAAGAATGACTATCCTTCTTATCTTTTTCTTTTTCGCCTTATCCATAGGCTTTTTCTCTTTTTTGACCTTTTCTTTTTTGGCCTTTTCTTTCTTCTCCTTTTTCTTTCCGCTTGCCTTTTCATCCTTGGCAGCTTCTTCCTGCTGAAGCACTTCTATCTTATTTTCTTCCATTTTGATTCTCCTTTTCCTCTTCCCGCATAACTTTCATATTCCTGAATCTGTTTTATAGCGCGGCATCATTCACAATATCCGCCACGATTCTGCCGTCCATAATCCGTATGATCCTTTTCGCCCTGGCCGCAATATCATTGTCGTGGGTGATCAGAATAACGGTTCTTCCTTCCTTATGAAGCTCCTTCAGAATTTCCATGATTTCCTTTGTGGAACCGGAATCCAGATTTCCTGTAGGCTCATCTGCCAGAATCACGGGCGGTGCCTGGGCGATGGCCCTTGCAATTGCCACTCTCTGCTGCTGCCCGCCGGACATTTCCGAAGGTTTATGCTGCATTCTGTTTTTCAATCCTACTTTTTCAAGGGCAATTTCCGAAAGTCTGAGCCGCTCTTTCTTATTCACTCCCCTGTATATTAACGGGAGTTCCACATTTTCCAGTGCCGTAAGGTTCGAAATCAGATTGAATCCCTGAAAGACAAAACCGATTTCTTTATTCCTGATGTCGGAAAGTTCATCATCTGTCAAATGAGAGACATCCTGTCCATTCAATATGTAGCTGCCCGAGGTTGGCACATCAAGACATCCGAGCATATTCATAAGTGTCGATTTACCGGATCCCGATTGCCCGATGATGGCCACGAATTCGTTTCGGTTAATTTTTATGTCCACATGATCCAGTGCCCGGACTTCATTTTCACCCGGATTATAAATTTTACACATATCCCGGATTTCAATCAGTTCCTCCATTGTATCCTCCTTTAACATGTTTATGTAGCATTGTATTGTATAATTGATACAGTATTTGTCAATCCATTTTATATATCTTTTTTTACTATAACGTATTATTTTAAAAAAATCTTCATCCAAATGAAAATAAATCTTAAAATTCTCTTAAACAATACAAAAAGAAAACGGAAAGCAACACTTTTCAGCATCTGCTTTCCGTTTTTCCATACCGATTTATCCGTATCTTATTTTCCCTCTGCCTGAGGTTTCTGCCTTTCTGCTTTCTTCACCACACCTGTTTTTAAAATGGGGCTTAAGGGTTTGTAGATCAGCATTGTAATCAGGGAAACGCTGCATCCCTTTAACAGATTCATGGGTACTACCGCAAAAATAACAAGAGTCACAACACTGGTAATGTTTGCGTTAATGGCTGTTCCCATTCCTACGATAATGTCGAGAGGCATTCCATAAAGCTTTGAAAAAGCAGGTAAAAGATAAACGGCATTAAATGCAGAGCCAAACACCGTCATACAGAGTGTACCTGCCACGCAGGCAATAATGGCATTTTTCTTGCTTTTCTTAAACATATAAATAACAGACGCAGGCAAGATAAAGCTGCAGCCGATCACAAAGTTGGCAAGGTCTCCCACAAATGCAGTGGAGGTTCCCTTGATAAACAGTTTTAAAACAATCTTGCAGAACTCGATCATCACTCCCGCCACCGGTCCAAATGCAAAGGTTCCCACAAGAGCCGGGATTTCGCTGAAGTCCAGTTCATAAAAAGAGGGCGCAAAGGGAAGTGGAAATTCAAACAGCATTAAAATTGCTGAAATCGCTGAAAAGACACCGATCGTCGCGATTTTCCTCGTGGTGAGGATGCGCTCCGTATCATTGTTTTTCTTTTTCAGGTACTTTTCTGCCCCATAGGCTACTGCCACCAAAACTGCTGCAATTACCACAACTTCCAGTACAAATACTACGTTGTCCACGACTGCGGACCATAAACCGTTACTCATTTTCTTTTCCTCCTAAAATACGGCTTTTCGCCAGTTTTCAGAAAGGTTCTTCTCTGATGATGCCTGCTGCCTTTTCAGGTCAAACCTGCCGAAAGACATAAAACAAAACCCCGAACGGTTACCATTCGGGGTCTCAATTCATTCAACATCATATGCGGCTGCCTAATCCTGTCACATTTCATACATGATTGCATTGCACAGGAAACAGTCGCTTTCTTCTCTCATCCAGACTATACTGTCGGTTTTGGAATTCTCACAAAAGAGTCACCAAATCAGCCATTTGCATCTGCCTTCATCATTTCAGCAGTCACGCATGGGTCGCGGACTTTACCGCCGGTTGGGAATTCATACTTACCGAACTGTTTTGTCCGATAAGGTCACCCTGCCCCGAAGAACTTTTCTCTATTTGATTCTTTACCATAATAATTCATTGTTATTTGTTTGTCAATAGTAAGCTAAATATGATATTTCTTATAATATTCCTTCCTTGCTGCTTCATTATTTGAAACCAGACCGATTTCCTCCAGTTTGTTTTCCTTAAGCAAAATAGAAATCAGTCTTCCGAGTCTATCTTCGCCATCTGTCTTACCCCTGTCATAACCGAATTTTTCACCATCTTCAAAGAATGATTTTCTTACATATTCTTCATTGTATTCATAGATAGACATGGCAATCACCTCTGCTCTCTGCTGCATCAGGAAATCCTTCAGGATATTCTTTCTAATGCACGCTTCTACCGCCAACTCCACTGCCCGCTTAAGCTCCATGATTTCAAGATTCTTTCGGATCTCTGCCACAAAACAGGCATAACCGTACAGAGTCTCACATTTCTCAAGGAATTCTCTGTTATGTCCGAAATTGATGTTGATGACACGCACCTTCAGTTCAATACAGCCCTCCCCTTCCTGTTCAAAAGCTTCGGAAAGTCTCTGTTCGAACTCTTCCTCTTGCCGCTCAAGTCCGTTGTAAAAAACAATATAATAGGGAGTCGGAATCTTAATCTGTCTCCTGACACTCAGATCAATATCCTTCAACTGCTTCTTATATAAATCTGTGAAGTAGAGAAGTCCCCGGAGGGGCATATTGGGACAGTAAGATGACTGGTGCTCATACAAACTCATGCTATTGTCAATGACAAAAGAAACATCATTCCTCATATTGATGTAAATAGCATTTTCCAGCGTGTTCACCGTCAGTTCTTCCTGATCCTCATAATCGGTGCCGTTCAAGGCATTGTAGAGTTCCAACAGTCTCTTTTTGTCACTGAACAACATCCGGAATACCCTGTCCTTGTAGGTCTGATAAACAGGTGGTGACATGGTCTGTTTCGGCAGAACAGTCTTTACAGTTTTTTTCTCTCTTTTTTTGGCACTCATAAACTTTCTCCTTTCATCAGTGTGCAGGATATGCAGCCAGCTGACAAAAGGTCTGCTCTCCATCCCTGCTTTTCTTGTAGATTCATTGGGTAATCAAGCAAGGATTCTAAAACAGATGATGTATTCCTGTTCGGAATACGTTCCTAGAAAGTAAGAATATATGATTTTCCGTTAGAATTTCTATGCTTTGAAAGCATTATAGCAAAGGCTTCAGGCAGTGTCAATAGCCTATTTGACCTCTTCTACCAGCTCCAGAAACTCTTCCTTATATTCATCATCAAGGTCAATGGATTTCAAGACCTTCTTCACATTATTAACAGAGGCTCCCTCCGGATATTCACTGCGGGAAGCAAGCAGGCCAAACTCTGCCACTGCAGCGGCAAACCTGAAATCATCGTCGGGATTTTCCATATAGCTGGCATAGTCTACAGGATAGGTAAGCAGGCTGCTTTCCTCACCCGCCGGTTTCTTGTAGCGGATGCTCAGGGTAAACCACTCTTTTTCTTTGGCAGAGCTTTTCATGCTTTCTTCTCCCTGTTCTTTTTTGTATTCATCACTGTATTTGAGATCATCAATTTCCTCATCGGAAAGATCCGAAAGGGGCTCCTTCAAAATCACTTCATAAAGGACAGTGACACTGTGTCCTGCTCCGATTTCCCCTGCATCCTTGGTATCATCATTAAAATCCTCTTTATTTAAGGCTCTGTTTTCATATCCGATAAGACGGTATTCGGAAACTACCGCAGGATTAAATTCCACCTGAAGCTTTACATCTTTGCAGATGGTAAGCAGTGTGGCAGACATTTCTTCCACCAGCACCTTATTTGCCTCCCGCAGAGAATCAATATAGGCATAATTTCCGTTTCCCTTATCGGCAAGTGTCTCCATCTTGTTATCCTTGATATTTCCTGTTCCAAAGCCAAGGACTGACAGGAAAATACCGGATTCCTTTTTCTCTGTAATCAGCTCTTCCAGTTCCTCCTCACTGGTCAGCCCGATATTCAAATCGCCGTCTGTAGCAAGGATCACTCTGTTATTTCCGCCTTTGATAAAATTATCTTCTGCCAGTTCATAGGCAGTTTTAATTCCTTTGCTTCCATGAGTTCCACCACCGGCTTCTAGGCTCATCAGTGCATTCTTAATTGTTTTTGTCTTATCCCCGCTTACACCTTCAAGCACTACCGTGTCATCTCCGGCGTATGTAACAATGGAAACTCTGTCTTTCTCCGTAAGATTATCGGAAAGCAGACAGAAAGCTTCCTGCAAAAGAGGCAGTTTGTCATCCGCGTACATGGACCCTGAAACATCAAGAAGAAAAACAAGGTTGGAGGCAGGGGCATTCTCATAATCGATGTCCTCTGTTTTCAGTCCCAGCATCACAAGCTCAGCTTCTTCATTCCATGGGCATTTCCCGATTTTGGCGGTAACTCCAAAGGGTTCGCTCCCTTCGGGTTCCTTGTAATCATAGGAAAAATAATTCAGCATTTCCTCAATTCTGACAGCATTTTCAGGCAGTTCATCAAGATCATATCCCTCTCTGATCAAGCGGCGGAGATTGCTGTAGGATGCAGTATCCACATCTGCGGAAAAAGTGGATAAGGGTTCTTTCAGAACAGAAGCATATCCTTTTTCCTCCCACTCGCTGTATTCCTCACTGTTTGCTTTTTGGGTGAAATCCGGATTGTAATCATAACAGCTTTCCAGATAGCTTCCGTTTTCCGCTATTTTGGCTTCCTCGGCGGCAGCCTCCTGATAATACTTGCCTTCCTGTTCTGCCTCTGCAGCTTCTTCATAAATTTCCGCAGGAGCTTCGGTTCCCGTGTCCCTGCTGTATTCCGTTTCCGTGGTTTGCGCTGTGGAGGCTGCTGTGTCGCTTAAGCTCTTTCCGCAGCCTGTCAGTGTCCCTGTCAAAAGTGCAATGGATAGTAAAACAGCTAAAAATTCCTTTCTCATAAAAAATTCCTCCCTTTTTGTATCATATTTAAGATACGCGGGAGGAATTTCCTTTTTATGGGTATTCTGCAAAAAATTTTTCATCATTACAGACTGCCACTATTATGCTTTTTCTTTCCTTATTTCTTTCCACCGTCCTGGTTGATTCTCATCGTCAGGCTGATTCTCTTCTTTGCCACATCCACGGCAAGTACCTGAACATCCACGATATCGCCTACGCTGACAGCCTCTAAGGGATGCTTGATGAAGCGTTCGGTGATCTGGGAGATGTGTACCAGCCCGTCCTGGTGGACGCCGATATCCACGAACACGCCAAAGTCAATGACATTGCGGACAGTTCCCT
>JBJEMT010000122.1:0-14578 GCA_051879815.1 Suilimivivens sp. | reverse complement strand
AGGCGTGGGGAAAACTTTGTGACCAGAAAGATCACCCTGGCGATTGCAAATATCATTGCGGGCAAGCAGGAGAAGCTTTCTCTCGGAAATATGAATGCCAAGCGCGACTGGGGTTTTGCAGGAGATTATGTCAAAGGCATGTGGCTCATGCTCCAGCAGGACAAGCCGGGTGATTATGTGCTTGCAACCAACGAGACCCATACGGTAAGGGAATTTGTGGAAGCTGCTTTTAAAGAACTTGGCATTACAGTCAGATGGGATGGAACCGGTGTAAATGAGAAGGGCTATGATGCAGAAACAGGCAGACTTCTCGTAGATGTGAATCCCGAATTTTATCGTCCTGCAGAGGTGGAATTCCTTTGGGGAAATTCCGCAAAGGCGGAGAAGACCCTTGGCTGGAAGAGAGAGGTTGATTTTAAAGGTCTTGTAAGTATGATGATGGATGCGGATTTACGGGAAATTGCAGGAATCAGTTGCAAGGAATATAAAGATAATAAGAAAAACAAGTAATTATACACAAGAGGCTTTTGACGCATGGTATCAGTGTCGCTTATATGGATTTATATGATCATTACCTGCTATATTACAGGATATACTGTGCTTTGGCTGCTTTCTGAAAAACTGGGTTACCATGTTGAAAAGGAAAGCAGTTACCTGTATGCAGGTATTGTGGCGGTAACGGTTTATGCCCAGTTTTTCAGTATTTTTCACAAGGTATCACTGTCAGCAAATCTGATTCTACTGGTAATCAGTATTATTTGTGTATTTGTACTTCGAAAAGAGTTCTTGGAACACCTGCATACTTTGCGGCTTACCATTACCCCTGTGAAAGCAGGGGTTATCCTGTTCTTATTCCTGTTATTTGCTTACGGAGCCGCTACCGGAATCATTCATTATGACACAGGGCTTTATCATGCTCAGAGTATCAGGTGGATTGAGGAATACGGTATCGTGCCGGGACTCGGAAACTTGCATAGCAGGCTGGCTTATAACAGTTCCTCTTTCTGTTTGTCGGCACTGTACAGCTTCAGCTTTCTGGGAGGGCAGTCCTATCACTGCTGTGCGGGATTTATGGCATTTCTTCTTGCATTGACCTGTGTGGAAGGCTTTTTTGAAAGAAAGGTGAAAAGACCTCAGCTTTCCGATTTTGTCCGCATTATGGGCATTTATTATCTGATGATCATATTTGATGAAATGGTGTCGCCGGCATCCGATTACTTTATGGTGCTTGGCGTGTTTTATCTGGTGATCAGATGGCTTGACCTTATGGAGAAAGGGGAAAAATCCTATGTTCCCTATGCCCTTCTTAGCGTCATGGGGGTATGGATTGTTTCCCTGAAGCTGTCAGGTGCGCTGATATTACTGCTTACGATCAAACCCGCTGTACAGATGATCAGGGAGAAAAAGGGAAAGCAGATTGCTCTTTTCCTGGGAACAGGTATTTTCACGCTGCTTCCGTTTCTGGTCAGGAATGTGATATTATCGGGATGGCTGTTGTATCCTTTTACTTTTATAGATTTATTTCAGTTTTCCTTTAAAATACCGAAAGGTATGGCGGATTATGACTCGAAAGAAATTCAGGTGTGGGGAAGAGGCTTTTCTGATGTTACAAGATATGGGGAACCTGTTACGGACTGGCTGCCTGGGTGGGCGGCTTCCCTGGACGGCGTAAATAAAGTGTTTTTGCTACTGGCATTTGCAGGTATTTTTTTGTTTCTGGCTTTTTTCATTTATGCATTGTGGAAAAAGAAAAGAGATATGACGGATACGCTTTTTGTCATGGGAACCATGGGAATGAGTTTTCTGTTCTGGCTTTTCAGCGCCCCTCTGATTCGGTACGGGTGTATTTATCTCTGGGTATTTCCGGTGCTTGTATGGGGATATCTTTATTTAAAAATCAGCCCGAGTCTGGACAGATACAGGATATTTTTTATCCTGATCGGTGTAGCGGGAATCTATAAGCTTGGAGCTTTTGGCTTGGAAACGACCCAAAATGCAACGGCAGAATATCTGATTCATCAAAAGGATTATGAGAATTTTGAAACTATAGCCTATGAGCTTCACGGTTATACCTTTTACTATCCCGCTGAGGGGGATAGGACAGGTTACAGGGATTTTCCGTCATCTCCCGTGAAGGCAGAAGATATTTTTATAGGAGATACCATTGAGGAAGGATTTAAAGATGTGATCCATTCCAATTCATGATAAAAGAGAGTAAAGAGAGGAAGAAAAAATGTTGAACAAAGAAGACAAAATATATGTGGCAGGTCACAGAGGTCTGGTAGGAAGCGCCATTGTCAGAAATCTTCAGGCGAAGGGCTATCAGAATGTAATTGGCAGGACTCATAAAGAACTGGATCTTACAAATCAGGCAGCAGTCAGAGAATTCTTTGAGAAAGAAAGACCTGATGTGGTAGTCCTTGCAGCCGCTAAAGTAGGTGGTATCAATGCCAATAACACTACTCCTGCAGAGTTTGCCTATGAAAATATGCAGATTCAGTGTAATGTGATCGAGTGTTGTCACAGATTTCAGGTGAAAAAGCTGCTGTTCCTCGGAAGTACCTGCATTTATCCCAGAATGGCTCCCCAGCCCATTCCGGAGGATGCTCTTTTGACCGGTCCTCTGGAGGTTACCAATGAGGCATATGCCATTGCCAAGATTGCCGGTCTTGAAATGTGCAAATTCTATAAGAGACAGTATGGGGATGATTTTATCAGCTGCATGCCTACCAATCTGTACGGACCTCACGACAATTATGATCTTTCCGGTTCCCATGTGATGCCGGCCATGATCCGCAAGTTCCATGAAGCGAAGATGAGCGGCGCAGAAAGTGTAGAGCTTTGGGGAACCGGTACGCCCCTTCGGGAGTTCCTTTATGTGGATGACATGGCAGATGCCTGTGTATTTCTGCTTGAAAATTACAGCGGAGAACAGCATGTGAATATCGGTACGGGTAAGGAAGTGACCATCAAAGAGCTGGCGGAAACGGTAAAGAGAGTAGTGGGATTTGAAGGCGAAATTGTCTGGAATAAAGACATGCCGGACGGAACGCC
This sequence comes from Suilimivivens sp., assembly GCA_051879815.1. GTDB lineage: Bacteria > Bacillota > Clostridia > Lachnospirales > Lachnospiraceae > Suilimivivens. Next base: position 11,524 of record JBJEMT010000122.1, on the reverse strand, counting down.
CAGAAAGCTGACCAATGTGGATAAGCTCCATGAACTTGGCTGGACACATAAGGTTGAACTTGAGGAAGGTGTCAAGCTGGCTTACCGGTGGTTCAAAGAAAATGTTGATACTGCAAGAATGTAAATAAATAGCTATCCTTCTTTCCAGTGAAGCCTGTGAAGGTCACCTTTCAGCTGCATATGGGAGAAATTCTGCTGACGCAGCGCTTCATAGAGGACGATGGCTACGGAATTGGAAAGGTTTAAGGAGCGTATTTCAGGCTCCATAGGGATACGGATGCAGGTTTCCTCGTAATCCACAAGGATTTCTTCGGGGATGCCTGCACTTTCTTTTCCAAACATAATGTAATCATCAGGTCCAAAGGCAACATCGGAATAAACGTGTTTTGCCTTGGTGGTTGCCATCCAGATTCTGACACCCGGATGAAGCTCTTTAAATTCATTAAAATTCATGTATCTTGTTACATTTAAATGTTCCCAGTAATCCATACCGGCTCTTTTGATCTCCTTTTCCGTCAGCCGGAACCCGAGAGGCTCGATCAGATGGAGGTCAGTGCCCGTAGCGACACAGGTTCTTCCGATATTTCCCGTATTTGCCGGAATTTCCGGCTGATGAAGTATGATATGCATAGTCAGTCCTCCTCATCACTGTCTGCAACAGGCAGCGTAAAAATAAATTCGGAGCCCACACCTTCAGTGCTGATCACATTGATGTGTTCCCCATGGGCACTGATGATTTCCTTGGTTATGGAAAGACCAAGCCCGGTTCCTTTCTTGTCCTTACCACGGGATAAATCTGATTTATAAAACCGATCCCAGATCAGCTTCAGATCATCCTTTGGAATACCGATACCACTGTCCTTGACGGAGACAAAGACCTTATTGTGCTTTTCCGTAGTCTCAATTTTGATTACGGAGTTCTGGTGGCTGAATTTAATGGCATTATCCAGAAGATTATAAAGTACCTGCTGGATTTTGCCTACGTCTGCGGTGACATACAGTTCCTCACCGGTAAGGATCAACTCAATAGCAATTGTCTTTTGCTTACAGGTGCCTTCAAAAGAGGCTGCCGTATTGCGAATGACACGGTTGATGTCAAAAGTACTTTTTTCCAGCATCATGCCTTTGGTATTTAAGTTGTTTAAAGTCAGAAGACTGGCAGTCAATTTAGTCAGGCGTTCTGTTTCATTTAAAACAATTCTCAGGTATTTCTCATAAAGCTTCGGCGGAATGGTGCCATCCAGCATGGCCTCCAGATAGCCTTTGATGGAGGTTAAAGGAGAGCGGAAATCGTGGGAAACATTTGCCACAAATTTTTTCTGGTTGTCTTCGGCTCTTGCAATTTCACTTGCCATATAGTTCAGAGAAGCGGCAAGATATCCGATTTCATCTTCACTTTCTACCTGAAATTCATAATGCATATTGCCGGCAGCATACTGTTCCGTAGCCTCAGTGATCCTGCGAAGGGGCAGATAGACCATTTCCGTAAAAAAGATCAGGATGATCAGAGAAAGAAGGAACAGGATCACCAGCATTAAATAGGAGATATTCAAAAGGTTGTTACAGGATGTAATAATATTCTGCATGGGATAGTGAATGACCACATAGCCACGAACCTTATAGCCTGAGGTGATGGGAGCAAAGACACTGAGCTGTTCCTCCGTAAAGCTGTCGAAAAAGTATCCCACGGTATAATAGCTGTCTCCCGTCACCGTAGGATCAAAGCCTGTAATAACAGTTTCGCTTTCCAGATCGATAGGTGATTTGGAATCCAGTACCATACGACCAGAGGGGTTGATGATCCAAAGACTGGCGGAAAGGTAAGTATCCAGAGCATCCAGCTGCTTTTTTACGGTATCCAGGGAGGTTGCATTGTTATAAAGGTCGGAAGCATAGGTGTTGGCAATCAGAGTGGCTTCCTTATAAAGGGCATCCGCTTTTTCTCTTTTCAGATGTTCCAGGGTCATATTGTTGACAAAGGTGGCGACCACTATAAACCCAAAAAAACCAAAAATAAAATAGGCCAGTAAAAATTTTAAATAGAGGGTCTTTCTCATTATTTTACCTCAAATTTATATCCGATTCCCCAAATAGTGGCAATGCGCCAATGGGCATGATCGTTAATCTTCTCACGGAGACGTTTGATATGTACATCTACGGTTCTGGTGTCACCGATATACTCATAGCCCCAGATCTGGTCAAGAAGCTGCTCTCTTGTAAAAACGTGATTGGGAGAGGATGCCAGAAAATACAGAAGTTCCAGTTCCTTGGGCGGCATTTCAATGGTTCTGCCCATATAAACAACGGAGTAATTGGTCCGGTTGACAATGAGATCCGGATATTCCACGCATTTTATATCAGGCTCTGCGGGAACGACAGGAGCCTGCTTGTATCTTCGAAGGACTGCTTTGACCCGTGCTACCAGCTCCTTGGAATCAAAAGGCTTTTCCATATAGTCGTCGGCACCCAGTTCAAGTCCCAGAACTTTATCAAAAATTTCGCCCTTGGCAGAAAGCATAATGATGGGGACGGAGGATTTGGCACGGATTTCGCGGCATACCTGATAACCATCAATACCAGGAAGCATCAGATCAAGCAAAATCAAATTAGGGGCAAAGGAATCTGCCATTAAGAGAGCTGTTTCTCCATCTCCCGCAATCATGGTATCAAAGCATTCTTTGGTGAGATAAAGAGATATTAATTCCGCAATATTGCTGTCATCATCTACAATTAATATTTTTTGTTTGTTTGCCATAGTATGCTCCTTTATATTTTTAAAAACGTTATTCTTTAAAGGTTACAATTGTGACACCTGCGTCACCTTCTCCATATTCACCAAGGCGGAAGCTTTTTACATATTTCACACGTTTTAAATGACTCTGGACAGCGCTTCTCAATGCCCCGGTTCCCTTGCCATGGACTACACGTACCGTAGACAGGTGGGCAAGATAAGCATCATCCAGATATTTATCCAGCTCGGAAAGTGCCTCGTCTACAGTCTTGCCAAGAAGATTGATTTCCGGAGAAATACTCAGGGACTTGGACATCTTGATCTGACTGCCCTTTGAACGCGGCAGAGAGGGACTGCTTGCAGGTGCATCATCATCAACTAATACAAGATCGCTGATATTGACCTGGGAGCGGATGATACCGCACTGTACGAACAGATTGCCTTTGTGATCAGGAAGGGAGCTGACGATGCCTTTCAGTCCCATGGACAGAATCTTTACACTGTCACCTTTTTTGAGCTGATCCGGAGTAAGCTGTTTATTTTTCTTCGGTTCTTTATTCTTTATGACAAGTTTATCATTTTTTTCGCCTATTTTTCCACGAACTTTTTCACGGGATTTTTCCAGATCCTTTAAGGAAGCGTTAGGTCCTGCTTTCTGGAAGATGCGGATGGTCTCATCCGCAACATCCTTTGCCTCCTGCAGGATATCTCTTGCCTGCTCGTTGGCTTCTCTTAAAATTCTTTCTTTGGCATTATCGATTTTTTCATTCTTTTCCTGAAGACGCTTCTTCAGACTCTGAATTTCTTCCTTGTAGGAGGCAATCTCAAGGCGCTCCTTTTCAATGGTGATCCTGCTCTGTTCCAGATCGGAAAGCAGGTCTTCAAAACTTCTGTCATCGCTGGTAAGCTGTCTGTCTGCGGCTTCAATGATGTGGTCAGGAAGTCCCAGTTTTTTGGAAATGGCAAAGGCATTGCTCTTTCCGGGAATGCCGATCAACAGCCGGTAGGTAGGAGAAAGTGTCTCCACATTGAATTCACAACAGGCATTTTCCACAAAGTCTGTAGTCAGAGCGTAAACTTTGAGTTCGCTGTAATGGGTGGTTGCCATGGTGCGGATGCCCCTGCCATGTAAGTGGTCAAGGATAGCAATGGCCAGCGCGGCTCCCTCCGTAGGATCTGTTCCGGCGCAAAGTTCATCGAAAAGGCACAGGGAATCTTCGTTCGCATGTTTTAAGATACTGACAATCCGCGTCATGTGGGAAGAAAAAGTACTTAAACTCTGCTCAATGCTCTGTTCATCCCCGATATCCGCAAAAACTTCCGTAAAGACAGAGAGCTCGGAGCGGTCAAGGGCAGGAATATGAAGTCCGGCCTGACCCATCAGGGTAAAGAGACCTACTGTCTTTAGGGAAACAGTCTTACCGCCGGTATTGGGACCGGTAACGATAAGCTGGTCAAAATCTTTGCCAAGCTGAATATCAATGGGCACTGCCTTTTTGACAGGCAGCAAAGGATGACGTCCCTTGCGGATGTTGATATAGCGTTCTGTATGAAAGAGCGGTTTTGTGGCATTCTGCTCTAAGGCGAGGGAAGCTTTTGCAAAGGTGAAATCAAGAAATGTCATGATTCTCTGGTCTTCCGTTATTTCTGCAGTATGCTCTGCAACCGCTGCGCTTAAAGTGGCAAGGATTACTTCAATTTCTTCTTTTTCCTGAACAGACAGTTCTTTTAAACGGTTGTTCAGTTCTACAATGGCAGCAGGCTCAATAAAGAAAGTGGAGCCTGTGGAGGACTGGTCATGAACCATGCCCGGTACCTGACTCTTATATTCTGCTTTCACGGGTATACAATAGCGGTTGTCACGCATGGTTATGACGGCATCCTGAAGATAGCTTCGACAGGAACCGTTTACCATGGAGGTGAGCTGGCTGTGAATCTTATCACCTGTAAGGGCAATACTGCGCCTTATCTGCTTTAACTTGGAACTGGCATCATCAGCAATCTCTTCCTCAGAAAGAATGCAGCGCCTGATTTCACCTGACAGAAGTGTCAGCGGTTCCAGTGCCTCAAAATAAGCAGTGAGAGAGGTCTCCTTTTCCTCCTCTTTCTGACTTCTGCCGTAAGCCCTGATCCGGTTTACATTGTCAAGAAGTCCTGCAATCTTAAGAAGCTCGGCGGCAGACAGAGTACTGCCGATCTCCAGGGAGCGAAGCGCCATGGAGACGTCTTTGTTACCGCCAAAAGAGGTGGAACCCTTCTGGAACAGCATGGTAAGGGCATCAGCTGTCTGTGTCTGGGCAAGCTCAATAGCTTCTAAGTCTGTCATGGGAAGGAGATTCTGGCACAACTTCCGTCCCGGCTGTGAGGTCGCTTTTTCTGTTAAAAAGTCAATGACTTTGGTATATTCCAATGTGTGTAATACTTTATTGTTCATTTTTAATATTCCGATACTTTCCGGCTGTGTGATTTTAAAGTGACATTCGTTTTAGTATAGCATATTTTGGGGAAGATTACTACAGGATATTCAAAGCCTCGCGGTTGCAATATGAGGAACGGTTTGATAAAATAATAAAATAAAATTTTTGCGATGAAAGGATACGACTGTGACAGCTTTTTTGGAAAAACACAGAAAAACGATTTTTTATCTGATTCTCGGCATTTCATTTTTGATGATTTATGCCTATAATTTTTTGACACCTTATCTTTCGGATGATTATGCATATCTGATTGATGTAAGACAGGCTCATTCCCTGTGGGATCTGGTGAAGCAGCAGTATGGGGAGTATCTTTCCAACAGCGGGCGTATCATAGGACAATTTAATGTGAGATTGTCTCTTTTGGGAAGCAAGCAGATTTTCAATGTGGTCAACAGCATTATGTTTCTTGCGTTGGTACTTCTGATTTATCAGAATATCTGTCGCAAAAAGAAGCATGATATTTTTGTGCTTCTTATGATTCTCACTTTCCTGTGGAAATTTACAGTGGATTTCGGACAGACCATGCTGTGGATCTGCGGGGCATGCAACTATCTGTGGGGAAGCGTTATCATTCTGGGATTTTTTACCTTTTATCGTTATTTCCTTGGACGGATAGAGAATGTCAGATATCAGGGGATTCTTGCTGTGGGTACCTTTCTGTTTGGTGTGATAGCAGGCTGGTGCAATGAAAATACATCAGGCGGAGGCCTTCTTCTGGTATTGATGTATAGTTTGAATTTCTGGTGGCAGAACAGACAGGAAAAGAAAAAAGCGGTATTTCCTTTTATGATTTCAGGAGTGGCAGGAGTGTGCTGCGGTCTCCTTGGTATGATGTTGTCTCCCGGTGTGAGAAGCAGAAGCTCTGTCATGGCGGAGGATGAATATACGGGTCTGGTGGGACTTTTATCAAGGATGTATAAGACCACTGTCAGCATCAGAGAACTGTTTTTTTTACTGCTTGTGATCATGGTTGTCGTATTTGTCTTTCTGTTTCTGCAGAAACAGTTGAAAACATGGACACAGATCAGAAAAAATGACAGTGCACTGTTCTTTGTTGCCTTTTTGGCAACCGCTTATGTTTTAGCGCTGATTCCAACACCTCAGAACAGAGCCTTTTTTGGCGCGGGAGTGTTCCTTATGACAGCCTGCATTCAGGGAATTGTGGATATCAGGGAGGAGGAAACGGTAATCAGTGCAATGAAATACAGTCTGGTAAGCATTCTGTGCTTATGGCTGTTCTTTACTTATGTGGAGAATCTTGTGAATCTTGCAAGGATCTGCCGGGAGGAAAATGAAAGAATTGAATTGATCAGGGCAGAGAAAGCAGATCCGGAAGGGGATGGTATCGTGGTAATCCCGCAGTACAGGGAAGCTTTCAGGACGCCTTTCAGCGATGCCCATGATTCGGATCTGACAGATGATAAAGAGTATTGGATCAACCATTTTTATGAGATTTATTATGACATCGGAAATATTACCGCTATCCCCAGAGATGAGTGGGATGAGCTTTATGGAAATAAGGAGTAGAGGGCTGGATGAAATGGCAGGAGTTTACAGACAGTCCCTGTAATCTTTGCCCAAGAAACTGCATGGCAGAGAGGGAAAGGAAAGAAAAAGGGTATTGTCTGTCAGGTTCAACACTTAAAGTGGCAAGAGCTGCCCTCCATATGTGGGAAGAACCCTGTATCTCGGGAGAAAAAGGCTCTGGGGCGGTATTTTTTTCCGGCTGTAATCTGCGGTGCGTATATTGTCAGAATTTTGAAATTGCAGCGGCAGGGCAGGGAAAAGAAATCACAATTCCCCGTCTTGCCGATATTTTTCTGTCACTCCAGAAGCAGGGGGCAGCCAATATTAATCTTGTGACGCCGGATCATTATGTCATACCTGTTATACAGGCAGTTTTGCTGGCCAGAGAAAAGGGGCTTAAACTGCCTGTTGTTTATAATTGCAGCGGTTATGAAAAAAGTGAAGTGATTGAAAGTCTGAAGGACATCGTGGATATTTTTCTGACAGACTTTAAATACATGGAGGAAGAACTGGCAGGCAGATATTCCTTTGCACCGGATTATCCGCAGGTGGCAAAGGCTGCCTTGCAAGCTATGGTAGAGACAGCAGGGAAGCCGGTATTTGATGAGGAAGGTATGATGCAAAAGGGAGTCATTGTACGGCATCTCCTTTTGCCGGGGCATAAAAGAAATGCCAGAGCTGTCATAAGGTATGTCTATGAAACCTATGGAGATGATGTCTATCTCAGCCTGATGAATCAGTATACTCCCTTTGAACGGCTGCGGGAGAAGGAAGGCTATACAGAGCTTTGCCGCAGGGTGACAAGACGGGAATATGAGACGGTAGTTGATTATGCACTGTCCCTCGGAATCGGAAATGCCTTTATCCAGGAAGGAGAAACCGCAAGGGAAAGCTTTATCCCCGCATTTGATGAAGAAGGAGTATAAAAGGTACAAAAAAGGAGTATAGAGTGCACAAGAAATAGATAGAAATCTGACAGTCTGTATGATACTATATTTATATAATTATATACGGTAAAGTGTATATCTATCGGAGGGTTTTATGGAACAGCAAAAGCTTTTGAAATTACTTGGAGAGATGTCCCTGGAAGAAAAGATCAACCAGCTATTTCAGGGAAACGGCAGCTTTTATGAAGGAGAAAGTATTGCTACCGGTCCTGCGTCGGAGCAGGGATTTTCAGAGCAGACGATTCATGAGGCAGGCAGTGTTTTAGGCATTGCGGGTGCGGAAAATACAAAGAAAATTCAGAAGTTACATATGGAGAACCATCCGCACCATATTCCGCTTGTATTTATGGCAGATATTATTAACGGATATAAAACGGCATTTCCTATTCCATTGGCACAGGGAGCGGCATTTAATCCGCAGGTGGCAAGGACGGGAGCGGAAGTGGCTGCAAAAGAGGCCTCCGTTGCCGGTATCCATGTAACCTTTTCCCCAATGGTGGATCTGGTGAGGGATGCCAGATGGGGCAGGGTCATGGAATCCACCGGTGAGGACGTTTATCTGAACAGTGTATACGCGAAAGCACTGGTAGAAGGCTATCAGGGAGATGACCCAAAGAGCCCCGGTAAAATAGGAGCCTGTGTAAAACATTTTGCAGCCTATGGCGCACCGACAGCAGGAAGAGATTATAACAATGTGGAGCTTTCGGAAAGGACCTTAAGGGACGATTATCTTCCTGCCTATGAAGCAGCGATCAAAGCAGGTGCGCTTCTTGTAATGACTTCCTTTAATACGTTAAATCGTGTGCCTTCTACTGCCAACAGGTGGCTGTTGCACCAGATCCTGCGCGGAGAAATGGGCTTTCAGGGTGCCGTGATATCTGACTGGGCAGCCATTGAAGAAATCATGCATCACGGACTCACAGAGAATAGAAAAGAGGCGGCCAGGCTTGCCATGGAGGCAGGAACGGATATCGATATGATGACCAACTGTTACTCCAATTATTTAAAGGAGCTGATGGAAGAAGGACGGGTAGATGCAAGGCTCCTTGATGAAGCTGTACTTCGGGTTTTGGAGCTTAAGAATAAACTGGGACTTTTCGAGAATCCTTATAAGGATGCAGATGAAGAAGCGGAAAACGAAGTGCTTCTTTGTCTTGCACACAGAAAGAAAGCCAGGGAAGCGGCAAAGGAAACCTTTGTGCTTCTGGAAAATAACGGAATCCTTCCTTTGAAAAAAGAGGAAAAGGTGGCATTTATCGGACCGTTTACAGAGGAAAAAGCCATAATCGGGGCATGGAGCATCTTTGCAGAGGAAAAGGATGCCGTCTCCATAAAAGAAGGCGTTGCCGCCTATGGAGCCAATGCCGTCTTTGCAAAGGGCTGTGATACTCTGGAACCGGGAGATACCATCCCGGGAATGAATAAAATTTATACCAGTGCAAAGAGCACAATGGAAGTAGAAGAACAGCTTTCGGAAGCGGTGGAAACTGCGCTGCAGGCAGACAAGGTGGTGCTCTGTATCGGTGAACATATGGCTCAGACGGGAGAGGCAGCCAGCCGCGGAGACATTACCATTCCCCAAATGCAAAAAAGACTGCTTTCGGAGATTGCCAGGGTGAATCAGAATATCGTTGTAGTGCTTTTTACAGGAAGACCCCTTGATATCCGGGAAATCAAAAAGCTGGCAAAGGCTGTTCTTATAGTATGGATGCCGGGCACGGAGGGAGGCAATGCTGTTACGGAAGTGCTTTATGGGGAAACACCGCCAGGCGGAAAGCTTCCCATGAGTTTCCCTTATGCAGTAGGACAGGTGCCTGTTTTCTACAGTGAATTCCATACGGGAAGAAGGCTGGACCCGAAGCAGCCGGAAAACCGTTTCCAGTCAAAATATATGGATATCCCCAATGAACCCTTATACCCGTTCGGATACGGGCTTTCCTATACGGAATTTGCATATACCGATGTAAAACTGAGCAGCAGAGAACTGATAAGAGGCAGGGAGCTGAAAGCTTTTGTTACTGTAAAAAACGTAGGAAGAAATGGAGGCAGTGAGGTTGTTCAGCTGTATATCAGAGATCATGTGGGAAGCGTGGCAAGGCCTGTCAGGGAGTTAAAGGGATTTCAGAAGGTGTGGCTGGAACCGGGAGAGGAAAAAGAGATTTTTTTTACTATTACAGAAGATTTGTTGAAATTCCATGATATCCATATGGATTATGTTGCGGAAGCGGGAACCTTTAGCGTTTTTATCGGTGGCGACAGCAGAACTCAGAATGAGACGGAATTTGTATTGATTGAAGAAGACAGAAAAAAACGGATTTAAAAGGAAACAGAAAATGAGCAATGATAGAAGAAGAGTAACGATCGGCATACTGGTAAGCGGAATTACAGATGAGTTTTCCAAGTTGATCTGCAGAGGCGCTATGCAGATGGCAAAACAACTGGATGTGAATCTTGTAGTGTTTCCCGGCAAATATTTAGACAGAGATGTTTCTGCACAGCCTGATTTAATATATGAGTATCAGTTTAATACTATATTTTCCTTTGCCAGAAAGGAAAATGTAGATGCCATTATCGTGGCAGCAGGCTCCATCGGTTGTTTTACGTCCAGAGAAAGTATTGCAAACATGTTGAAACAATTTCAGGGAATTCCCTGTATTCTGATTTCTTACAAGTTAGACGGCTATATCAATGTGCTGTTTGACAATTATACCGGTATTAAGGACGGTCTGAATTACCTGATTGAAAAGACAGGATGCAGGAAAATCGGCATGATCGGAGGAAGCCTTGACAATACGGATGCTGCTGAAAGAAAAAAAGCATTTGTGGACACTCTTTCTGAGCATGGAATTGCTTTCTCTGACAGAGCTTATAAAAACGGGAATTTTACAAGGACCAGCGTAGGCGTTTTCAAGGAACTGCTTGATAATAATCCGGATCTTGAGGCCGTTTTCTGTGTCAATGATGATACGGCAATCGGACTTTATGAAGAGTTGAATAAGCGGGGAATTCAGATCGGAAAAGACATTCATATCCTTGGATATGATGATGTGGTTCTGGCTACCAAACTGAATCCATCCCTGTCTTCTGTCCGGGCAGACGGATCAGTGCTTGGAGAGGAAGCTCTGAAAATGGCGATCAGGATGATACATGGAGAAAGGGTGGAGAGCAAAGTACTGCCTACCAAGTTTGTAAAAAGGGATTCCATAGGAGACGGGGTGCAGGAGAAAGAAAGCCGGAAAGAAAAGCTTTTGGAAGAGACCATTGAGGCGTACTTTGATGATATTTTCTATCGTTACAGACATGAAAAATATCAGGACAGAATGAGAGCTTTAAAATCTTCATTTGAGAAGCTTTTAAACACACTGGTGCTTGTCTATGATAAAGGAGATGATTCTCCCGAAAACTTTATGGAAATGCAGGCAGCACTGGGCAGCTTCTTAAACGAGGGAGCAATTGAGTATGCGGATGTCAGCAATCTGCTGAATTGTTTTGAAAATATTTATCACACTTTGAAGAATTCCCTTCCTGACAGAGATGCCAGATTTAAGCTTCAGGATACTTTTTCTGCCATTTACAGGAGGATTATCAGAGCTACGGACGTTCATCTTGGCAAGATGGCAGATGATCAGGAGAAAGAAAACTATTCCATGAAGATGTTTATCAGGGATGTTCTTCAATTCGAAAAGGGCAATGACTTAAGTTATACTTCCCTTCTTGGTAATCTGGAATGGATGGGGATCAGGAATGCATATGTATATACCTTTAAAGATCCTGTTATGCATCTGGTAAGAGAACAGTTTTCTCCGCCAAGACAGTTGTATTTAAAGGCGGTGCTCAGGGAT
>JBJEMT010000121.1:0-14619 GCA_051879815.1 Suilimivivens sp. | reverse complement strand
AGGATTGTACATAACGAATACTGATTCAAAAAGGTTCATAACCTTAGCAAGGTTCAAAATGAAAACAGTTAAAATCGTATTTGCAAGTGCAGGAAATGTGATATAACGCATCTTACCCCAACGACCCGCACCATCAATAGATGCTGCTTCATAAAGTTCTGTATTCATTCCGGCCAGTGTAGCCATAAAAATAACTGTCTGCCAACCGGTTTCTTTCCAAAGATTAATAATATAATATGTACCTCTCCACCACTTGGAACTTCCCAAGAAATAAATCATGTTGCTGGGATCAACAACACCAATAGATACCAGGAAAGAGTTTACCAGACCCTGTCCTGTAGGAGCTAAAATCAACGAGAACAGGGAGGCTGTAACTACCCATGACAGAAAGTGGGGAAGGTAAATAATTGTCTGTACAGCTTTTTTAAAATGAATATTCGCAATTTCATTTAAGAAAATAGAAACAATAACTGCAAATCCGGTTTTCGTGATCAATCCTGTAACACTGATCTGCAGAGTATTCTTAAATGCAGTCCAAAATCCAGGCATACTAAACATTTTTCTGAAATTATCTAATCCTACAAATGTCGGATCTTTAATTCCGTTATAGTTTGTAAAAGCATATCTTACACCAAGCATCGGCATATAAAAGAATATGATTGCAAAAACGAATACAGGAAGAAACATTAAATAGAATCCTCTGTATCTATAAATACGAGCCCCCAACGACCTTTTATTAACAGGTGTAACTGATTGGTTATTATTTTTTTTCATACCCATTCTTCCTCTTCATTAATACTAAATTGCCTTAATTATGAATTATGTGAAGCCATGGAAATGCTGCCATAGCTCCACACAATTCTTATCCATCATGAAAATCAGGAAAATGTATTTATTTACTGAGCATTCAATGAATCAACAATCTTCTGTGACCAGTCTGCACCACCATCAGATTCAAACTTAGCATATGCATCATCAATTGTCATCTCACCCATAACAACGCTTGCGATCAACTGATTCTTTAATGTTGTTAAATCACCGTTGTATTCGGTCATTTCATTTGTTGAAGGTACTAAAACTGCTGTTACACAGTTAGCATTAAAGAGTTCAGCAGATGCCTTATTTTCGTCCGCTCTGCTTGTTTTTGCAGGGTCATTTACAAGATCTACAAGTGCAAGAGCAGGATCGATATGAGCCTTTGTATACTGTGTTCCTTCTGTTTCAAGACTCTCAAGTCCATGGAATTCGCCTTCAGCATAAACCTTTTCTTTTTCTGTGCCTTCGAATAATGTTTCAGCTGCTGTTGACCAGTGGATACCTTCTACACCATAGGTCCATAAGAACTGTACATCTCCGCCATCCTGCATAGCTTCAATGAAATATTTGAATACGCCTTCAGGATTCTCGCACTGAGTTGTAATACACCATACAGGAGGAATACGGTCAAGATATGCACCAACTTCTGCAATAGGAGGAAGAGCAACTAATTCACCGTCAAGACCATTTGCTTCCAGATTGTTCTTTAAGTTGGTTGCCCATGTACCAGCCCAGTATGTGAATACGCCGAACTCATCACTATAGAACTTGTTACGGCAATCAGATGTTCCGTTTGTAAGAGTAGTAGGATCAATATAACCTGCTGCATAAGCATCAGCCAGTCTCTGAAGTGCATCCTTCATGGAATCCTGTGTAAATCCATCAATCCAATTACCGTTAGCATCTTTAACGAAACCTGATGTTGCGTCCTGATAGAATTCAGGAAGGTAATTAATATAAGGAGCTTCGCTTCCGATGAAACCTGCTGCTGAAACACCATAAGTATTTCCGTCTACACCATCACCGTCAGGATCACCTGTTGAGAATGCTTCAAGCATTGCAAGATATTCTTCATAGTTAGTAGGAGCTGTTAATCCACAGTTGTCCAGCCAAGCCTGTTTTACATAAGTAACACAACCGTTACCACGTGTAGCGGGCATACCATATAACTGGCCATCAATTCTTACACCATCAATAACGCTTGTACTGCCGAATGAATCCTGTCTCTGCTTTAATTCAGAATTCTCATAAGCATCTGTCATATCCCACAGAACGCCTTCTGCAGCATATCCTGAATAATATGTACTGGAGAGAATAATAACATCAGGCCAGTCACCAGATGCAATTGTCTGTCCTACTACATCGTAGTAAGCATCATGGTCAGGCTGGATAACATTAATCTTAACACCTGTTAACTCTTCCAACTTAGCCATGAATTCAGCCTGTGCATTTTCCTTTGTGAAAACAGTACCATCAACCATGATAGTGATTTCTTCAGGCTTTTCCACTTCTGCTTCAGCAGTTTCCTCTGCTGCTTCTGTTGTGTCTGCTGCTTCTGTTGTATCTGCAGCTTCTGTTGTAGTTGTGTCTGTTGCAGCGGATGTGTCAGATGAACTTGAGCTTCCACCACAACCTACTAATGACGCTACCATGGCAGCTGTCAAAAGTATAGAAATAAATTTCTTTTTCATAAAGACCTCCTTAAAAGTTTTCTTATAATGTAAGTACTTTCACATTACGAATCAATAATAGCACATCCTCATATGTCTTGTAAAGATAAATCTTTTAAAAATTCATATTCTTCTTGTAAAAAATTGTACAAAAACATGAAATTTGGATTTTATTATATTTCATTTTGCCCAAAGCTCGTTATGCTTTCATTTTGTAAGCATTTACATTTTATACTATTCTATCAAAAAACAGCAAGCTGTTTGTGCAGCTTGCTGCTTTTATCATTTGTGTACACATTAAATCAAAATAACCATTTTTATATCTTAAATACCGAAATTTCTGATTTAAGCCCTTCCATATTATCACCAAGCACATCTGCTGTAACTTTCAGATTTTCTACGTTGGTCAGAAGCTTTCCGGCAATATCCTTTACCTTTTCCGCACTTTCTGCCGTTTCTTCTATAATAGCTGAAATGTTCTGAACAGCCTGTACCGTATCGTTCCGCTCACCATCTGCCTTTTCCATACTGACAACAATTTCTTTAAGACCTTCAACCAGATAATCCATCTGCCGACGCATATCTCCAAATACTCTGACTACCTGTTCCACTGACTCTGCCTGCAGAGCTACCATCTCCTGTGCCCGGTCAGCGCTTTTCACACTGTTTGTAGTATGTGACATGATATGGGATACATTATTCTGTATCTCTCCTGCGGCCTTTGCTGAATCATCTGCTAATTTACGGATTTCTTCTGCGACAACTGCAAATCCTCTTCCGGCATCTCCTGCTCTGGCTGCTTCTATAGATGCATTCAGTGAAAGAAGATTTGTCTGCTCGGAAATTGATGTAATCGTTTCAATAAAGGTACTGATAATTTCCGACTCCTTCTTAAGGGACCCAATGCTGTCTCCTACCTCGGAAGTGATCTCCGTAGTTTCCTGCGCCCGTTTTCCTAAAAGCTGTACAATTTCAATACCCTGACTGATCATGCCTACAGTTTCATTTACAAGCGTTTCCACCTTATCTACTACTTTACCAACTTCCTGTATTTCATTAGATAAAACATCAGTTCTTACCACACATTCCTGTGCATGCTCTGACTGTCTGCCCATGCCTTCATTGATTTCATCAATGGCCTGTGTTATCTCATGGGAATACTCATTAATAACGCCGGAAGCATCTTCTACTCCTCTGGCAGATTCTTCCAGCTGCCCTGTGGCATTTGTAACCTTATTGACCAGTTTCTTCGTATTGATAACCATATTGGTTGCCGATCTTGCAAGTCCCTGGAATTCATCATGTCCCTTGGCATGGACCAAAACAGTGAGGTCACCCTTTGCAACTTCACCAAGTTTTTGTGAAATGCGCTTCATATTCGCCTGAATACCTGCAACTACCAGGATACCCACTATCAAAGCAATGATGCATGCCAGTATAATCAGCACAATCGTCAATGATTTGATTTCCTCTGCCTGACTGGTAACAACCCTCATCGGCACCAGCGCACATATGGTAATGTTGGTATCCTCACTCCTGCTGTAAATAAACAGATATGCTTCATCATGGAATGTGACCTCTAAAGAGCCCTGCATATGTTCTGCATCAATCTGAGAAAAGAAATCCTGCCCGTAAAATACAGAAGTACCCTCTTCTAAAATGCTTTCCTGTCCCTCTTCAAGCTGCTCTACGATCAGTTCTCTGCCGTTTTCCGTAACAAATCCTACAATACTGCCTTCTCCCAGATCAAGACCTTCTATAAATTCTTCAATGGTAGATTTTTTAATATCAATAACAACACAGGCATTATTGGATTTGGTCATCACTTCATATGATAATATGTAATCATCCTGCTTTAACGTAAACGCTTCATCCAGCAACGGATGGCTGTCAATCCAGCTGATAATTCCATAGGTAGGGGATTCAACCGTCTCCTTATATTCCGTAAATAACCCGGTAGTAACATTACGTGATGTTGAACCCGTTGTCAGCATATTGACGCCTTCTTTAGTAATAATATGAATGTTACCGATAAAAGAATTTGCCGTCTGCGATGCCAACATATCCGTCTTAATGCTATCCATGACATTCTTCAGTTCAAGCGGCTCATTTACAAGTGTTCCCGATGCATACTTGCTTACATCCGCATCAAAAGCATATTTTAAACCTTCCGATTCAATGAAAGTACAGCTTACATCCACATACTCCTTTGCCATATTGATGGTCTGTATAGTAGATTCCTGAAATTTTTCGCTTAAGCCTTCAGCAGATTTCTGATAAGACAAAACTCCAATGATAATCATAAACAGGACAGGAATCAGGAAACAAAGTACAATTTTATTTCGAATTCCGAAAAGCATTATGCCTGACTGCTTATCCTTGTGGGTTTCCGTTTGCTTATCCTTGTGGGCTTCCGTTTGCTTATCCTTTGACATTTTCGCTGTTTTATCCTTCGGGATCTTTGGCTTCTTTTTCTTAATTTTCCACGGTTGTTTGTCCCGTTTTTTATCCGTTATTTTTTCTTTATCATTTTTACTTTTTAACATGTTGTCCCTCCCTTTTGAGCGGTCCTTACTCTCATATGGAAATATTATACTATATAATTAAAAATTTTGAAATAATTTTATTATATTTGTCAATAAATTATAACTTTATATGGAAATTTATGTGCAACTTGCCATTCCGTGTGAACTATGCTATTATGAACTATCATTACTTCATCGGAGGTTACATATGCTTACATTTGAAACAGCACTTCCGGAGGAAACGGGTGTTCCATCCGGCTGTATTATTGATTTTATAGAAAGATTGCGCAAACACGAGGTGCCGATGCACAGCTTATTAATAATGCATCATGATAAATTGATTACAGAGGGCTACTATGCACCCTGCACAGAGGATACCCTGCACCGAATGTTCTCTGTCAGTAAAAGTTTTACAGCCATTGCCATCGGTCTGCTTGCTGATGAGGGAAAGCTGTCACTTGACGATCCCATTATCAAATATTTCCCTGACAAGGTTCCGGAAGATGTCCATCCATGGATTGCAGCAATGACAATCAGGGATATGCTGATGATGCGGACCTGCCATGCATCCACTACCTATAAGCTGGATATGGCAAAAGACTGGGTGGAAAGTTTTTTTACAACACCTCCCACTCATCCCGCCGGAAAAATATTTCATTATGATACTTCTTCTGCCCATACTCTTTGTGCTCTTGCAGAGCGCTTAAGCGGCAGGCCCATGCTTACTTACATAAAAGAAAAGCTTCCGGAGCTTGATCTTTCCAAAGAATCCTATATGATCAAAGATCCTTTTGGCGTTTCGCTTGGTGGAAGCGGACTTGTTGCCACTTCCATGGATCTTATGAAATTCGGTTATTTTATTTATCATAAGGGAAATATTAACGGGAAGCAGCTTCTTTCCCAATCTTATATTGAACAGGCCACTTCGCTTCTGACCGATACTGCTGTTACTGCCCCTGTAGCGAGCGAGGCCTGCGGTTACGGTTATCAATTCTGGAGGAATCAGAAGGGCGGTTATGTATGCTACGGTATGGGCGGTCAGTTGATTATTTTTTTACCGGAATATGATATGATCTGCGTTACTACGGCAGATACCCAGGGAATCGGTGGCGGCAACCAGCTTATTTATGACGCACTATACGAAGAAATTCTTCCTTTTATCAGCAAGAATCCTCTTCCCGTCAATTCCGGTACCTACAGTAATTATTATGAGGTTCTTGCTACTTTGCAGATTGAACCGTTAAAGGGCAGCGTCAATTCCCCCATTATAAACGATGCAAGGATCAAAAAATCCGCTGTATATCATGTTTCTGAAAATCCCATGGGTTTCTCAAAGCTTTCTGTAAGCTTTGCTCCCAGCAAAACAAATGCAAAAAATTCCGGCAGCACCCATACTGCCGGAACCTTACATTTTACTTTAAGAGATAAAGATTACTCCTTTACTTTCGGACTTGGTTATCTGGAAACAGGCATTTTCCCTGTTTATGATTTAAATTATGCCGCAAGTGGTATATGGTTTGATAAAACCACTCTATATATCAAGGTACACATCATTGATGAATATGTAGGCTCCGTCAAATTTGAACTTGCTTTTGGTCAGAATGATGTTACTGTTTTTATGAAAAAGCAGGAAGAAAGTCTGTTTCAGGAATTTAATGGACACCTTTACTGTACAATCTGATTTCTGCCATTGTTTTTGCCGTGGTAAAGCTTGCCATCCGCCTCCCGCAGCAAAATATTAATACTATCCGTGCTGCCCTGACAGATACCAAACGTCATGGTAACACGGATTTTGGTTTCTGCATCGTATTCAATCTCCAAGGCCCTGACTTCATTAAGGATTCCCTCAAGAATACCAACGGCTTCCTCCAACAGGCAGTCGCGAAAGATCAGCAGGAATTCTTCTCCGCCCCATCTGGACACAAAGCCTTTTCCTGTCATATTTTTTTTCATAATACGGGCTATTTTTGTAAGTACCAGATCGCCCCACTCATGTCCAAAGGTATCATTAACCTTTTTAAAGAAATCAATATCTCCCAGTGCAATGCAAAAATCAGTATTGCTTTTATCTTTTTCCTCATAAACCTGCTGCAGTTTTTTATCTCCGCTGCGCCTGTTAAGAAGACCTGTCAGCGCATCCATCTCTACCAATTCCCTCAGGGATTTCTGCATATGAACGGCATTTTGCCCAAGCTTTCCCAGCTCATCCTCACGTCTTGATACACGATAATCCAGACTTTCATTCAAATCACCTTTTGCCACCTTACTCAGAAATTCCTCTATTTTAGTGATGGCATACATCAGGTTTCCAGAAAATCGTATGGTAAACAAAGCCGCAATAATCATTGCCACAGTTCCCAGCAGGATAATAGGCAAAATAGCCTTTCTCAGATTCTCACCCACTGTCCTGACCGGCTTAGCCACAAAAAGCATACCGATACAGGTTCCATCATCATTAATAAGCGGAACATAATAGGCAAAGTATTCCGCTCCATCAATAGAGACACTGGAATAAAAAGCAGCCTTTCCCTGCTCAAGCACATCGTTGGTAACAACAACATTAACCTTGGTGCCGATCATCCTGTCTCCGTTTTTATCATATAATGTAGTGATCACACGTGTATCCTGATAAAAAAAGGTAATATCTGCCCCTGTATTTTCCTTTATGGTATCAATGATAGAAAAATCACCGTTGATCTGATGTTCTCCCTTCAGCATATAAATTGCATCATCCTGCATAATAACCCGGTAATCACCCGGATAAAGCTGATCATAAAGTGTCAAAATGGTAGAACTTAAATCCATAAGCCCTCTTTTGACTTCTCCATTTAGCGCCGTCGCAAAGCTTTTCACACTGAAGGAGGTAATTACCAGTGTCAAAAGGAAAATGGGAATCAGTGTTATCTGAAGCAGCTTAATATACAAACTCTTTTGGGATTTTTCTTTTTTCATCCATTGCTCCCTGTCTAACATACTAACGATTTTCATTTACATAAATACGGGCACGGCTCTGAATAATCGCAGCTACATCCTTTGCATTTTTCTGACCGTTAAAGAAAGCGGCAGCTTCCTCTTCTATAATCTGAATCAGATTCTCATCATAATTATATATCTGTTTAAAACTATACAACGTTTCTTTAAATTTTTCCACCTCTTCTTTTGTCATTGGCTCAATAGGAATCTCAACTTCATTCAGATAATAATAATCCTGAGTCTCTACTTCATTCCCGTTTTCATCCGTATAAGTTGGATTTTTAGTGGCTTTTTCTCCCAAATCATTCAGTTTCTTAATACTTAAGGGGAAACCATAGCTGATATTATCCTGATACTCATCTGAAAGATAATATCGCAGGAATTGCCATGCGCCTTCCTTATTGGAAGATTTGGCTGACATAGCCATCTGCATGGAAGGTATAATAGCAGAACCATCCCTGTTACTTGAGGGAAATCCTATCATGGTTACCGGCTCTCCAAAGCTTCCCTGAGAGGTATAATTAAAGCTTCTGAAATCAGAAACTGTATACATCATTGCAACAGTTCTTCCTTCCCTCCACATACTGTCATAATTTTCCCAGTACGCATCCGTATATACAGTCTCATCTACCTGCTCGGGAAATTGTTTCAAAAATTCCAGCATTTCAACAAAATCATCGGAATCAAAATCACAGGTTCCGGTTTCCCAGTCTATAAACTGGTTTCCTGCCATATTCATACAATTCAGAAGCATTGACTTTCTGTCAACATAGCTTAAAAACAGAGTACCTTCCGGCTTTGTACTCATCAGTCTGTTTACATCCTGAATCGTCCATCCTCTTTCCTCTCCCACTTCAGACGTTTTGGCAAGTAATGTACTGATCATATAGGAGGGAACCAGACGATAGAGTTTTCCATCCACAGAATAAGCTTCTATAATATTGGGCATATAATTGTTAATATCAAGTCCCGGATCCTTTTCAATATAAGGCTTCATATCTTCCAGAAGTCCCTTAGCAATATAGCTTTCTATCGGCATGGAATCGTTTAAAACCAGAATGTCCGGTATTTTGCCGGAAACAATATCCGTATTCAGCCTGTTGATTCCTGCCTGATAATCCGTATCCGAAGCATATAATGCCGAATAATCCTGAATAGTGATTCTGTACTCTTCATTGTTCTTATTAAATTCCACTACATTGGTCCTGATATCCCAGTCAAGCCCTGTACAGGCCAATATGAGGATTTTCTTATCTTTTATATCCTGCGGATCCACCTTGGTAAATCTGCCGATACAGGTATCATAAGTTTCAGGATCATCATAGGAAGCCCAGAATTCCTGTTCGTTTATAGGCAGTAAATTATAAACGCTGTAAACTCCAAGATCTGAGTCCACATAATTCATCAGCTGCGTCATAGCAGTATCCCCGATATTATACCCGTAAACACCATAGCTGTTTACCAGATACAGTTCGTACTTTGTATTGCCGGCATAAACTGAAAAATCATAGGATGCTCCGGGAATTTTTGTCTTATCTGATATCTCTCCTGTTTCCATATTCACATGTCCGAGATAAGCTCCATCATCTTCATAGCTAAGTCCCACTACTTTTCCATTTTCAAGCGGATACAGCCTTACACTTTCAAAAGAATCCTCACCCGCTGCAGTCAAAACCTTCTGAAAGCCGCCTTCTTTGTCAAATACCAGATAACTGCCCATAATATTAATATAAATGTTATCGTTATAAATCAGGAGATCTTGTGTATAAAACCAGCCGTTCTCCGTAAGTTCTCTAACTTCAGACATTTCATTCAAAAGAACATGAAAAATTTCCTCCCCCGTTCCGGAAAGCTTTACAAAATAATATTTATCAATATAATTTCCTTCCTCATCCGGCTCCATTGCATAAATATCCTTGATGGCATAAATCATACCCTGTTCATCGCAGGCAAGATTCATTAGGCTTCCGTTTTCTCCTAGAGGGAATTTGCTTTCTTCCCTCAGGGTTCCATCTGAATTCAAAGCAGCCAGATTAATCGTGGCAGTGCCGTCTTCTTCATATTTGTAGCCATATGCATAAATATAATCACCGTTTTTTATAATATTGCTGTACCCGTCTGCTCCTTTCTTCAAATCCAAAGCAGTTATCTTATATACACAATCCTTACTTGATACTGTCTGTTGTGATTCTCCAATGTTTTTTCCACAACCGGCAAACATAGCCAGCAAAATCAAAAGAAATGAGAATATGCAAATTTTCTTTTTCATATTTCCTCCATGTTCCGGATTACTGAAAATCTTTTCATTTACCCTTTTCTGCCCTGACTTTTTCCATCACTCTTTCCTTCTTATCCATAAGGCACATCCACATATCTCTTACTTTATATTTCCGATTCTTCCATTTTATGATCAATATGATAAGAAGTATCCCTGACGGAATCAGTAGAAAAATGAATTGAAAGAGCAGCACCACGCCTCTCACATCTTCATAACCTCTCGCAATATTTTCCCAATAGGGAAGATGAAGCGCAGAATTCTGCATGGAGCGCGTTCCGAAATCCAGCACCACCGGTATGATGGAGTGAAGAGAATATCTGGAAGAATTTTCCACCACCATCATCTCATTCTCTTTCAATCCAAACTTTTCTTTTACTGTACGATAAACAAATCCACCAACCGGATTGGGAGCAACCACTTCATAGCAGCTTATTCCTTCACTTGTTCCGTAATCAGCAAGTGTTTCATTGGAAACATAAATTACCGTGCTTTGAAGCCCGGCACTTTCTGCGAAACGTCCGCTTTCCCGTTTGACCACACCTGCCACGAAATGAGGAATTCCGCCGATCATCACACTCATGCCTTCAATATCATTAGAACCGAATAACTGCCATGCTGCTTCCTCATCCAGAATGATAAAATCCTTCATCAGTTCATCCCCGGAAAAATATCTGCCGTTAACAAGCTGCAGAGGATGAAAAAAGAAAAAGTCTCCACCTACGCCCACAGCATTTGCATCCAGAGAACTTCGCTCACTTACAACAGTAATTCTACCCTGAGAACTATAGGCATCTATATACAATCTGGCATTTTCGTTTTCACTGACTACAGCAGCCTCTGTCAATGCTTTTTCCAGCTGATTTTCAAAATTTCTGATTACAAAGTCGTCTACAGCAGCTTCTTTTACAAAAAATGTACTGACCTGTGCACAGCCTCCGTCCTCATTCCATCGTTTTGCAGCCTGCTGATCACTCAGTCCCCTAATTTTATGATTACACCAAAGTGTCAAAATCAGAAATGCTGCCAGCGATATCACTACTGTCAAAGCAGAAACCATCTGCCGCAGGGATAAGCTCTGTATCAGTTCTTTTATTTTAGTCACTCTGTTCTTTCTTCCTTCCTAGCCCTCGCTCAGTCTTACCTGCTTACCGGCTTCCACCGGTTTCGTAGAGGTCGTAATGACATATTCATAACCATACAGTCCCGCTGAAATTGCAGTGTTATTATCATCCGAAGCAAGTACCTCCACATCAACTCTTGTCGCTATATACCGGTTACTGATAGGACCGCTCTTTGATTCTACGATCAGAATAAATTTACCGTTGCTGTCCTCCCTGACGGCACTGTTTGGCACCACCAGTTCATATTCAGTGCTTCTCTGACCCACAGAAAGATTTAGCGCCTGTCCTGCCTGAATGCTGCTTCCTGATATGTCAAACACCAGAAGCTTCTTCTGTCCTGCGCTCTCAGGATCCGGCTTAATCGCAGAAAGAATCGCCCTCGCATCATCATAATACCATGCATTCTGCAGTTCCGCCTCATCTCCCACCTGTACTTTCTTTGCCTGTTCATTCGTAACAGAGAAACTTAAGGTGAATCCTTTCCCTTCTGCCTGAATCACTGCCGCCGCCTGCTCCGGTTTGGTAGTTTCTCCCGCCACATAGGCAAGTGAAGTAACTGTTCCTGCCACCGGTGCCTCAATTTCCGCTCCTATGGAGTTTTCCTTCAATTTGGCAATTTCTTCTTTTTTCTTTGCAATATCATTGCTTGTTTTGGAGAGATCCAGTTCTGCATTGATGTTGGCTGCAAGTTCTGTCTGTTCCTTTTTTACTAAATCATACACCGCCTGGGCATTTTTAAGGGCCGCCTGGGCATCTGCCAGTTTATTCTGATATGCCACGCTGGACTGTTTATTGGCATTGGTAATATTGGTTATATTCTGCTCTGCCTCCTGAAGTCTCTTGCTGGCCTCCTGGACACTTCCGCTGGATTCCACTGAAATAGCATTGACCTCTGTCAGGCTTTTCTCAAGGCTTTCAAGCTTCTTTTCTGCCTCTGCCAGCTTTGCTCTGTTTTGTTCATAATCACTAAGCTGGGTGGAAGCATCATTGAAACTCTCAACAGTGATCTTATATTGAGAAGCTGCAGCATCATATTCTGCAAGAAGCGTCTGATAATCGGCATATTTGTCATTCTGGTCAATCCATACCCTGATCTGATCTATATTCTTTTCACCTGTATAGGGATTTCCGGTATCTCCTTTTGCCGCACCATAAATAGCCTCCAGCTTATTCTGAACGACTGCAGCAGCGGCATTTCTCTGTTCAATATAATTATCTACTCCGCCGCCTGCAACATCCACGCTTTCTGCAATCGTCTCGGCACTGTCAACCAATAACGTCAGATCCACAATCTGATTTTTAATTTCTGATATTTCATTGGATAATTCCGCTACTTTTATTTCTTTCTCACTGTTGAATGCTTTCGTTGCGTTATCAATATCAGTAGCTGCATTTGCTTTGGCAACCTCATCGTTCAAAGTACTGATTCCTGCATTATTTGTATTAATAGTACTCTGCAATGTGATATCATCCACTATTTTCTGGCACTCAGCCACCCGGTTTTCAGCAGCTTGAAGGCGGTTTTGCATATCTGTGACCTTTGCCTGATAGGATGCAAAAGAATCGGTGTTTCCGCTTGCTACCTTATCAATGACCTCCGGCGACACTGTTCCTCCAAACAAGCCTTTCATGTATGCAAGTTCAAGATCCTCGAGTTCTGCTTCTGCCTTTTTAAGTTCTTCGCTTTCCGCATCTTCGAGATAATAAAGTACCTGTCCCTTTTCAACCACATCTCCCTGCTTCACTGCCACACTGGCAATCACGCGGGATTCCTTTACCATGACATTATAAGGATCTGTAGCTTCCACATTACCGGTACCGCGAACCTTAGCTGTAATGGTTCCTCTCTGGACATACTGGGTAGCCACCTCCGGCAATGAATAATTCATAATAGTATTGGAAAAAAAGGTAAGTATCAGCATCACTGCCAAAAATATGATTGCTGCATTCTTCACCCATTCTCTTCTTTTTGATGTATTTTCATTCATACTGCATTCTCCCTTTTTTCTCAAACCCTATCCTTTTATACCACCCTGGCAGGTAATCCCTTCCACCAGATAATCTTCCCCATAAAGAAATACAAGAAGCGGCGGAACCATGTATATCGTTGCAACCGCAAAAGCAAGTCCTGCTTCCCCTTCATTAATTTTAGACAAAAATACCGATAGTGGGTGCATCTCTGCATCTGATAAAAGAATCAGTGGCTGCTCAACCATATTCCAGTAATCAATAAAAATCAGTATCGCAACCGAGCATAATGCTCCCTTGCAAAGGGGCATACAAATGCTTTTGAAAATCTGCCATTCACCTGCCCCGTCAATCTGTGCAGCTTCCATAAGGGAAAGCGGAACTCTTCTCATATATTTGGTCAGTAAAAATACTGCAAAGGGAGAAAAAATACCGGGAAGCCAGATTGCCCATCTTGTATCCAGAATATTCAGCCAATCGGACACCAGATAATTAGGTACCAATGTAACCTGATATGGCATCAGCATTAATATAATATATATAAAAAAAATCATTTCTTTCAGCCTGCCCCGAAACCTTGTAAAGCCATAGGCAGCCCCGGAAGCTACCAAGAGCTGGAATCCTACAATCGGCACCACCAGAATAACGGAATTCCAGAATTTAAACAAATATTCCGGACTCTTGAATAATACTGTAATGTACTGGCTGAAAGAAACCATGTCCGGAATAAATTTCAGGTTTACTTTTTCGGCAATATAGGTTTTGCCTCCTGTATCAGTGGTTGCAAAGACCTGTCCATAATTGGAAGAGATTTCTGAAGCTGACATAAAAGAATTGGTTATGGTCAATATAATAGGCATTAAAAATAACAGGGCAAAACAGATTGCAACCATGGTAATGAATGCTGCCTTAACCAGCATTTTTCTCTGTCTTCTCTTTTTTCGCTTTTTCATCCTTCCACATCCTTTCCGAAATAACTTTCGGTCAGAAACAGAATTCCTATAATGATAACCATAACAATGGACATTATTATGGCTGCCGCCGATAATTTCTGATAATCAAGCTGGGAAAAAGCATTATTCATAAAATGCTGCAGCATATATACTGTATCATATGGATAATTTCCTGTTAACAAATAGATTTCCCTGAAAACCTTAAAAGAATTTATGAGGGACATAATTGTCACAAAAAGTATGGTTGAGGATAAATATCTGATCTTAATATGCCAGAAAATCTGAAAGGGCGTAGCACTCTCAAGTATGGCTACT
>JBJEMT010000120.1:0-14731 GCA_051879815.1 Suilimivivens sp. | reverse complement strand
GATTTCTTCACATCATCGAGAGTCTTTGATGCAACCTCTCTGGCTGCAATGCTTCCCTTTTGAAGAATATCGTAAACATCGGGAATACGCTTTTCCCACTCTTTTCTGCTTGCTCTGATGGGAGCAAGTTCCTCCTGTAAAACATTATTTAAGAATTTCTTGACCTTGACATCCCCAAGACCGCCTCTTGTATAATGTGCTTTCATTTCCTCAAGATTTGCATAATCAGGCAGGTACTCTGCAAACATCTCGTCTTTACAGAAAGCATCCAGATAAATAAATACGGGATTGCCCTCTACCTGGCCGGGATCGGAAACCTGTAAATGGTTGGGATCGGTGAACATGGACATGACCTTCTTGCGTACATCCTCTTCCGTATCGGACAGATAAATGCAGTTGTTCAGGGACTTACTCATTTTAGCCTTGCCGTCAATACCGGGAAGACGCAGGCATGCTTTATTGTCGGGAAGCAGGATTTCAGGTTCCACAAGAGTATCTCCGTAAACGGAGTTGAATTTGCGGACGATTTCCCTGGTCTGCTCCAGCATGGGAAGCTGGTCTTCGCCAACGGGTACGGTGGTTGCCTTAAAAGCAGTAATATCGGCAGCCTGGCTGATGGGATAGGTAAAGAATCCGACAGGAATGCTGGCTTCAAAGTTACGCATCTGGATCTCGGACTTAACGGTAGGGTTTCTCTGAAGACGGGAAACCGTAACCAGATTCATGTAGTAAAAAGAAAGCTCTGTCAGTTCCGGAATCTGTGACTGAATTAACAAATTGGACTTTGCAGGATCAAGACCGCAGGATAAATAGTCGAGTGCAACTTCTATAATATTCTGGCGGACCTTTTCGGGATTTTCGGCATTGTCAGTAAGTGCCTGTGCATCAGCGATCATGATGAAAATTTTATCAAATTCACCGGAATTCTGAAGCTCTACTCTTCTGCGAAGAGAACCTACATAATGTCCTACGTGAAGACGCCCTGTAGGTCTGTCACCGGTTAAAATAATTTTGGACATAATAATACTCCTTTTGTGATGGTAATTTGTATCCAATCTGCAGGATACTGAATCATTATACACTAATTCTTTCTTTTTTCCTATATCTTCTTTTGGATTTTTAAGAATTTCCCATCAGTACAGGTAGATTTTATGATGAATTTGCGATACAATAACAAGTAATTGTAAAAGAAAGGATGAAACTGCTTTTGCCGAAAAAACAGGAAGCGGCGGAAGCGATCAAAATATGAACATTTGGCGTAAAATACAGGATAAACTGACTTATGTGAGGATCATTGCAGTAGGTTATCTGATCGTAATTATGACCGGCACTCTGCTTTTGCTGATTCCGGCAGCCACTGCCGGGGGAGAAAAGACAAGCTTCCTTACGGCGCTGTTTACGGCGACCACATCCACCTGCGTGACGGGACTTGTGGTGGTGGATACGGGTACACACTGGAGTCTCTTTGGACAGTTTATCATATTGATCATGATTCAGGTAGGAGGGCTTGGATTTATGACCATGGGTATGCTGCTTGCCATGCTGCTGAAAAAAAAGATCACGCTGAAAACCAGAGGGCTTTTGCAGGAAAGTATGAATGGCATGCAGGTAGGCGGTATTGTAAGGCTGGTTCGCCTGGCGCTGAGAGGAACAGCAGTTGTAGAGCTTATGGGAGCAGTTCTCCTGGCAATCAGGTTTATCCCGCTGTTTGGAGTTGGAAGAGGAATCTATTACAGTGTCTTTCATTCCATTTCCGCTTTTTGTAATGCCGGAATCGATCTTATGGGTCCCCATTATGGCGAATATGCCTCCTTTGTTCCTTTTCAGAGTGACATCTTGATTAATATTGTGATTATGGCACTTATTGTCATCGGCGGTATCGGTTTTTTTGTCTGGGCAGACATACGGGAAAAGAAATTCCGGCTAAAAAAATATGCCCTGCATACCAAGATAGTATTGTTTATGACAGCTTTTCTTCTAGTCGGAGGAATGGTGTTATTCTGGATATTTGAAAAGCGGAATCTCCTTGCGGGAATGGGAATAAAGGATCAGATCCTGGCAGCTGTCTTCAGTTCTGTAACGGCGAGAACGGCAGGTTTTAATACCATTGATACGGCAGGCCTTACGAATGCTTCCGTGCTCCTCAATGTTGTGCTGATGTTTATTGGCGGAAGTCCGGGTTCAACGGCGGGGGGCATTAAGACTGTTACCATACTGGTGCTTCTTGCTTATGTCTGGTCTAATTTAAGAGGCAGTAAAGGCGTCAATATTTTTAAACGCCGTCTGGATGATGATGCGATTCGCAAGGCAAGTAATGTGATGATGATCAGTCTGCTTCTGGCGATTGTGGCAGCTGTTGTCATCTGCTTTATGCAGCCGGAGCTTTCTACACAGGATGTCCTGTTTGAGATATTCTCCGCCATTGGTACGGTAGGTATGTCTACCGGAATTACCAGGGAATTGGGCACAGGCTCCAGAATTGTAATCATACTTCTTATGTATTGCGGAAGAATCGGCAGCATGTCTTTTGCGCTTTCTTTTACGGAAAGGAAGAAAGTAGCGCCGGTACAGCAGCCTGTAGAAAAGATAATGATTGGATAAGGAAGGATATAGAGATGAAATCAATTTTGATTATCGGACTTGGAAGATTTGGACAGCATCTTTGCCGGAAAATGGTAGAAATGAAAAACGAGGTCATGGTTATTGACGTAAAAGAAGAAAATGTGGAAGCCATGATGCCGCTTGTGACCAGAGCGCAGATCGGGGACTGTACCAATGTGGAGGTATTAAAAAGCATTGGAGTTGCAAACTTCGATGTTTGCTTTGTATGCATCGGCACGAATTTCCAGAGCAGTCTTGAAATCACCTCTCTTTTAAAGGAATGCGGTGCGCAGTATGTGGTAAGCAAAGCGACCAGAGATATTC
Organism: Suilimivivens sp.; assembly: GCA_051879815.1. Lineage (GTDB taxonomy): Bacteria > Bacillota > Clostridia > Lachnospirales > Lachnospiraceae > Suilimivivens. The sequence continues at coordinate 11,806 of JBJEMT010000120.1, read as the reverse complement.
AGGCGAAATTCCTTTTGCGCAACGGTGCGGATGAGGTGGTTTATCCGGACAGAGATATTGCGGAGAAAACGGCAGTGCGTTTCAGCGCCAGCCATGTTTTTGACTATATCGAGTTCAATGATGAGTTCTCTATTTTTGAAATCCCGGTTTTGCCAGAGTGGATAGGTAAGACGATTAAGGAGGTTAATTTCCGTGCCAGATATAAAGCCAGCATTTTGGGATATAAACGCGGTGATGAGACCCATTTAATGCCTATGGCAGATCATCAATTTGCTGAAAATGAGCATTTAATGATTATCGGAAGAGTAGAGGATGTGGAGAGGCTCCTTAAGAATTTTGGAAATGAAAAAGCTAAGAAAAGGCATTGACCGGCTGTTTGCCGATTTAAAAGAATATGGATGGGCAGGAGTTGTTTTTCTGGTATATTATGCAATTGTGCATCTGTTTCGAGCTTCCTTCTGTCCCATGCTCAATCTGACAGGAATTCCCTGCGCGGGATGCGGACTTACCAGAACTTTTTTGTACCTGGTAACAGGGCAGGTAAAAAGAGCAGTCTATATGAATCCTATGGCCTTTCTGATCATTGTATTTTTGCTGTATTGCGGATATTTCCGCTATATAAAGGGAACGAAGATCAAGGGCTTCCGGGTCATATTTGCGCTGCTTATCGCTGCCATGCTGGTTTTTTATGCAGTGAGAATGTATCTGTATTTTCCGGACAGAGTTCCCTATGTCTATAAAAGAGACAATGTCCTTGCAAACAGAGTGCCCGGTTATCAGAGCCTGATCGACAGACTGCTTCAAATGATAAGAGCCTCACGCAGATAGCGGAGGCTCATTTACATACAGCTTAGCCATTTATCATTTTAATCAGCCACCCAGCGTCCCGAAGCGCCGCAGGGAAGGATCAGACCGTTTGCGGTAACGGGCAGGCCGATTTCGGAAGCTTCCACATGCCCGCCGGCCTTTTGGACAACCGTTGTATTGAGCATATAAGAAAGCACTGCCGGCTGCAGACCGGTGGTGTAAGAATTGATCAGGAAAAACAGGGGTCTGTCGGAAAGAAGCTTTGTGGTCAGTTCTATAAAGGGATAAATGCTCTCCTCAATCTTCCAGATTTCTCCTTTAGGTCCTCTTCCGTAGGAGGGAGGATCCATGATAATGCCATCGTAGGTATTTCCCCGTCGGATTTCCCGCTCTACAAACTTAACGCAGTCATCCACAAGCCAGCGGATGGGGGCGTCAGAAAGTCCCGAAGAGACGGCATTCTCCTTTGCCCAGGTGACCATGCCCTTGGAAGCATCTACATGGGTAACGCTGGCGCCTGCTTTTGCGGCAGCTAAAGTGGCACCGCCCGTATAGGCAAAAAGGTTAAGGACTTTTATGGGACGGTCAGCCTTTTCTATCAGATCAGAGAACCAGTCCCAGTTAGCTGCCTGTTCCGGAAAAAGACCGGTATGTTTAAAACTGAAGGGCTTTAAGTTGAAAGTAAGCTCTTTGTAGCGGATGCTCCATTCATCGGGAAGCTGAAAGAATTCCCATTCGCCGCCGCCCTTGGAACTTCGGTGGTAATGTCCGTTCAGCTTTTTCCATTCCTTTCTTTCCCTGGGGGTATTCCAGATGACCTGGGGATCGGGACGAAGGAGAATATAGTTTCCCCAGCGCTCCAGTTTTTCCCCGCAGGAGGTGTCCAGTACTTCGTAATCTTTCCAGTGATCCGCTATCCACATAATTTTAAATAATCCTTTCGAACTGATATAAAATAAATATAGAGAAAAGAAGTTAAAAAAGCAAGAGAATTGTGATATGCTAGAAAAGAAAGGATGCGTCAGATGAAAAAGAAATGTGCCGGATGCAGGAAAGAAAGCTGTGACGGATGCAGCTTAAACCCCGGAAAGAGAATCAATTCCATAAAGAATAATACAGCTTTATTTCCCATAGATTTCAGCATTGGTGAGCAGAGTGGCTATGGGATTGCTTTTGATGTGGGAACCACAACCGTAGCGGGGATGCTGGTGAATTTAAGGGATGGAGAAATACATGCTTCAGGAACCTGTGTCAATCCCCAGAGGGTGGCAGGCAGCAATGTGATCAGCAGGATTGTCTATTGCCGGGAAAGGGAAGAAAACAGATCACGGCTTCAAAGGCTTACCATAAAGAAACTGGATGAACTGGCAGAAGAACTGTGGGAACAGGCAAAAGAGGAAGGATTGCCTGCATCCGAAAAAAGCGGGAACGCCTTAACCGTGAGCAAGGCTGCCATAGTCGGTAATACCGTCATGTGTGAAATATTGCTGGGACTTGACCTGAAAGGACTTGCAAAGGCTCCTTTCCACAAAGAATATGAAGGCAGTGTGAAGGTAAAGGGCAGCGGACTTTCCTTTGAATACTTAAAGGATACTGAGATTACAGTGCTTCCTTCCGTTGAAGGATATGTAGGTGCAGATGCCCTTGCAGTCTATACTTATGTGAAAGACACAGATGAAAGAAAACAGATTCTGGCTGTGGATATCGGAACCAATGGAGAAATCCTTTTGCTCGGAAAGGAAAAGGATTATGCCTGCTCTGCGGCAGCAGGACCGGCTCTTGAAGGAGCAGCGGCTTTCCAGGGCATGGGAGCAGCCTCGGGTGCCATTGAGGAAGTGAGAATTCTTGGAAATTTTCCGAGACAGGATATTTTCTGTAAGGTAATAGGCGGCTGTGAGCCAAAAGGAATCTGCGGTTCCGGACTTGTAGATGCCCTTGCGGTTCTTCTGAAGCTTAAGGTAATCGATGAAAAGGGCTATCTTCTGAGTGCCGGGGAGGCAAGGAAAAAAGGAGTGCCGGAGCAGATCTGCCGGCGTCTTTATACCGAGGAGGGCGAGAACAGGATTTTACTGACATGTGAGGAATCTCCGGTGTATCTGACGGCAGGGGATATCAGACAGCTCCAGCTTGCCAAGGGTGCCATCCGGGCAGGAATTGAAATTCTTTTGCAAAAAGAGGAGATTGAGGCAGAGGAATTGTCCCACATTTATCTGGCAGGAGCCTTTGGCAGCTATATTAAGATCGAAAATGCAGTATCAATCGGACTTTTGCCCGATATTTCCCGTGAAAAGATCACCCATACAGGGAATTGTGCGGGAACGGGAGCCGTGATGGCACTGCTTTCTGAAGAAACAGTAAAGAATATGGAACAGTATGCAAAAGAAATCAGGCATATAGAACTGGCGGATGAGGAAAGATTTCAGGAGCTTTTTCTTCACTTTCTTGCTTTTTAGGATGATGTCTGCTGCTGTGACGTATGGTCAGGAGAGATAAGAATGGACAGAAGTTTTTTACAGGATAAAAAAAGAATCGTTGTGAAAATCGGTACCTCAACCATTACTCATATGAGTACCGGAAACTTAAATCTTGAGAAGCTGGAGCGCTTTGTCAGGCTTCTGACGGATATCAGAAATCAGGATAAGGAAGTGGTGGTTGTTTCCTCCGGTGCCATCGGTGCGGGAAGAAAGGCACTTGGCATCAAGGAAAAGCCAAAGACACTTTCTGTAAAACAAGCATGTGCGGCAGTGGGACAGGCAAGGCTGATGATGATCTATCAGAAGCTTTTTGCGGAATATAATCAGACCATTGCCCAGATTCTGATCACAAAGAGGATTATGCTCAATCCAATCAGTATGACAAATGCGGAAAACACCTTTCAGGAGCTGCTTGGTATGGGAGTGATTCCCATTGTAAACGAGAATGACCCTATCTCCACAGATCAGATCCAGGAGGAGAATTTCGGGGATAATGATACTCTTTCCGCCAATGTGGCAGAGATTGTTAAGGCTGATCTCCTGATTCTTTTGTCTGACATTGACGGACTTTATTCGGATGATCCAAGACATAATAAAGATGCTGAATTTATCAGTTATGTGGATAAGATAGATGATAAACTGGAAGCTATGGCAAAGGGCGCGGACACCACCTTTGGCACAGGGGGTATGGCTACCAAGATCGCGGCTGCCAGGATCGCCACCGGTGCAGGCGTTGATATGGTCATTGCCAATGGAGACAAGGTCAGCAATATCAGCAGAATCCTGCACGGTGAAGAGATTGGTACGCTTTTTAAAGCGCAGATAAACTGTGAATAAACAATCCGCTTCGCAGCTTTGGTTCAAACCATGTGGATTTGGGAGGCATTAAAAGTCCGGCATCCGCTACGGTAAAAAGCTCTTCAATCGAAGTGGGATACATGGAAAAAGCGATCCGCATATCTTCGGAAACTCTTTTTTCCAGTTCTTTAAGTCCCCGGATGCCGCCTACAAAATCAATTCGCTTATCCGTTCTGGGGTCTTCAATTCCAAGAATGGGAGAGAGCAGATGGTTTTGCAGAATGGAAACGTCAAGTCCTTCCACAGGGTCTGTGGAAAGCAGAGAATTGTCTGCTTTTAATAAATACCAGTTACCGTCAAGAAACATACCAAAGGAGCCTTTTTCTTTCGGAGAAACAGGCTCTTTTCCTATGAAAGAAACATGGAATCCGGCAGTTTTCACGGCTTTAATAAAGTCTTCTGTGGAATAGCCGTTCAGATCCTTTACCACTCTGTTGTAGGGAAGAATGGCAAGCTGGTCATCCGGAAAGAGGACGGACAGAAAACGGTTGAATTCTTCTTCCCCTGTATAATCAGGATATTCTGCCCGGCGTTTCAACCCAACCTTTACGGCGGAAGCACATCTGTGATGTCCGTCCGCTATGTAAGTATTAGGAATTTCTTCAAACAGCTTCTCAAGTTTTTCTATGGTTTCCCTGTCACTGATACACCATACTCTGTGTGTTACCTGATCATCTGAGGTAAAGTCATAGAGGGGCACTTCCTTTTTTGCGGCAGATACAATTTCATTGATCTTTGCTTTGGAACGGTAAGCCAGAAAAATAGGACCGGTATGCGCGTTTGTGGTATCTACGTGGCGGATGCGGTCAATTTCCTTATCTTCTCTGGTGTTTTCATGCTTTTTAATAATCTGGTTTACATAGTCGTCAATATCCGAGCAGGCCACGATCCCTGTCTGGGAGCGGCCGTCCATAGTCAGTTCATAAATATAATAGCAGGGAGTTTCTTCTATAATAAAACTGCCGTCGGCAATAAACTGATTCAGTAATTCTTTTGCTTTTTCATAGACTCTTGGATCATAGGTATCCACTTCATCTGGAAAATGGGTTTCAGCACGGTCGATTCCAAGAAAGGACATAGGCTCACGCTCTACCTCTGCCAAAGCTTCTTTTCTGCTATAAACGTCATAGGGAAGGGCTGCAATACGGCTTGCCAGATCCCCTGCGGGGCGGATGCTTTTAAATGGAGTTACTTTAGGCATGGGATTTCCTCCTTTGTTTGTTATTGATAAAATTATACTTAGCGAAAAGAAAGGTGTCAATAAAACTTCACTGCTGTGCCGCAATAAATTTTTGTTGACGGTAGGGGGCAAGTCAGTTATATTTAAAGGAAAAGCATTCTGGACACAAAAGACAGGGGATTTCCCTGAAAATGAGGAGGAGAGATTATGAGCGGAAATTCATTAGGATGGATCATTCTGGCATTTGTACTGTATTTGCTGATGATGGTAGTTATCGGTGGGATTTATGCAAGAAAGAATAACAGTACAGAGGATTACTTTTTGGGTGGAAGGAGCCTTGGAGGATTTGTGGCAGCCTTGTCGGCACAGGCTTCTGATATGAGCGGATGGCTTTTGATGGGACTTCCCGGTTCCATTTATGCATTAGGTACAGGGCAGGCATGGATTGCCATAGGACTTTTCATCGGAACGGTTCTGAACTGGATCTTTATTTCCGGAAGGCTTCGCCGCTATACCATCAGGGCAAATAATTCCCTGACACTTCCTACTTATTTTGAGAACAGATTTCATGACAAAAAGAAGATATTATTATTTATTTCTTCTGTGACGATTGTAGTCTTTTTCCTGGTATATACCGCTTCCGCACTGGCAGCAGGCGGTAAGCTTTTTAATTCCGTATTTAATGTGGATTACAAACTGGCTCTGACAATCGGTGCAGTTGTTATTTTGACCTATACTTTTCTGGGTGGATTTCTTGCTGTGTGTGTAACGGATTTTATTCAGGGAACATTGATGCTGATCGCGCTTTTGGTAGTTCCTATTATGGCATATGTTATTGCGGGACCTTCCAATATCATGAGTAATATTGAAGCAAGCGGTGTGGCAGGCGGCAGTGCAGCATTCTTGAGCCTTTTTTCAAATGGCGGGGAACCTTACAGGGCGGTTGATATTATTTCCGGTCTGGCATGGGGACTTGGATATTGTGGTATGCCTCATATTCTGGTCCGTTTTATGGCAGTAAAAAATGAAAAGGAATTGAACAAGTCAAAGGGTGTGGCAATCATCTGGGTATTTCTTTCTCTTGTTTTTGCATGTGTAATCGGTATTGTGGGAAGAGCATATCTCTATCCTGAGGTTTTATCAGGCGGTGAGGAAGAAAAAGTGTTTATTAACATGATACTCAAGCTGTTCAATGAAGATGTTGCCATTCCGCTTATCGGTGGTCTTTTCCTCTGCGGTATTCTGGCAGCAATCATGTCAACTGCAGATTCCCAGCTCCTTGTCAGTGCTTCCAGCGTGGCAGAAGATATTGTAAAGGGAATTATTAAAAAAGATGCCGGGGAAGAGACAGTATTCAGAATCAGCAGAATTACTGTGCTTGTAATTGCAGTTCTGGCTTATCTGATCGCATTGAATCCAAACAGCTCCATTATGGGACTGGTTTCCAATGCCTGGGCAGGACTTGGTGCAGCCTTCGGACCTACCGTATTGTTATCACTTTACTGGAAGCGCACCAACTTTCAGGGAGCAGTTGCCGGTATTGCAAGCGGCGCACTGACAGTTATCATTTGGGATTATCTTCCTCTTGTTAACGGACGGACAATCGGTGCGGCAACAGGATTGTATTCTCTGGCTGTTGGCTTTGTTGTCAGCCTGATCTTTATTATAGTAGTGAGCCTTATCACACCGGAACCTACAGAAGAAATGAATGAGGAGTTTGATGATGTCAGTCAAAACCGGATCAACTTTGATCAGCAGTAGCCAACAAAACAGTGGAAACAGTGCAGACGCTTTGCCGGACGGCAGGGTGTCTGCACTGCGCAGAAGACAGGGAACAGACAAGCTGTTTTTTTGTGCTTGTGTGCTGGCAGCAGGTTGCCTGTGGGGATTGATGGGTTTGCTTGTGAGAGGACTGAATGAAGTGGGAATCTCCTCCATGGAGGTCTGTTTTATCAGAAGCATTGTGACCCTGTTCAGTCTGTTCTTTATTATAATATTGTTTCGAAGAAGTGCGTTCCGTATCAGGTTAAAGGATATCTGGTGTTTCGTCGGAACAGGTACATTCAGCGTAACCTTTTTTAATTTCTGTTATTTTAAGACTATGACACTGACCTCTCTGTCGGTAGCAGCGGTACTTTTATATACGGCTCCGGCCTTTGTTATGCTGATGAGTGCAGTGTTGTTCAGGGAAAAGTTGTCCCTGCAGAAGATAGCGGCTTTGCTTGTTGCATTTCTTGGCTGTGCCTTCGTGTCAGGAATTGTGGGAGGAGCGGGAGCTCTTTCCTTAATGGGAATTCTCTATGGGCTGGGAGCCGGATTCGGTTATGCGCTTTACAGCATCTTTGGAAGATATGCGCTGCAAAAGGGGTATGATTCCCTGACTATTTCTTTTTATACTTTTTTGTGCAGCACGGTATGCAGCTTTTTTCTGGCAGACAGGGGAGTAGTGGCAGAAGCATTTGCCGGAAATATGCCGCTTCTTGCAAAAACAGTGATTCTGGTGCTGATTGTAACACTTCTTCCTTATCTGTGCTATACCAAAGGACTTAGCGGCGTGGAGAACGGGACAGCCTCTGTGCTTGCCTCCATCGAGCCGGTGGTGGCAACTCTGGTAGGAGTGATCATATATAAGGAAGAATTAACTGTATGGAATGTAATCGGAATCGGCATGGTGCTGTTGTCTATCGTGTTGATCAATCTGAATCATTTAAAAAGGAAGCCTTCAGAGTAATCTGCAGGCTTCTTGATGTATATGAAGTAAAATGGAGTAAGATACTATCTGCGCCAAGGATGTTTTGGGGGATTCGCTCTACATGTAGAAGGGTATATGGACGAGAAAGTGCTAAAAATACCCTCGATGAAAGCTTCTGAGTAGTATTTTAAGCAGTGAAGCGGCGTGAGGAGGGTATGAGAAGGACGAAAGCTATTGCTATACCCTCGTAAATTGATTTGAGTTACTAAAATATAGATATTTAGTCAAACAAGAGGGTATTTTTCTGCATTTTTCCTTTCTTATACCCTTCCCTGCCTCAGCAAGCTTTTTTTATACTCTTTCTTGCTCTAAAAACGAGGGTATATGAGAGGAAAACAGATTGAGCTGCCTACAAAAACTCGCAGAGAACTTACAAAAACTCACAGAAAACCATAGAAAGCTGCATTGCTACATATTCATAAATGTTGCGGGTAAATATGTCCGATAAAAATGCTTCTAAAGAATTGGTCAGTCTGTTATAATAAACAAAAGAAACGGATATCAATAATCTTGAAAGTGAATTGACGATAGAATATTTTACAGTCAAGGAGAAGAAGAATGGAACGTAAAGCAAAAACAGGAGTGAGTGCATTACTGATAATAGGAATTATTTTCACAGCTATCGGCGCAATTTTTTCAGCGACAGGACTGATTATCTATTTTACATTGAAAGAAGAAGGAGTTATTCTTTTTTGTCTCATATTTGGAGGAATTGGGGCTTTTTTCCTGATTCTTGGGCTGATCTTTCTGATTGTGGTATTGCAAAAGAAGCTTCGCAATGACAAATTGCTTAGGTCAGGGAACTATGTGATGGCGGAGATTATGGAAGCGGTTTTAAATTTCAATGTTACCGTTAACGGAAGACACCCTTATATTGTTCGATGCCGTTATCAGGATATTTACGGCAATGTACATATTTTCAAGAGCCGGGACTTGTTTTTTAATCCCAGCGAACTGCTTAAAGACCAAATGGTAAGAGTTTATGTGGACGGTGAGAACTATAAGCATTATTATGTGGATATTGATGAAGTCCTGCCGAATGTAATTGAGCACTGATATAATATAGAAGAAAACCACAATATCTGGTGGGGAAATTTCAAAAATCCACTATGTATATAATGTACAAAAATTAAAACAAAATTTTGTAAAAAATTTTCAAAAAACCTCTTGCACAAAATAAAATCATCATGTATACTATCAATTGCTGTGGCATGATAGCTGTGAAGCGTGAGGTTGCTGCAAGGTCGAGAGGCAGTGCAGGTTTTCCGTGGAGCGAATGTCAAGAGGTCTCGATGAGACCTAAGAACCTGACGGCAAGTCACTGTACAAACATATGTCTGTTAATGAAACAGAGACACGTGTGTTAAGAATGTTTTTTGAAAGGATGCGGAACAACCGCAATTTTCCTGTGAAGAAGCAGGACACACACGGAAGAGTGTACAGTCACCGCTTGTCGTACTTATGAATTATTTAAAAGTGCGAAAAGGAGGCGACTTTTTTTATGGCAAGTCAAGTAATGAGAATCACACTCAAGGCTTATGATCATCAGCTGGTTGATGCATCTGCCAAAAAAATCATCGAAACAGTTAAGAAGAATGGATCCCAGGTAAGCGGACCGGTACCCCTTCCTACCAAGAAGGAAGTTGTTACTATTTTAAGAGCGGTTCACAAATATAAGGATTCCAGAGAGCAGTTCGAACAGAGAACTCACAAGAGACTGATCGATATCATCACACCTACTCCCAAGACTGTAGATGCTCTGCAGAGACTGGAGATGCCTGCTGGTGTGTACATTGATATTAAAATGAAAAACAAATAAGTTTTTCAAAACCTTACAAAACTAGAATGGCCCGATAGAGGCCCGCTGTAGAATCAAATGGAGGTAAAGAAATGAAAAAAGCTATTTTAGCTACCAAAGTCGGAATGACTCAAATCTTCAACGAAGACGGAACTTTAGTTCCCGTAACTGTACTTCAGGCAGGTCCCTGTGTAGTAACACAGATCAAGACTGTAGAAAATGACGGTTACAGCGCAGTACAGGTTGGCTTTGTGGACAAGAAGGAAAGAATTGTCAACAAAGACAAGAGCGGCAAGAAAGAAGTAATCCACAGACATGGCGTTAACAAAGCTTTAAAGGGACATTTCGAAAAGGCAGGCGTTCCCTGCAAGAGATATGTCAGAGAGTTCAGATTTGAAAACGCAGAAGAATATGCACTTGGAAGCGAAATTAAAGCCGATATGTTTGCAGCCGGAGATAAGGTTGATGCATCTGCCATTTCCAAAGGAAAAGGATTCCAGGGTGCGATCAAGAGACTCGGTCAGCACAGAGGTCCCATGGCTCATGGTTCCAAATTCCATCGTCATCAGGGTTCCAACGGTGCCTGCTCTTCACCGAGCCGTGTATTCAAAGGCAAGGGAATGCCCGGTCACATGGGTTGCGTAAAGGTTACAGTGCAGAACCTTGAAGTTGTAAGGGTAGATGCAGAAAACAATCTGCTTCTTGTAAAAGGTGCGGTACCCGGACCTAAGAAAGCCTTAGTGACAATCAAAGAAACCGTAAAGGCTAACGCATAATCAGTCAAAGCGATGAAAGGAGGACCATTCAGATGGCAAACGTATCTGTTTATAATATGGAAGGCAAGGAAGTTGGTACAATCGAATTAAACGATGCGGTATTTGGTGTTGAGGTAAATGAGCACCTTGTACACATGGCAGTTGTACAGCAGCTTGCTAACAATCGTCAGGGAACACAGAAGGCTAAAACACGTTCTGAAGTTTCCGGTGGTGGTAGAAAACCTTGGAGACAGAAGGGAACCGGTCACGCAAGACAGGGTTCAACAAGAGCTCCTCAGTGGACAGGAGGCGGCGTTGTATTCGCTCCCGTACCGAGAGATTATTCTTTCAAGTTAAATAAAAAGGAAAAGAGAGCAGCCCTTAAGTCCGCTCTTACAAGCAGAGTACAGAACAACAAGCTGATCGTTGTTGATGAACTCAAGTTTGATGAGATCAAGACAAAGAAGTTCCAAGCAGTTCTTAACAATCTGAAGGTAAACAAGGCACTTGTTGTGCTGGCTGAAAACGATGAAAAGGTTGTTATGTCTGCAAGAAACATTCCTACAGTAAAAACAGCATTAACAAACACAATCAATGTTTATGACATTTTAAAAGGCGATACAGTGATCCTTACAAAGGATGCAGTAGCTAAGATTGAGGAGGTGTATGCATAATGGCAGCAATCCAGTATTATGACGTCATCCTCAAACCGGTTATCACCGAAAAGAGTATGGCAGGTATGGGCGAAAAGAAATATACTTTTCTGGTTCACCCCGAAGCAAACAAGACAATGATCAAAGAAGCTGTTGAAAAAATGTTCGAAGGAACAAAGGTTAAGAAGGTTAATACCATGAACCTTGATGGTAAGACAAAGAGACGTGGCATGACCTTTGGTAAGACCGCAAAGACAAAGAAAGCTATCGTTTGGCTGACAGAAGACAGCAAGGATATCGAAATCTTTGCAGGACTTTAAAACGACCAAAAGAAGTTCTAAGCAGCAACAGAACTGCCGCTAAGAACATCTAAGTTTGGTCGGGGAAGAATGCTCTGCATTCTTCTGAATGATTAAGTAACAGCTATGCACAAAAAAGTGCGATAATAAATGAAACTCGAAAGGAGAAAAAAAGATGGGAATTAAGACATATAACCCATATACACCTTCCAGAAGAAATATGACCGGTT
>JBJEMT010000119.1:0-3609 GCA_051879815.1 Suilimivivens sp. | reverse complement strand
CATACCGGCTTCAATACCATTTTTCATAAGAAAATCATGAAACACCTCATCCGTAACGTAATAATTCCCCTGCACCTCCACATTCCATATAAACCCGGACATCCATATCCAGAACAATACGCTGAAAAAAAAGCCTGCCAGAAATATCTTTCTTTTTTTCATCCTCATTGTAAGAAAAGGTAGTCCATAACGCGATGTTATGACTACCCTTGTTCCTGTTTTTCTGGTAATGGATTTCAGCTTATAAAAACCTTTTAAACTGATGTACATGGTATAATAATCACCATGATTTACAATGTTCCATAAAAGAATATTATAATTACCGCAAAGATTGATAAAACGTTCCGTGGAAAACCCCCATACCTTGATGGAAAGATATCCCTTTAAGAACCGGATAATCTGTAACATCTGCCACCTCACCAAAGAATAGTCTCATCTTTTTCAGATAAAGCAGACACTTTCGATTATGCCGCTTATCTTCATATCTTCATTGGTATAATAAACAATGTTCAGTCTTTTCCCTTTCAGTTCTATCTTACAGTTTTTGCCCTGCAGTAATATCAGTTCATCGGAATACTGCAATATTCCCTTATAATTTTCTACAAATATATCGGTATTACCTGTCACGGTAATAATGGAAGCTCCCAGCACGGAATCCTTGGGAAGCTTTAAGGATTCCACCATCAGTTCCTTTCCTTTATGCCATTGTGATTGTTTACTGTTTTTTGCTTTTTTCATCATATCATACTATATGATGAAAGTAAAACTCCTAGACCTATTTCAGAATCCCCCGGATCACATTTCCCTCATTCCTTTTTTCCTCACAGATTCGATATGCTTTCAGCAGCCTTTCCTCACAGGCTTTTCTCTTTTCTTCATCATTTGCATGAATAACTGCCAGGGTTTCTCCCTTATGGACAAAATCTCCTACCTTTTTTTCAAGGACAATACCTACCGACAGATCAATTTTGCTTTTCTTTGTCTCTCTGCCGCCTCCCAGAATCAGGGAACAAATTCCCACCTCATCACAGGTAATCCTGCTGATATAGCCGTCAGAAGGGGATACAAGCGGTGTTACAATGGAGGCTTTCGGAAGACGTTCCGGATCATATACCGTATCCCTATTTCCGCCCTGGGCTTCCACAAAGGCAGCCAGTTTATTCAAAGCACTGCCGTCATCAATTACTTTTCGTAACTTTTCCCTTGCCGCTTCCTCACTTTCTGCAAACCCTGCAAGCTGCAGCATGCAGCTTCCCAGCGTCATACAGAGCTCTGTAAAATCCTTTGGGCCCTCCCCTCGCAAAGTGGCAATCGCTTCCTTTACTTCCAAAGCATTACCCACTGCATTGCCAAGAGGCTGATCCATATCCGATATGACAGCCATCATTTTTCTTCCGGCATTCTTTCCGATGGAAACCATTTCCCTGGCCAGGGAAATGGCATCCTCTTCCTTCTTCATAAAAGCGCCGCTTCCAGTTTTCACATCAAGAACAATGGCATCTGCTCCGGCTGCCAGCTTTTTGCTCATGATGGAAGAAGCGATCAGAGACATATTGTCCACAGTAGCCGTCACATCTCTGAGTGCATACAAAAGCTTATCAGCCGGTGCCAGTTCCTTTGTCTGTCCCATAATGGCGATTCCGATTTCATTGACATTATGAATAAATTGTTCTGTGGAAATCTCTGTAGAAAAGCCGGCAAAGCTCTCCAGCTTATCAATGGTTCCTCCTGTATGCCCAAGACCTCTGCCGCTCATCTTGGCTATTTTCACTCCACAGGCTGCTACCATAGGCGTTAATGCAAGCGAGGTTTTATCTCCTACCCCACCGGTACTGTGTTTATCCACTTTAACACCGTCAATTGAGGACAGATCCAGTATATCACCGCTTTGCGCCATTGCCATGGTAAGATTCAGAGTTTCTTCCTCATTCATACCCCGGAAATAAATGGCCATCATCATGGCAGACATCTGATAATCGGGAATCTCACCCTTCGTATAGCCGTCGATCATAAAACGGATTTCCTCTTCCGTAAGGATACCGCCGTTTCGCTTTTTCATAATCAAATCATACATTCTCATAAAAAGCTCTCCTTTACTTACTTATGATACGGTTCTCCCGCAATGATCCGATAACTTCTGTATATCTGTTCCAGTAAAATTACCCTCATCAGTTGGTGTGGAAAAGTCATATTGGAAAAACTGATTGCTTTATCAGCCGCCTTGGAAACACTGCTGTGCAGTCCCAATGAACCGCCGATAATAAACTGAATGTGACTCTTTCCCTGAATTGCCAGTGCACTGATCTGTTTTGACAATTCCACGGAATCCGGCTGTTCTCCATTAATTTCAAGAGAATAAACAAAGGCGTCCTCTTTGATATGCTTTAATATCCGTGACGCCTCTTTTTCCTTGATCTGCTCTTCCAAAGCATCCCCTGCATGATCAGGGGTTTTCTCATCCTGTACTTCAATTATTTCGAGCTTACAGTATTTACCGAGGCGCTTTGTATATTCAGCAATCGCATCCCGATAAAACTTCTCTTTAATCTTTCCAACGCAGATAATTGATATTTTCATTCCTGTCCATCCTCAAATATTTCAGGATAAATTTCATCAATGAGCCTGTCCAGATATGCTTCATCCAGATTCATGAACTGTGACTGAATGATAGACTTTATCTTATCAAAACGGGCAAAATATTTTAATTCCTCAGTAGTATCCTCTGAAAATGCCAAATTGGAATCAATATAGTCTGCTGACAGACTTTCCGCACACCATTTCTTAATCTCACTTGTCAGATTATTTTCCTTTCCGGCTTTTCTGATCAGGATTTTATAGTTGCGCAAAGAAACAAAGCCCATAATAATAAACAGAATGAAAAGCGTTCCCAGGACTCCGCTGACCATATATTTGTTCAATACAAGACTGTGTATGGGAAGCAGATCAAAGAAAAATAAAACAATCAATACAAGACCGGCACCTCCTACAATCAGAAGTGTATAGGCAGATGATTGGTTTTCCTGCGCTTTTTCCTCATTATTGACGTATCTTCCCTGATATACCTTTGGTTCTTCAGGTTCATCAAATTCGAACTCTGTATCCTGTATGCCTTCTTCTGTTTCAGGCTCTGCTTTATCCCATGCCTGCTTTAAAGCTGCCATCATTTCAATATCATCAGTAAGATCAGCTTCCTTCTCCTTATCATCTTCAAGTCTGTCTACCAGTTCGACGCCACAGTCAGCGCACACCGTAATACCATCAACATACTCAGCTTTACATTTAGGACACCATGCCATTGAAAAATCCTCCCAAACAATAACCTTCCATAAGATATATTTTACTACCCTTTACCAAAGTATGCCACTAGTTTTTATTTTCAGATATCAGACAGGGTACTCCTATATTTTTATTTTGGGACGGCTGCATCCAGAAATAATTATCAGGATTGTTGATATCTACAAAAATAGTTCTGTTTCCTTTCTTATCTGCATTGGCACTCTGATATACCCATGAACCGTGATCACCTGTTGCTTCCCATTCCTGCATATTATTATTGATATCTATCGTTGTAATATAAAATTCTCCATTTACAAGACCTGCACAGATCGG
>JBJEMT010000118.1:0-3634 GCA_051879815.1 Suilimivivens sp. | reverse complement strand
CAGATATTCGCTATCTTTTTTCTTCTCTCCCTGAAAACCTCGAAAAGTTTCTTCCGAAAGGAACAGCGAAACTTTATCCCCTTTTGCCAGCTTTTCCTTACCTTCTGCTTTTTTTCCATTTAAAACAATATTTTTCTTGCGAAGCATTTTATAGTAAAAGGATGCAGGAGCAAGCGGAAGAAGTTTATGAAGATATTTATCAAAACGTTGTCCTTCTTCATTGGAATTAATTTCAAACTGATACATAATTACTGTAATCCCTTAAAGTGAAATATCATATAATATAACCCTGACCTCGTCATCCCGTTCAGGTGTTTTCTCATGTTCCAGCCCGTTTAACTGTTTTAAACGTTCACAATATTTATTGATATCGGTAAAAATTTTGATGGTCATATCCTTATGACCGTTCTGTTTCAATATTGTAATCAGATGTTCTTCACATGCTTTTGTATCACAGGAAGAAGTCTCTGTGAAGCCGCAGATATTCTTTCCCTCCACAACCATATGGCTGATGGCAAAATTTTTTTTATAGGAGGTAAAATACATATCGTACATTCCCACAAGCCGGCCTTCTGTTTTTTCGATGATATCCTTTGCGGTCAGACTGCAGCCAGTAGCTTTAAAATACATGACAAGATTAACCAGGCTTTTGGAAGCAGGAAGAAGTCCAAGCACTGCCACAACCGTAAGCAGATTCTTCCTTGTGCCGGTTGTTACAAATCCTGTAAAAAACAAAGCAAATGCAATGGCAAAATAAATTATGGTTCTGATCAAAACAAGGTTTCTCTTTTGATGTAAATATCCGAAAGTTCCTTTTACAGCTTTTTTCATTTGTGTCTCCTGCTATTATTATTTTTAATTTTTCTGGGCGGAATCAGGCAGCTTTTGTCAAAACCAATCAGATCTGTCCTTCCTGCCTTATGCAATGCCTCAAAAACCAGATCATAGTTTTCCGGATTTCTGTATTGAATCAAAGCTCTCTGCATTGCCTTTTCATGGGGATTTTTGCAGACATAGACCCTTTCACCATTCCTGGGATCAATTCCTGTATAATACATCACCGTTGAAATCGTGGAAGGCGTAGGGTAAAAGTCCTGTACCTGCTCCGGCATATAACCGAGATCCCGCAGATATACGGCAAGCTCAACCGCTTCCTTTAAGGTGGAACCGGGATGAGAAGACATCAGATAAGGTACCAAATACTGCTTCTTCCCAAGCTTTTCATTGATTTTATTATATTTTCTGACAAACTTTTCATACACTTTGTTTTCCGGCTTTCCCATTTTGGAAAGAACTGCATCAGAGATATGCTCAGGAGCAACCTTAAGCTGTCCGCTGACATGATATTCCACCAGTTCCTTAAAGAAAGTATCATCCTGATCTGCAAGCAGATAATCAAAACGGATACCGGAACGGATAAAGACCTTTTTCACACCGGGAAGTGCACGGAGCTTCCGAAGCAGGGAAAGGTAGTCCTTATGATCTGCTTTCAGGTTTTTACAGGGCTGGGGAAATAGACATTGTTTATTCTTACATACACCTGACTTCATCTGTTTTTCACAGGAAGGATGTCTGAAATTAGCGGTAGGACCGCCTACATCATGGATATATCCCTTAAATTCAGGATCTTTGATCATTTGTTTTGCTTCGTCTATGATGGAATCATGGCTTCGCACCTGAACGATCCTTCCCTGATGAAAGGTCAGGGCACAAAAACTGCAGCCGCCAAAGCATCCCCTGTTGCTGATCAGGGAAAACCTGATTTCCTTAATGGCAGGAACGCCGCCATTTGACTCATAAGAAGGATGATAAGTTCTCATATAGGGAAGCGCATATATATCATCCATCTCCTGAGTGGTAAGAGGCATAGCAGGGGGATTCTGCACCACATAAATACCGTTTTCATAAGGCTCTGCAAGAATCCTTCCTGTAAACGGATCGGTGTTTTCATATTGAATGCCAAAGCTTTCCGCATACAGAGCAGAATTCTTTTTCATCTCCTCATAGGAAGGAAGAAAAACCGCATTCAGTTTCCGGTCTTCAAATCCGGTAATGCCGGAAACATCTCTTGTTTTATAAACAGTACCCTGAATATAAGTGATATCCTTAATATCCATACCGGAGGCAAGGGCATCTGCAATTTCCACAATGGAATGCTCTCCCATTCCGTATGAGATCAGATCTGCCTGGCTGTCAAGCAGAATGGAATGTTTGAAGGAATCACTCCAGTAATCATAATGGGCAAGTCTTCTTAAGCTGGCTTCTATCCCACCAATAATGACAGGTACATCCTTATAGGTGCGCCTTACAAGATTTCCGTAGACTACAGTGGCATAATCGGGACGTTTTCCCATAATGCCTCCCGGGGTGTAA
Organism: Suilimivivens sp.; assembly: GCA_051879815.1. Lineage (GTDB taxonomy): Bacteria > Bacillota > Clostridia > Lachnospirales > Lachnospiraceae > Suilimivivens. The sequence goes on along the minus strand of JBJEMT010000118.1, from coordinate 1,261 downwards.
GCATCCGTCTTTCTTTTCTTTTTTGATACATAATAATGGTTCACCATGGAGTCCATATTCCCGCCGGAAATCAAAAAGGCAAGTCGTGGTCGTCCAAAGACATCAATACTTTTATCATTCTTCCAGTCGGGCTGTGAAATAATACCTACGCTGTAGCCATGTGCTTCTAAAATACGGCTGATAATAGCATGTCCAAAGGAAGGGTGATCCACATAGGCATCTCCGATGATATATACAAAATCAAGCTGTTCTATTCCTTTATCAAGCATTTCCTGTCTTGAAACAGGTAAAAATCCTTCCGTCAAATTTACCTCCTGCCGGTTACATGGCAATATCAAAATAATCCTTAATATAATAATCTGCTGCTCTTTGCTTATCCTCTTTCTGGGAAAGGGAATAAGCATCCTCTACGGCACAGACTCTCATGCCTGCTGCTTTTCCGGCAAGAATACCCGGAACAATATCTTCAAACACAAGACAATGGGAAGGAGCCACACCACATCTTCTCGCGGCCTCCAGATAAACATCAGGAGCAGGTTTGCCCTTCTCCACTTCACAACCGGTAACAACACCGGAAAAATAATTCTCAAGTCCATGCACCTTAATAATATTATCCACAAGCTCTCTGGAGTTACTGGTAGCTATCCCCAGCTTAATGTTATTTTTTCTGCAGTGGTCAAGGAATTCCCTGGCGCCTTCCTTTAAGGGCACTTCATGGGTATATTTGTCCCATGCCATTTTGTTCCAATCGGCTTTTATGGTGTCGGTATCGTCCGGTATCTGAAAACGCTCTTTTACATAAGATGCGGTTTCAGAAAAACTCATGCCTTCAATATCTCCCTGAAGCCCTTCCGGAAGTGTAATTCCGAATTTTCCCAGATACTCCACATCGATTTCTCTCCAGACCCACATTGAGTCTATTAAAGTACCGTCAAGATCAAAGAGTACCGCTTTAATATCCTTTAACATAAATGTAAAACCTCTTCCTGCGTTAATTCCCGTACCTCTCCTTCAGGTAAATCCTCATCCAAATTAAGATTACCCATGGATAGCCGCTTTAAATACATGACCTTCAGTCCTACTGCCTGAAACATGCGCTTTATTTGATGATATTTTCCTTCTGTAATGGTGATCATGCATTTCTTTTCGCCAAGAATCTTCACAATGGCTTCTTTTGTCAGTTTCTCTTCTCCGATATCCACACCCTGCATGAGTCTTTCTGCATCATCATCTGTAATGATATGATCTGTTTCAACATAAT
>JBJEMT010000117.1:0-14864 GCA_051879815.1 Suilimivivens sp. | reverse complement strand
GTATCCAAGCTTCCTTTCAATGATGCACAGGATGGTATCTCCAATACCTTCACCATCATCCCCGGAGCACTTGGAAAAGAAGATGCCGTATTTGCAGGCGATATCGAAATTGATTTAAACAAATAAGTAATTTTACAAAATTCATTTTCAGGGAGGCAACGTGATGGACGAAAAAAGTATGATAGATGATCTTGTGAAAATGCTGGATTCCGGCATGGCAATGGGTGTCGGACATGTAAATGTCGATACCGATGCTACAGAGAAACAGTCAAAAAATGTTCAGACTATGGGATGTACTGATTGTTCCAGAACTCCTTTGGCATGCAGCGTTCCTACCCTGGAAGATGGATTGGATGATTTTCATTAATAATTTAGGAGGTAATGAACCATGGCAGCAGCAAGTGCAGCACAGGTAGATAACTTAGTATCATTGTTAGATGGTTACGCAACAAAAGGCGGTCATCATCTTAATGTTAATGTTTTAAACAGAGACACCTTATTAGATGCTCAGAAGCATCCTGAGAATTATCCTCAGCTTACAATCCGTGTTTCCGGATACGCAGTTAATTTCATCAAATTAACTCCCGAACAGCAGGCTGACGTTATTTCCCGTACATTCCATGAAGCTATCTAATTTCAGCTTTTAGTGAATAGTGATACGAATCCCTCCGAACGGTTATCCATTCGGAGGGTTTTTATCTTTCTTTATATGTTATCCCAGGATAATGGCTTTTTTATACGATTTCTGATATACTATATAAGGAAAACAGAAGGGAGATTTAATTATGAAAGGCAGAATTCATTCATTAGAAAGCTTTGGTACCGTAGACGGTCCCGGAACCCGTTTTGTCGTTTTTGTGCAGGGATGTCCTATGCGATGTGCATATTGCCATAATCCGGATACCTGGTCTATGACAGGCGGCACCATGATGGAACCCGAAGAAATATATGAACAATACAAAAGAAACGAAAGTTTTTATAAAGGTGGCGGCATCACTGTTACAGGCGGCGAACCTTTAATGCAGGTTGATTTTCTGATCGATCTTTTTACTCTGGCAAAGAAGGATAATGTTCACACCTGTATTGATTCCTCAGGCATTGCCTTTAAGCCCGGTAATACCGAATTCATCAAGAAACTGGACAAGCTGATGGAATTGACGGATTTAGTTATGCTGGATATTAAGCATATTGACCCGGAGAAACACAAGGAACTGACTTCTCAGCCCAATGACGGAATCCTGGCATTTGCCGAATATCTTGATGAGAAGCATGTGGATATGTGGATTCGTCACGTTGTAGTGCCCGGCATCACAGATGATGATGAGTATTTGTTCAAGCTTGGATATTTTATCGGCCAGTTTGCCAATTTAAAGGCTTTGGATGTGCTTCCTTACCATACCATGGGCGAAACCAAATATGAGAAACTGGGTATTCCTTATAAACTGAAGGGCGTACCTGCCATGGATAAGGACAAAGTTATCGAGAAGAAAGAGGTTATCCTGAACGGTATTCGTAAGCGCCGCTCAGAAGAAAAACCCCATTAGTAATTTTAGGATTTTTTTCCGATTTTTATATAAAGTTTTAAATAAAGTTTTTGGATATTGTACTTGTATTCATAATATATTTATATTAAAATGTACTAGAGATATTGATAAAAAAATTCAATACTAATATAGGTTTTAAGGAGGATTAAGTTATGGCATATGTAATTGGTGACGCATGTATTTCCTGTGGTGCTTGTGCTGGACAGTGTCCTGTAAGCGCAATCTCTGAAGGAGACGGCAAATTCGAAATTGATGGAGCAACCTGCATCAGCTGTGGTTCCTGCGCAGGCGGATGTCCTGTAGGAGCTATTTCTGAGGAATAAGTTATATTTGCAGAAAACTGCTGCAGAATAAATTTCCAAAGAAATCGAAGCGTTCAATCATTTGATTGAACGCTTTTTTCTTTGGAAAAAGCCTTTCTTCACCTTTCCTTCCGATGATTCGGCATTATTATCCTGAAGAGAATCTTTTTCCGGCTGTCCGGTATGTTCATCACTGTTTTCCTTACTGATATTATTTTCTACGCTTCTGCTTCTGCGTATCTTATTCCTGGAGCGGATCAACTCATCAATTTGCCTGTAATGCTCCTCCTGACGACTTATTCTTGCTGCATCTCTCTCGTCCTCACGTTCCTCCTGAATTCGAAATTGATAATCAAGTTCTTTCAACATACTCTCCTTAATTTCCTCACAAACCTCACGGTTATTACTGCGCACCGCCTCCGTGATCATATTTTGCAGAAGCTGCTGCAGGCGCAGACTTTTTGACTCCTTACTTTCTTCTGTTATAGGCATAAATTCCCCGTTATTTACCATTACCACATGACGTTTCATACTTTCTTCGCTTGCAAGCTTTCCTCTTTGAAACATATTTCTAATGGCCTTTAACTGCAATCCCTGCTCTTTTAAGTCTCTTACCTCCTTAAACCTGGCAATATCTTCTTCCGTATAATAGCGGTGCCCCATTTCATTGCGCTTAATGGGAAGCTTAAGTTCTTCTTCCCAATAGCGGAGCACATGGGATTCCACCTGCACCTGCTTTGCCGCATCTGAAATAAGATAAGTTTTTTCTGCCTGTTTCATTGAAATTCCTCCTTTTGATGAAAAATATAGTTTTTATTTTTGAATTAAAAAAAAGAGGACATGTCTTTGCTTGTCCTCTTTTGTATGTTAATATTTTGTTTTGCAATTGCTTACCGGTGTTCCATATTTGCAAATTTCGTGTAATCTGGTAACCATACCAGTTCTACAGTTCCGATGGGACCGTTTCTTTGCTTAGCAATAATGATTTCAGCTATTCCCTTCTTATCACTATCTTTATTGTAATATTCATCTCTATAGATAAACATTACCACGTCGGCATCCTGCTCGATGGCTCCTGACTCACGAAGGTCCGAAAGCATGGGTCTGTGATCAGGACGCTGCTCCACGGCACGGCTGAGCTGGGATAGGGCAATGACAGGTACATTCAACTCCCTGGCAAGTGCTTTTAATGACCTGGAAATATCGGAAATCTCCTGCTGTCTGGAATCACTTCCCCTGCCACTTCCGCTCATCAATTGTAAATAGTCAATGATGATCATCTGAAGGTTATGCTCCAGTTTGTATTTTCTACACTTGGAACGCAACTCCGAAATGCTGATACCCGGCGTATCATCAATAATCAGATTGGACTTACCGATCACTCCTGCGCTCTCTATCAGTTTCTCCCATTCCGCATCGGTAAGATTACCGGTACGAAGGTGCTGGGAATCCACCCTGGACTCCAAGGAAAACAGACGGTTCACCAGCTGCTCCTTTGACATTTCCAGGCTGAATATGGCAACTGTCTGATTCAGCTTAAAAGCCACGTGCTGGGCAATATTAAGCACGAAGGCTGTTTTTCCCATGGAAGGTCTTGCAGCCACCAGAATCAGGTCTGAGGGCTGCATACCGGCGGTTCTGTAATCAAGATCAATAAAGCCCGTTGCAATACCGGTTACATTTCCATTGTTCTTGGATGCCTTTTCAATCTTGTCCATGGCATTCATAACGACCTGCCTGATCGGAACAAAATCACCTGTATTTCTTCTCTGAACCAGTTCAAAGACTCTTTTTTCCGTATCCTCCAGAATCACTTCCAGATTTTCCTTACCGGTGTAGCAGGTGTTGGCTATCTCCTCATTCAGACGGATCAATTTCCGTAAGGTAGACTTCTCTGCAACGATTCCGGCATAATATTTAATATTCGCAGAGGTAGGTACTGCTGTAATCAGATCCCTTAAAAACTCAAGACTGCTGACTTCCGGTGGCACATCCTTTTCCTTCAGGCGATCCTGCAGGGTAATCAAATCCACCGGTTTTCCTTCATCATTCAGTTCTACCATGGTATCAAACAGTACGCCATACTGTTTGCTGTAAAAATCTTCACCGGTTATGATTTCGGAAGAAACTGTAATGGCTTCCCTGTCCATGATCATGGAGGCAATCACCGACTGCTCTGCTTCTATGCTATGTGGTAATACACGCTTTAAAAGCGCTTCATCTGCTGCCATAAATTACATTCCTCTTTAGTTTGACTCTGTAACCTTTACCTTCAGTTTACCGATTACCTTGGGATGAAGCTTTACACTTACCTCATATACGCCGAAATTCTTGATAGCATCTGTTAACTGAATCTTTTTCTTGTCAATTTCCTTGCCGCACTGCTCCTTGTAGGCAGCTGCAATTTCCTTAGTGGAAACAGAGCCAAAAGTCCTTCCGCCTTCACCTGCTTTAATAGATACCACCACTTCATCCTTCTCCATTGCTGCTGCAAAGGCCTTCGCATCCTCAAGCTGTTGCTTTGCTATCTTTTCATCATTGGCATTCTTAAGCTTTAATTCATTCAGGTTTTTGCTGTTTGCTTCAATTCCAAGTTTCTTAGGAAGCACGAAGTTTCTTGCATAACCGTCATTAATATCCACTACCTGTCCCTTTTTACCAAGGCTCTTTACATCCTCCAACAATATTACCTTCATTTGTCTACCTCCGTCTGTTCGTAACTATTCTAATACAAGGTCGCCCTCTTCAATCATCTTATCAAGCGTATCCTTTAAAATTCCGATACCCTCCGGTATGGAAACTCCCGAGAGCTGGCAGCCTGCCGTATTTAAATGACCACCACCGCCCATCTTCTCCATAATGATCTGTACATTGATCTCATCGATGGAACGGGCACTCACAAAAATCTGATTCTGATATTCTGTCAAAATAAAGCTTGCCTTCACACCTCTGATATTCAAAAGCTCATTGGCCGCCTGTGCACCTACAATAGTAGGACTTTGTATATCCTCACTGGTACAGGTGGAAATGGCAAATGCATTTCTGTAAATTTCAGCCTGGCTGACTGCATCCGCCTTCGCTTTATATTCAATGGCATCCTCCCGAAAGAGCTTTCTGACCCTTGTCACATCCGCACCGTTTCTTCTCAGAAAGGCAGCCGCTTCAAAGGTTCTGACGCCGGTTTTACCCATAAAATTATTGGTATCAATCATAATGCCGGAGTACATGCAGTCTGCTTCCTCCGGAGAGATACGAATACTCTCACCGATATACTGCAGGATTTCCGAAACCATTTCGCAGGTGGAAGAAGCATATGCTTCTACATAAGATAATGTGGCATTTTCTATGATCTCGGTTCCCTGTCTGTGATGATCCAGCACCACAATAGACTTACACATCCGAAGAAGATCAGGACACTCCGTGATACTTGGCTTATTTACATCCACTACCACCAGTACAGTATTGCTGCCTGCATATTCAATCGACTGCTGGCTGGTAATGATCATATTTTCCTCATAATCTTCATTATCCAGGAAAAGATCCACCATGGGTTTAATAGAAGTGCTTACATCATTCAGTACAATATGTGCTCTCTTATCCAGGATTCTGGCAATCCGGTAAATACCTACTGCTGCACCGAAGCTGTCCGCATCTGCCAGTCTGTGACCCATGATCAACACCTGATCCTTGCTGGAAATGATCTCCCTGAGAGCCTGCGCCTTTACTCTTGCCTTTACTCTGGTATTTTTTTCTATCTGCTGGCTCTTGCCGCCAAAATAAATGGTATTGTCCGGGGTCTTAATGACTGCCTGATCACCGCCCCTTCCAAGAGCAAGATCAATGGCATTGCGGGCAAATTCATAATTCTGCGCATAAGAAAGACCGTCAACACCAATGCCGATACTGATGGTCACCGCCATTTCATTACCGATATTAACCGTTTTTACATCATCCAAAAGATCAAATTTGTTTTCACGAAGGAGCGCTACCGACTTTTTGCGGAGAATCACCATATACTTGTCCTTCTCAATCTTCTTACAGATACCGTCAAGAGCCGAAATATATTTGTTCACCTTTCTGTCTATCAAAGCTGTTAAGAGAGACCTTCTGACCTCTTCCACACTGTCCAGCGCTTCCTCATAATTGTCCAGATAAATCATCCCTACAGAAAGACTCTGGTCGTCTACCTCCTGAAGGGCAATCTTAAGTGCCGTTTCATCAAAAAGATAAAAAGCAATCAGACAGCCGTCATATCCTGCGCCATCAATGATATCACTGTTCTCCGCCATCTCTTTCATCGAGATTTTTCTCATCTTAACTTCATAATTTCTGTCCCCAAAGACAATATTCAGAGAGACTTCATTTTCTTCATCAGGAAGCTTTTCCCTTGTAATAGAAGGAAAAAGGGATGTAATGGACTTTCGGTATCCTCTGTCCTTATGCACTACCTCTTCAAATTTTTCATTGGTCCAGATAATACGCCCCTCTTCATCCAGCATCGCATAGGGCAATTCCAGTTCCCTGAGAAGTACCTTCTGAATCTGACCGTACTGAGTGGCAAAACTTACCAGTTCATTCATGATAATAGGCTTATTGTAAAGCTGAAGCAATACTGTCACTGCAAAGTAAAAAAGAGTAAAGCATGTCAGCACAAGCCCCGACGGCACATCCAGTATGTATATAAGCAGATTTACTGCAACAAGCAGCAGGCCAAGATAAATGGAAGTCTGCGTATAGCTCTTCAGTCTTCCCTTTAACTTCATATTTCTTTTCGTAGAAGTCATTTTCTTTATACCCCTGTTCAATCCAAAGTAATAGTTCTCTATAATTACACTTTTCTAGTATAACATTTTTTATACAAAGTTTCCACCTTATTATTTTTTGTGTTTACGACCTTTTTCGGCAAAAAAAACAGGCGGACAAACTATATTGTCCGCCTGCAAATTATAAAAGATTAATCCTGAACATAAGGCATAAGAGCGATGTGACGAGCTCTCTTGATAGCTACTGTCAAAGCTCTCTGATGCTTAGCACAGTTTCCTGTAATTCTTCTGGGAAGAATCTTTCCTCTTTCAGAGATATATCTCTTTAACTTGTTAACGTCTTTGTAATCAATTACGTTATCTTTGCCACAGAATACACAGACTTTTTTTCTTCTGCGGATTCCGCCTTTTCTTCTCATGGGAGAATCAGACTTCTCTGTTTTATTATATGCCATAATAAATTGCCTCCTATCTTACTTTCCTGTGACTTTACGTCACGCATCCATTAGTTGAATGGCAGTTCCTCATCAATTCCATCCGGAATGTTCATGAAACCGTCACCGGCACCTGAAGGTTCAGGTCCTCTGTTTGCATTGCCGGTATAACCCCCGTCACTACCGGAACTGTTCTTGCTTTCGGCAAATTCCTGTTCTTCTACCACGATATCTGTGGTATAGACTTTCACACCGTCTCTATTAGTGTAGCTTCCTGTCTGAATACGGCCTGTGATTGCAATTTTCGTACCTTTCCTAAAATACTTCTCTGCGAATTCACCGGCTCTTCCAAAAGCCACACAGTTAATAAAATCTGCTGTCTGTCCATCATTATTATTACGATTGGATCTTCTGTCAACAGCAAGTGTGTATCTGGCAATTGCCATCGCATTCTCACCCTGTGAATATCTCACTTCGGGGTCTCTTGTCAAACGGCCCATAAGTATTACTTTATTCATATGTCCCTCTCTCTAAAAGTACTGTAGTGTACTCTCTATACCTCGTCCTGTTTTACGACTAAAAATCTGACAACATTGTCCATGATGCGAACACGGTTCTCGATTTCAACTGGCGCTGTAGCTTCAGCTTCAAACTGAATGAAGTAATAGAAAGCTTCTTTCATCTTCTGAACTTCATAAGCCAGTCTCTTCTTACCCCAGTCGTCAACGTTGGTGATGGTACCGCCAAATCTTTCGATCAGGGCTTTACACTTGTCAACTACTGCTGCTCTTTCATCATCTTCGATTTTCGCACTAACAACAACGGCTAATTCATACTTGTTCATGCTTCGTTACCTCCTTTTGGTCTCTGGCCCCCGTCTTTGGCAGGAGCAAGGAATTATGTCACCCTTTCATCATAAAAAGGGCGTGTCCCGCTTTCCGCGGAACAAATTTCAACATATCACGGAGTAATATCATACCATATAATATTTTTTTTGGCAAGGGCCAAACTAAGATTTTGGCAGAATTTCCTTAATATTCTTTTCCGCCTGCTTTCTGGGTGTCATGATCTGGTGCCCACAGCCCATGCATTTTAACCGGAAGTCAGCTCCGATGCGAAGCACCTCCCATTCATGGCTTCCACAAGGGTGTGCCTTCTTCAGCTTTAAGACATCTCCTACCTTGATATCCATTGTTTCCTCCATTCCGGTTTAGCATCTCTACAGCTTTGAAAAGATTTCTCCGATACTTCCCTGTACCACAAGATCCGCCATACTGTCTCTGCCGGTAGGTGTCTTATTGATGACTACCAGCTTATTTCCTCTGTAATAATCAATCAGACCTGCTGCCGGATATACCACAAGAGAAGTTCCTCCTATAATCAGAACATCAGCTTCCCTGATGTACTGTATTGACTTGTTCATAGTATTGCTGTCAAGTCCCTCTTCATAAAGCACCACATCAGGCTTTACCGGTCCGCCGCACTTTGCGCACTTCGGAACACCATCCGCATGAAGCATATATTCCGCATCATGAAATTCTCCACAGTTTTCACAATAATTACGAAGTACACTGCCGTGAAGCTCCAGCACTTCCTTACTTCCTGCTGCCTGATGCAGACCGTCAATATTCTGGGTAATGACTGCCTTCAGCTTTCCTTCCTTTTCCCACTGTGCCAGCTTTAAATGCGCTGCATTGGGCTTTGCGGAAAGACACAGCATCTTATCTTTATAAAAGCGGAAAAACTCCTCCGGCTTGCTTCTGTAAAAGGTATGGCTCAAAATAGTTTCCGGCGGATAGTCATATTTCTGATTGTATAACCCGTCCACACTTCTGAAATCCGGGATGCCGCTTTCCGTAGAAACACCTGCTCCTCCAAAGAATACAATATTGTCACTGTTATCCACAATTTCTTTCAATTTTGCTATCTGATCCATGTCCTTCTCCTCCGTTCCCCATATCCTATCTTTTAAAAATATTTTATCATATTTCAAGTTTTTCCGATACAGATATTACATATTCCCAACCAGAAAATCCTTCATCACTCCGAAAAACTCTCTCATCATATTATTAAACTGTAAAAAAGGCTCTCCCTTTGCTGCGATGCCGCACACCTTTTGGTACCCTGCCCTCTTTGCAATCTTTACTGCCCGAAACACATGAAAATTGTTGGTGACCACCGCCACAGAGTCTTTTTCCTTATCAAGAAACTGCGCTGAAAAAGTCAGATTCTGAAAGGTGTTCCCTGACTGATCCTCCTTGATGATACGCTCTTTTGCAATCCCTTGAGAAATCAGATAATCATACATACCCTGGGCTTCCGAAATATGCTCGTCGGATCCCTGCCCTCCGGACACGATTACCTTGGAAACCGGGTTTTCGTTCAGATAGCGGATTGCTTCATCCAGCCGGTACTGCAGGGCTTTGGATGGTCCGTTTGCCTTCATCTGCGCTCCCAGCACGATCACATAGTCTGCTCCCGGCTGTCCCTTCCTGGAAAATCCGCTGAGGATAAAGCCTTCCACTATGCCAAAGATAACAGCACTAATACAGACCAGCACAATAAAGCTTCTGCGAATCCATAAAGGAATATGTACGGCAAAAAATCCTTTTTTTAAAAGAACGGAAAATACAACAGCAATAATTCCTAATATGAGCCAGATAAAATAAAAGTTGGTTCCGTGTCCGACGAAAAAAGCAATACAAAGAAAATAAATCAGGAATACAATTCCAAGCAAAAACAGAATAAAATACATACATTTATACTCCAAGGTAACAATGGAAACCGCCGTCCACAGGAAGCACCACTCCCGTCACAAAGCTGCTTCCTTTGGGGCTTACAAGGAAAAGAAGAGCTCCGATCAGATCCTCGGGATCACCGTACTTGCCCATAGGAGTACTGTCTATAATCTTCCGGCTTCTGTGAGTTGGCGTGCCGTCCTCATTAAAATGAAGTGCATGATTCTGTGTGGTCTGGAAAAAGCCGGGAGCTATGGCATTGACACGAATACCGCTCTTTGCGAAATAGATTGCCGCCCACTCCGTAAAGTTGCTGATAGCCGCTTTTGCTCCCGAATACCCGGGAATTCTGGTGAGAGGTCCGTATGCACCCATACTGGAAATATTGATAATATTGGCATTTTCCTGCCCCACCATACTTTCCCCGAAAATCTGGGTGGGAAGCATGGTTCCATACAGGTTCAGATCCAGTTCCCGTTTCACATTCTCCATATCAGTGGTAAAGAAATTCAGCATATCACCTGTAAAATCGGAAAACTGATCCTGTGGAATCTCCGCGCTTTTTACGGCTCCTCCCGCACAGTTTACAAGAATATTGATCTTGCCCCACTTATTTAAAATTTCCTGTTTTGCCGCTTCCAGGCTTTCCTTCTCAAGAACATTTGCTGCTATGGAAATAGCTTCTCCGCCTTCCGCCTCAATATCCTTTACCACCGGGATGCCGTTTTCCGCCTTTCTGCCGAGAACTGCAATTTTTGCTCCGCACTTCCCGAGGGCTCTCGCAAACATACCTCCGATGATGCCGCTTCCCCCGGTCACAACTGCTACCTGTCCTGTTAAATCAATTTCAAATGGTAATTGCATAGCTTTCCTCCCCTTTCCGGTTATTTTGATTTATTCATCCACTTTTATTAAAAAACTGACCGTTCTTATTCCGTCGGTGTAACACATTACATTTTGTCCGTCTTTTTTAAACCACGGAGTATAGGTTGCTCCATCTCTGATAAATGAAGCTGTCATTATTCTCTCTATCAACACACTAAATCCGTCAACACCTGAAACAACTCCGGAAATTCCTTTTTCATATTTATGGGACGGGACTGGGTATTAAGAAAACAATGCTCTGTTGTTCCAATCAGCACATCAGAATCATCTTTTATGTTTATCATAGTATATTCCAGAATCAACCGTACCCCTTTGAATTCCTTTACTTTTACTGTGACAGAAACCTCATCTGAAAATGTCGTACTGTGCTTATACCTGCAATCTACTGCAAGTACAGGAGAAATAATTCCTTCTTCCTCCATTTTAGCATAACTCCATCCAATCTGATCAAGGAAATCTATCCTTGCCTCCTCCATCCAGCGAATGTAGTTGGAATGATGGGTTATTCCCATTTTGTCTGTTTCATAATATTGTACTTTGTGCGTATATGGTTTCATAGTGTTGCTCCTTACTTTATGTCAAACCTACTCAATTATATGCTTTCAAAAACTGTGCAACCAACTGCATAGCTTCAGGAGTCCAACATCCGGTTCCATGACCACCTGCAGCTATCTTAATAAATTCTGCCCTGCCACCACAGGAACGTACCTTGTCGCAAAAGCGTAATCCCTGAGCCATCGGAATAATCGGGTCATCCTCACCCTGTAAAAACAAAAAAGCCGGCAGTTTTTCTTCAGCATGAATATAATTGATCGGACTTGCATCTGCCAAAATCATTTGGGGATTTACCAAAAAATCCTCTTGAAAGATTTCACGCGCCTCAAACGGATACTCGCCTTCTCCGGGACGAAGCTTCTTTCCCTCTGTGAGCCGGTCCGTCACCAGATTCAACAGATCATTCGGACCATAAAAAATTACACATGCATTCACTTTGGTATTCTGATCAAGATGCTCTCCTATATTAAAACGGCTTTCCTCGCCGGTAAGCGCTGCCATTGCCACTGTATGTCCACCAGAAGAATCACCAAGAAGCGTAACATGTTCAGGATCAATATGATAAATGGCGGCATTTGCACGCAAAAATCGAATGGCTTCTTTTGTATCCTGCACTGCAGCCGGAAATCTCACATTATCCTTAAAGGTACCCCTATATGCAATGCATGCAACTACAAATCCCTGCTTCGCAAGTTCTACCATTTTCGGCACATGGGCATAACCTTCTGCTCCACTCCAACCAGATCCTGGAACATCCACGATCAGCGGAAATACACGGGTATCTTTCGGTTGTTCATGCCACTTTCTTTCCTGATTGATTTTGGCATATATTGCATGATTCTGTGGTTTCGGAATATCCGGCGCAACCGGCGATAGAAGCTGCAGTGCCAAATCTCCGGTTTCTCTGTGTGCAAACACAATATCAGGTGTATATGTCACCTCATAAGCGCTTCTGGCATCAGAATATAATACTCGACTGATATTCATCTTCATCACTCTCCTTTTTACTTATTGCTTTTAGTCTTTCTCTGCTAACATACCATCTTTCAAATAAACATCCCGGATTTCCCTTATTTCCTTCCTTTTGTCTTTTACAAAAGAAACCCTGCCTCTTTCAAATTCTTTTCCAGTTCTTCAACATCCTGATGATAAACACAGCCTTTCATTCCAAACCGCATCCCTGCTTCAATATTGGCAGGCGAATCGTCTATAAAAAAGCATTCCTCCGGCCTCAGATTCAAATATTGAAAAAAATCCAGAAAAGCTTCCCGTTCCGGCTTCAAATATCCTCTTTCACAGGAAATCCAGATCCCGTCCATATAAGCAATGGAAGCAATGTTTTTTGACATGCTTCTGAACCTGTTTGACGTATTTGACATAAGGTACAAACCATACCCGGCTTTCTTCAGACTCCTGATCAGATTTTCCATAGGAGGATTGGGCTCCTGCTTCATACGGAATTCTTTGATAAACTTATCAACTACATCATGAAGCCTTTGGGGGACACGTTTACAGACAGACTCAATAGCTTCCTCATCCGTCATGGTTCCCCTGTCCATACAGATCCACTCCACAGAGGCACATACCTGTTTCTTAATGATATCCAGATCCTCCTCTGATTCTACATAGCTTCGGATATAATCCGCCTGATTGTATACTGTCAATACATTACCCATGTCAAAAACTATATTGTTCATGCAGATTTTCTCTTCTCCTAATACTGATAATTTGCCGTAATTTTAATCCGGTTATCTATAAGTTCAATCGCTACAGTGATTCCCGTTGCACCCAAATTTGCTCCCAGCTTTTTGCTGATAGTCTGTTTCTCAGAATCCTTCATGATTTCATCCTCATAGAATCCCTTCTTCTGTGAATATACACTGCTCATATATTCACTGACATAATTAAATACTTTTTCTCCGTCCTGCTCTGTAACCGGAATTAGCGCCTCTACTTGATAAACACCTGAAAGACAACTGTAAGATATGCTGCCCTTCTGTCCGAACAACATCTGATCATGATAAATATATTCCTTTGTCCTGGTTTCACTGTATTCTATTATTTCATCAGGTTTTCCGTTTATCATGAATATCATGATTACAGGTGCTTTAAAATGCACTTTATTTCCCTCAATACCAATTTCATTTACAGAACTGTTGATTTGAAGTACCCACAACACACAGCACAACAAAAAGAGTATAAATAATCCTGTAGAAAGCTTAAGATATTTTTTCATTCTTCCTGATTCCCTTCTTAGAACGTAAAAACCACCTGTATGTCAACGCTGCCGTCAGCAGAATATACCAAATATCCAGATAATTCACAGTAATTCCGCATACAGCCAAACCTGATGATTCCTTAACATACAGTGTAATCTCTTTTCCCTCCCTGTCAAGAATGCCTCTTTTCACCTTTCTCAGAGTGCAAACTTTTCCATTCCATTGATACTCTGCGTCAAAATAATATCTCACTGATCTTCTATGCCCTTTAGAATAACTTTCTGTAATAACGCCTGTAACCTTGACATAGTCCCATTTACGCAAGAGATGACCGCAATAACAAACACTTTCATCTGCTTCTTCATTCTTTTATGAAAACAGGTTCATCTGCTCATAATCCGTTTGACGTTCCAGTAAGCATGGCCTTTTATGGAGAAATTCTTCTGTTTTGCTGCCATCCAGCAGCCATGCCACCACTTCATCTTTCTCCAAAATAAGCGGCATACGGTCATGGACGGGCTTCATTGATGCATTTGCCTCTGTGGTCAGAATCACAAACCGCAACCCACCCCGGCATCGATTAAAGCATCCTGCCATATACAGAACTTTCTGCCCCTTTCCGGAAAAAATATTCTGCTCCCTGCTTTTATTCCATTCATAAAACCAGGTAGCCGGTATGACAGCCCTGCGATGTAAAATACTGTCTCGAAAAGTCGCTTTCTCCAATGCCGTCTCGCTTCTTGCATTAAAAACCAATTGCCCATCCTGCTTTGGAAATCCAAATCGCTGACGCTGACAAAATATCCCTTTTCCATCAGAAACAAGCACCAGCGCAATATCATTGGGGCGAATATCACCGCAATCAAAGTCCTGTACACTCATTTTAAAAGGAATACTCATACTTTTTCCAAGTTCTTCTACTTCCATGACCATTTCCCGATCTATATGATAACGTCCACACATAGTAAGATTCCCGCCTAATTTCTTCCATAATCTCTAAAATCAAAGTCAAGAAATGCATATAAGCCTATTACAGTCTGCTCCTTGTTTATGATACTTAAAAGTTTGTCGTTAGTCACACCAATCAGCTCTACAAAATCCACTTACCCGTTTAACGTGTCAATGCACTTCTTTATGGATTATATTAAAATAATTCTACAATAAATTATTCTTCTTTCCCAGCAAATTTAGAAAATCATTTAAAAATTTCAGAAACAGATTACATACAAACAAAAAAAGAGAAACGCCAATTTTAAGCGTTTCTCGAGAGGCGCGAACCGGATTTGAACCGGTGATGACGGTGTTGCAGACCGGAGCCTTACCACTTGGCTATCGCGCCATAATATATTCTATTCAAATTATTCCCTTTAATGACTCCGACGGGAATCGAACCCGTGTTACCGCCGTGAAAGGGCGATGTCTTA
>JBJEMT010000116.1:0-14875 GCA_051879815.1 Suilimivivens sp. | reverse complement strand
TCACATATAAGGATTATTATGGGGGAAATAATACGAATATTGTTTACTATATTCGAAGAACTGTAGGCAAAAATACAGAGGTTTACAGTAATACAAGTGTCAGTACTACAAATTTGGAAAGTCTGGAAAAGCAGCTGAAAGAGGAATGTGGTAAATATATAGTCTATGATCCCGGGAATATGAAATATGAGACTAATACGATGATAGAGGAAACCACCGTAAGATATATTCTGCAGGGGTTTGAATATGCCTATCCGGAAGATACGCAGATTTTGATCGGTGTAAAAATACCTTATCAGGTATCGGATGCCTTTACTGTGGCAAGGAGTGGATATAATCAATATTCCCCTCATTTCTGGCAGTATATAGCTATGAGTGTCATTGGGATTATATTATATCTGTTTTTACTGGTTATTTTAACCATAAGGGAAGGCAAAGATACAAAGATACCAACAGGAGAAAAGACAATAAGGCTGAAGTATGAAGACAAAATCCCTACCGAAATTATGCTTCTTTTGACAGCTGCAGTTGTTGCGGCGGTGATATCAGGATGGCTTGTTTTTGTCAGAGTGATTGGAATAAAGGAAATGATAGATACCGATGCGGCACCGGTTCTTGCAGGTGCCTTGGCATTGATCATAAGCCTTTTGTTTTCCTTCTTCTATTACAGCTATGTGAGGAGGATAAAAGCAAAGACAATCTGGAAGAACAGTATTTTAAGACGATTATGTGATAAGGCAGTTAAAATGGGAATATACCTGTATGATAACAGTTCTGCTGTTCTCAGAGTGTTAGTGCCGGCTTTAGGACTGTTTTTCCTGAATATGCTTCTCTGGATTGTGCTTGCCTCAGGAACAAGAAATATTTCTTCCGGTTTATTTCCATTGATCTTGATTCTTGCATTGTTTGCAGATGGTGTGGCAATTATATGTTTCTATAAGTCATCGATAGACAGACAACATATTTTAGACGGCATTAAGCAGATCAATGCAGGTGATACGGAGCACAAAATAGAAGAAACATCACTTCATGGTGATAATCTTGTACTGGCCAGGGAAATAAACGGTATAGGGGAAGGTATCAGAAATGCAGTGGCTACCAGTATGAAGGATGAAAGGCTGAAAGCAGATCTGATCACCAATGTTTCTCATGATATTAAAACGCCTTTGACCTCTATTATTAATTATGTTGATCTGATCAAACGTGAGAATATAGATAATCCAAAGGTGAAGGAATATATTGATGTACTGGATGCAAAATCGCAGAGACTGAAGCAGCTTACGGATGATCTGGTTGAGGCTTCAAAGATTTCTTCGGGAAATATCGTACTGCAGATGGAGAAGATTAATCTCATTGAGCTTTTGAATCAGACCATAGGAGAGTTTTCTGAAAAATTTGAACAGAAAAATTTAATCCCTGTCATACGGACAAAAAAGAGCATCCTATATATTGAGGCGGATTCCAGAAGAATCTGGAGAGTAATAGAAAATCTTTTTAATAATATCTTTAAATATGCGCTTCCAGGTACAAGGGTTTATATTGATGTGGAAGAGATGAAAACGGAAAAAGGAATAAGACAGGTAGCTTTGTCTATCAAGAATATTTCAGCTAACCCGATTAAAGTAAATTCCGATGAACTGACGGAACGGTTTATCCGGGGGGATGAATCCAGAACCACAGAAGGAAGCGGACTGGGACTTTCTATCGCCAAGAATCTGACGGAAGTCATGAAAGGAAAATTTGAAATTATTGTAGACGGTGATCTGTTCAAGGTGGTTTTAACATTCCCTCTGCTTGAACAGAACTGAGAGAAAGAAAACGTATTATCAAAAAAGCCTTCGGCTGGTGCCGAAGGCTTTTGATCATGTCAGGTCATTTGTGGTGATGAAATCTTTACGGCTGTTGTATCTTTCCAGAATCTCATGAATCTTTTCCGTAGAAGTATAAACATTTGACATGGAAGAGTCATGATTCATAAAATCAATGATAGATGCAAGAAGCTTGCTCATATCAGCTTCTACATAGTAAGGCCTTGATTTCAGTTCAGGTATCTGATAGGTGAGGTTGGTGGTGATGATCTTGTCAAAATAGCATTTTTCATAAGCGTCATCAAATTTGGATAGACCTTCCGTGAACAGACCGAAAGTTGCACACAGATAAACACGTTTGGCATTCATTGCCTTTAACTGTTTTGCAGTGTCTATCATGCTTCCTCCGGAAGCAATCATATCATCCATGATAATGACATCTTTTCCGTCAATATTATCGCCGAGAAATTCATGAGCGACGATTGGGTTCTTGCCGTTTACGATTCGTGAGTAATCACGACGTTTATAGAACATACCGGTATCAACGCCAAGCACATTTGCAAAATATACGGCTCTGTCAAGAGCGCCTTCATCCGGGCTGATTACAATCAGATGATCCTTATCAATGAGAAGATCATCCTCAGAACGCAGCAGTGCTCTTGCCAGAATGTCGGGAGCTGTAATATTATCAAAGCCGCGCAGAGGTTCGGCGTTCTGAACTCTGGGATCATGAGCGTCAAAAGTAATGAAATTGCTTACCCCCATGCTGCACAATTCTTCAATGGCATATGCACAGTCCAGTGATTCACGACCGTTTCTTTTATGCTGCCTTCCCTCATAGAGAAAGGGCATGATCACATTAATTCTGTGAGCTTTCCCGTTAACGGCAGAGATGATTCTTTTGAGGTCCTGATAATGGTCGTCAGGTGACTTATAATTGGTATAGCCGTTCATGGTATAGGAGATACTGTGGTTGCAGACATCGACAAGAATAAAGAGATCTTTTCCTCTTACAGATTCGGAAATAACACCTTTTCCTTCACCGGTTCCAAACCGGTAGCAGGTAGCATCAACAATATAGTTGTCAGACACATAACCCTCAAAGGCCGGATCGTTTTTGGCAATATTCTTAACATCTCTCCGGAAATTAATCAGATGATTATTGACCTGCTTTCCCAGTCTTGCGGCAGAATCAAGTACAATAAGTTTAAGAGGGGCAACCGGCATGGCAGCCTCCAGTTCATGTAAATTAGGCATGACGTCCTCCAAAATAGTATATAAAGATTTGAAAAACTTCAATTAATTTATATCATTCTGCTAGTGACACGTCAAGAAATTTATAATACAATTAACATATTGGAGTGAAAATAATATGAACAGACAAAAAGGGCATTTGATCAGAGAAGTTTTACCCGGAAGCATTGCAAAAGAACTGGAAATAGAACCGGGTGACAGGCTTCTTGCCATTAATAATGAAAATATAGAGGACATTTTTGATTATCAGTTTTATGTAGAAGATACGTATATTGAGATATTGATTGAAAAAAAAGATGGAGAACAGTGGGTACTGGAGGTCGATAAAGACGAGGATGAAGATCTTGGCATTGTGTTTGACAATGGTCTTATGGATGATTACAGATCCTGCCATAACAAATGTATTTTCTGTTTTATCGATCAGATGCCGAAGGGAATGCGGGACACTCTTTATTTTAAGGATGATGATTCCCGGCTTTCCTTTTTGCAGGGGAATTATGTGACACTTACCAATATGTCCGAGCATGATTTTGACAGGATTATCAGATATCATCTGTCCCCCATCAATATTTCGTTTCAGACCATGAATCCGCAGCTGCGCTGCAAAATGCTGAATAACCGCTTTGCAGGAGAAGCATTGAAAAAGGTGGACCGGCTTTTTGAAGCAGGTATCACCATGAACGGGCAGATTGTACTCTGTAAGGGGATTAATGACAAAGCGGAGCTGGAATTCAGCATCCGCAAGCTGATGGAATATCTGCCGAATCTTGAAAGTGTATCTGTAGTGCCGGTAGGGCTTTCCAAATACCGTGAGGGATTGTATCCCCTTGAACCCTTCAACAGAGAGGATGCAAAAGAAGTCCTTTCCGTGATTCACAGGTATCAGAAGGAGATTTTTGAACAATATGGCACGCATTTTATCCATGCCAGTGATGAATGGTATATTCTGGCAGAAGAAGAATTACCTCCGGAAGAAAATTATGATGGTTATCTGCAGCTTGAAAACGGTGTGGGAATGTTAAGGCTTTTGATAAATGAGTTTCAGAATGCCATGGAAGAACTCCGCAAAGAGCACAAAGAAAATAGTATTGTTTCCAAGAAATCAGAAATTTCCATGGCGACAGGGAAGCTTGCCTTTCGATTCATTCAACAGATGGCACAGGAACTGATGGAAGAAATACCGCAGCTGATGATTCATGTTTATGAGATAAAAAATGATTTCTTCGGCGAGCTGATCACGGTATCCGGACTTCTTACGGGACAGGACATCATGATGCAGCTGAAGGGAAAACCGCTTGGCAAAAGGCTCCTTCTTCCCCAGAACGTGTTACGAAGCAGAGAGGATGTTTTCCTTGATGATATGACAGTTCCGGAACTTGAAAAAGCTTTACAAGTAAAGGTAGATATTGTAAAATCAAGCGGATATGATTTTGTTAACACAGTACTGGGAAGAGTTTGAAAGTATATGGAGGAAATAAATGAGTAAGAGCAAGGGAAAGCCTATTGTTGCGGTGGTTGGAAGACCTAATGTTGGCAAGTCAACGCTGTTCAATGCGCTTGCGGGACAGAAAATTTCAATTGTGAAGGATACACCGGGCATAACCAGAGACAGAATTTATGCTGATGTAACCTGGCTTGACAGATCTTTTACCCTGATAGATACAGGCGGTATTGAACCTGACAGTAAGGATGTCATTCTTTCACAGATGAGAGAACAGGCAGAAATTGCCATTAATACAGCGGATGTAATTTTGTTCATGGTGGATGTAAGACAGGGACTTGTAGATGCAGATGCCAAGGTGGCAGACATGCTTCGCCGTTCCCATAAGCCTGTAGTACTTGTGGTAAACAAGGTAGATAATGTGGCAAAATATATGGCAGATGTCTATGAATTCTATAACCTGGGAATTGGTGAGCCTTATCCTGTTTCTGCTGTTAATCGGATGGGGCTTGGCGATATGCTGGATGAGGTGATCAGACATTTTGGTGAAGAAGGCGCAGAGGAAGAGGAAGACGATAAGATCCGTGTGGCAATAGTTGGAAAGCCAAATGTAGGGAAATCGTCTCTGATCAACAAATTGCTTGGTGAGAACAGACTGATTGTTTCCGATATCGCCGGAACCACAAGAGATGCTGTGGATACACCTGTCACCCACAATGGAAAAGAATACATCTTCATAGATACGGCAGGTCTCAGACGTAAGAACAAGATAAAAGAAGATCTGGAGCGTTATATGATCGTTCGTACAGTCAGTGCGGTAGAACGTGCAGATATTGTGGTCCTTTTGATTGATGCAGTTGAAGGCGTTACGGAACAGGATGCCAAGATTGCAGGCATTGCCCACGAAAGAGGGAAAGCGGTTATTATTGCTGTCAACAAGTGGGACGCCATTGAAAAGAACGATAAAACGGTAAAAGAGTATGAATCAAGGATCAGAGAAGTCCTTTCTTATATGCCTTATGCGGAGATTATTTATATTTCTGCAATGACGGGTCAGAGACTGAATAAGCTTTACGATATTATTGATATGGTAGCTGAAAATCATGCCATGAGAGTTGCAACCGGTGTACTGAATGAAATTATGTCAGAAGCGGTGGCACTTCAGCAGCCGCCTTCCGATAAGGGAAGGAGACTGAAACTCTTTTACATTACTCAGGCAGCGGTCAAGCCCCCTACCTTTGTGATCTTTGTGAATGACAAACAGTTAATGCATTTTTCTTATACCAGATATATAGAGAATAAGATTAGAGAAGCCTTTGGATTTAGAGGAACTCCGCTTAAATTTATCATAAGAGAAAGAAAGGAAAATCAATAAAGTGGAACGTTTATATTGTATTTTAATCGGTTATGTATTTGGCCTGTTTCAGACAGCATTTATTTATGGTAAGCTGCATGGAATTGATATCAGAAATTACGGAAGCGGCAATGCAGGAACTACAAATACCTTGAGAGTACTTGGTACCAAAGCAGGCCTGATCGTATTGGCAGGAGATATCATCAAGACTATTCTTGCCGTGGTAGTCTGCAGTGTCTTGTTTGGAAAATTACATCCGGAAGAACTTTATCTTTTAAAACTTTATGCGGCGGCAGGCTCTATCCTTGGACATAATTTTCCTTTTTATCTCAAATTTAAGGGAGGAAAAGGAATTGCTGCCACAGCAGGGCTTGTATTATCTTTCCATCCTGCTTTTATTCCCGTAGGTGTTGCATTGTTTTTCGGGGCTTTTTTCCTGACACATTATGTATCCCTTGGCTCTCTTCTTGTTTATGCGGGAATCATGATCCAGATGGTGATCTGTGGGCAGCTGGGAATGTTCCATACCAATCAGGGAATTTTAAATGAAATGTATCTGATAACCGCATTTTTAACAATTATGGCTTATTATAAACATAGAGAAAACATCAAGCGGCTGATTAAGGGTGAGGAACGAAAAACATATCTTACGAAGAAAAACGAAGCAAAGTGAGAAAAGGTTAAAGCAATGTCAAAGAAAGGGGTATGGCAATGGCAAAAATAGGAATTATCGGAGCAGGAAGCTGGGGAACAGCACTTTCGTTGCTTTTATACAAGAATGGAAATGAAGTAACTGTCTGGTCCGTTATGGAGGACGAAATCAGAATGCTGAAAGAGGAACACGAGCAGAAAGATAAGCTTCCAGGTGTTAAGCTTCCGGAGGATATGATTTTTACGACGGATCTGGAGCTTGCAATCCAAGGTAAAGATGTACTGGTGCTTGCAGTACCTTCTCCATATACCAGAAGTACTGCTGCTAAAATGGCTCCCTATGTAACAGAAGGACAAAAGATTGTGAATGTTGCAAAAGGAATTGAAGAGGCCACATTGATGACGCTTTCTGAAATTATTGAAGAGGAAATTCCACAGTCTGATGTTTCAGTGCTTTCCGGTCCGTCCCATGCGGAAGAGGTTGGAAGAGGAATCCCAACCACTATTGTAGTCGGTTCCAGAAATAAGGAAACGGCAGAGTATCTTCAGAATCTTTTTATGAGTGAGGTTTTTCGTGTTTATACAAGCTCTGATGTGCTTGGAATTGAACTTGGAGCGGCACTTAAAAACGTTGTGGCTTTGGCGGCAGGTATCGCCGATGGGCTCGGTTATGGTGATAATACCAAGGCTGCTCTGATTACCAGGGGAATTGCAGAGATCGCTAGACTGGGTATCAGCATGGGCGGCAGGATTGAAACCTTCTACGGACTTACGGGGATCGGAGACCTGATCGTAACATGTGCTTCCATGCATTCCAGGAACCGCCGCGCCGGCATTTTAATCGGTAAAGGTGCTACTATGGAAGAAGCCATGGCTGAAGTGAAAATGGTGGTGGAAGGTGTTTATTCAGCAAAAGCAGGATATGCATTGTCTAAAAAGTATAATGTCAGTATGCCAATTATAGAGCAGGTTAATAAGGTATTGTTTGAAGGAGCAAGTGCAGCTGATGCTGTGAAGGAATTGATGCTTCGTGATAAAAAGGTTGAGAATATTGATTTAAGAAAACTTTATCAAAACAGCGTGGAAGTTCCATGGTAGAATATAATATATGGAGAAATTAAATGAGCGAAAACAAAGATGACAATTTTTGGAAATCTTCCCTGGATGATGATTTCTGGAAAGATGAAAAACCAAGTGAAAATCCCTATTGGCAAGAAAAGAGAGAAGAGCCCAAAATACAATATACATCTTCTGAGGAATTTAAGAATGAAAATCCTTATGTAAAAAGTCATGTGCATCAGGATTCTGACTGGGTAATGGAACAGTACAAAAAGGAAAAGACAATTGCAGTACCTGGGAATGAGAAAAAAAGAATACATGTTCATACCATTATATGTCTGATTGCCATATTGATTGCGGTTTTAAGCATTGTTACGGCTTTTGTGCTTACAAAAAAGGCAAATGCAGATGCACTCTCTGTTGCAATGGATCTTTCCTATGAGGAAGAAGAGGTCTCTGGTATTTTCCAGTATAATGAAAATAACAAAGTAATTTTGGAGGATGAGGCATATACCATTGTGTCAGCAAATAGTTTCAGAGGGTTTCCAAAAGAACTTAAACTGATAGCCATATATGCAGAAGTTGAAAGTGATGAGTATATTAAATACAGTTACGCTTTGACGGATACTTACATCGGATTTGAAGAAAACGGGAAAGAAGCATATAAAAAACCTGCCGGCAATGATTTGATTTATTCTTATGTACATGGTTATGGATTTGATGATGATCAGATTCTTGAAAATTATAACATAGGAAATGGTTCAAATCGTGCGGGATATTTTTTCTTCATTGTTCCTGAGGATGTAAAAACAATCACATTTTATATGGAAAAGAAAGAAACTATAGATGAAATCCCTGTAATAGACACTCTATATAAAAAAGAAATGGCAGTTTTACCGGAGGACGAAGATCTGATAGAACAGCTGGCCGAAAGAGAGGTAAGGTAATATGAAGAATGCAATCAAAACAGTTATTACCGTACTTGTTGTAATTGGCTGTATTTTTGTCAGCGTGATATCTTTTGGAATCTACATTTCTGAAACCAACTTGATGGAATATGATGTTAAAAACCTGATAGATCCGGTGATGAAAGAGGCGGAAGCTGAGTATATTGGGAAAAATTATAACGGTGAAGAAAAAGAGGGTTATTCATACTATAAAATAACATGTACCCTTGAAAATAACAGTAATTTTGGTATTAGTGAAGGAGATATATATCTGCAATATAAAAATGCGGAAGATGAATATTATCATATCATAAAAACGGAAGAAGACAGACCGTTTGATATCTGGAAGGACAGCTATTATTTCCCGGCAGGAAAAACAGCAGATTTTTATCAGATTATCTGTGTGGAAGATGAATGTAATGAATTTGATGTCGTATATGTGAATTATAAAACGCAAGCAGAACAGAGAATACATATAAATCTTTAATGATAAAGGAGTAATCAGAAAGGAGCAGACAATGCAGCAGGAATTCAGCAGTACCAAAGAATATGTAGCATCACAGCAGCTTATGGCAAGTGTAAATGTGGCAATTGCATTGCAGAAACCGCTTTTGATCAAGGGAGAACCGGGAACAGGCAAAACCATGCTGGCTGAGGCGGTGGCCAAATCTCTCAATAAGAAGCTGATCATCTGGAACATTAAATCAACTACCAAGGCTCAGGATGGTCTTTATATGTATGATACCATACAAAGACTTTATGACGGTCAGTTTGGAGAGGAAGGCGTGGATGATATCTCAAGATATATCAAGCTGGGAAAGCTGGGCGAGGCTTTTGAATCTGAGGAGCAGGTAATTCTGCTGATTGATGAGATTGACAAGGCTGACCTTGAATTTCCCAATGACCTTTTGTGGGAGCTTGACCAGATGGAGTTTTATATTCATGAAACAAAAAGGACAGTGAAGGCAAAGCAGCGTCCTATCGTGATTATTACCTCTAATGCGGAAAAGGAACTGCCTGACGCTTTCCTCAGAAGATGTATTTTCCACTATATTGATTTCCCGGATGAAGCACTGATGGAGGAAATCGTAAAAACACATTATCCGAATGTGGAGGAAAATCTTCTTAAGAACGCCATGGATGTATTTTATCAGATCCGCTCTTTGAAGGATATCCGCAAAAAACCAAGTACTTCCGAGCTGATTGACTGGATCAACGCACTGCAGATCGGGGGTATCCCGGCAGACAAAATTAAGAGCGAACTTCCCTTTGTTGGAGTAATCGTGAAGAAAGATGAGGATCTGGAAGGATTAGCGCAGCGTATCAATTAGAAAAGCGAGGGAGAAGGAATGTTTACCAATTTCTTTTATACCTGTAAAGCAAAGGGACTCCACGTAACTTTAAGTGAGTGGCTCACGCTTCAGGAAGCCCTCGATAAAGGGCTGGCAGGAAGCAGCCTTACGGAGTTTTATTATCTTGCCAGGATGATTCTGGTAAAGAGTGAAACCGATTTTGATAAATTTGATATGGCCTTTGAAGAGACCTTTAAAGGAATTCAGTCTGAAAATGAAATCTCCAAAAATATGATGCGGTGGCTGGACAAATCAGAGCTTATCGATATGGTGGATGAGAAAGATAAGTACAGGATGAATGAGCAGGACGGACTTTTCCATGATCTTGACAAGGACGAGGTGGAGGCCAAATTTAAAGAACGTCTGCGGGATCAGGACAGCGAGCATAACGGAGGAAGCTTCTGGATCGGAAGTATGGGCAAGACTTCTTTTGGCAATACCGGAGGAAATGCAGGCGGTATCAGAGTGGGAGGAACAACCGGCTACCAGACTGCTTTTCAGGTGATCGGAGCCAGAAAATACAGAGATTTCCGTGATGACAGAGTACTGGAGAACAGACAGTTTCAGCTGGCACTTCGAAAACTACGGCAGTTTTCCACAAAACTTGATATCCCCAAAACGGAGCTGGATATCGATGAAACCATAGATAAGACCTGTAATAACGGAGGCTGTCTTCAGATTGTAATGACTAAGCCAAGGAAAAATGCGGTAAAGCTTTTGCTTCTCATGGATTCCGGCGGCACGATGATCCCTTACAGTTCCCTTATGAATGATCTGTTCCAGTCCATTCATAAGTCGAATCATTTTAAGGATGTCAAGGTTTATTATTTCCATAACTGTATTTATTCCAAGCTTTATAAGACTCCGGAATGTGAAAACGGAGAATGGATTGATACGGAATGGATGTTCAGAAATCTTGACAGTGATTATAAAGTGATTATTGTGGGAGATGCGGCCATGGCACCGGAGGAGCTTTATTCCACTACCGGAAATTACAGGGGACCAAACGGTGGATTATCAGGTTATGAATGGCTGCAGCTTCTTAAGAGACATTACAAGAAGATTGTATGGATGAATCCCAAAATGGCACCTGGGCATGCACCCTGGCGTGAGGCGGAAACAGCAGTGAAAGCTCTGTTTCCTATGTATAAATTAACCGTAGATGGACTGAATAAAGCAATGAATAAATTGATCAGCAACAAATAACCGAATGACAACAAATGCTGAATCAAAAGAAAAGAGGATAAAGAAATGACAATTTTTGATGAGTTAAAGGCGAGAGGACTTCTTGCACAGCTGACAGATGAAGAGGAGATCAAGGAACTGATCAATCATGGTAAGGCTACTTTTTATATCGGTTTTGATCCCACAGCCGATTCTCTCCATGTAGGTCATTTTATGGCACTTTGTTTAATGAAGAGATTACAGATGGCGGGAAATAAGCCGATTGCGTTGATTGGTGGAGGTACCGGTATGATCGGGGATCCTTCCGGAAGAAGTGATATGCGTACCATGATGACACCTGAAACTATCCAGCATAACTGTGACTGCTTTAAACAGCAGATGAGCCGTTTTATTGACTTCTCTGACGGAAAGGCTCTTATGGTCAATAATGCGGAATGGCTGATGAACTTGAACTATATTGAATTTTTGAGAGAAATCGGACCTCATTTTTCCGTAAATAATATGCTGAGAGCAGAATGCTATAAGCAGAGAATGGAAAAGGGGCTTTCTTTCCTTGAGTTTAATTACATGATCATGCAGAGCTATGATTTCTATGAATTATTCCAGAAATATGGCTGCAATATGCAGTTTGGCGGTGACGACCAGTGGAGCAATATGCTGGGTGGCACGGAACTGATCAGACGTAAGCTGGGTAAGGATGCTTATGCCATGACCATTACGTTGCTTCTCAACTCTGAAGGCAAAAAAATGGGCAAGACACAAAAAGGAGCGGTATGGCTTGATCCCAATAAGACATCACCGTTTGAGTTTTATCAATATTGGAGAAACGTGGCGGATGCTGATGTGCTGAAATGTCTGCGTATGCTTACCTTCCTCCCTCTTGAGCAGATTGATGAGATGGACAAATGGGAAGGCAGCCAGCTGAATCAGGCTAAGGAAATACTGGCATATGAATTGACAAATCTTGTGCACGGTGAGGAAGAAGCTAAAAAGGCACAGGAGAGTGCAAGAGCATTGTTCAGTTCAGGTGTTGCGGCGCAAATGCCTACCTCAGAGCTTACAGAGGAAGACTTTACGGACGGAAGTATCGATATGATCAGTGTGCTTTGCAAAGCCGGTCTTGTAACTACACGTTCTGAAGGCAGACGTGCTATTGAACAGGGGGGTGTAACCCTTGGCAATGACAAGATCACGGATGTGAAAGCTGCTTTTTCAAAAGATATCTTTGCAGGTGAAGGTGCTGTTGTAAAGCGTGGCAAGAAAAACTTCCGCAGGGTAATTTTGAAATAGTGAAAAAATAAGGGATCAATAAAGGAATTGGCATGAAGCAGATAAAATACAAATATAAGAATTTACCTATTCCCGGAGGTGGCTATGCAACAGGCTTTCTGTTTCATCCGAAGCAAAAGGATATTCTCTATATCCGAACAGATATCGGCGGAAGCTATTGTTACAATTATGAAGAGGATAGGTGGATGAGCTTGACTGAGTCAGTCGATATGTTTGACTTAAGTGAAACCTATCCGATAGCCATTGCCATAGATGCAAGCAAGCCGGAACGCCTTTTGATTGCCAGCGGAGTAGACAGCAGAAATGGCAAGGAGGTAAATGGTAAACTCAGTATTTCGGAGGATGGAGGGAAATCTTTCATTCATAAGGAACTTCCCTGCTATGTTCACGGCAATAGGAATGGCAGAGGAACAGGCCTTCGTCTGATTACAGATCCTGTCAATGAAGGAGGAATTTATTTTGCCAGCCAGAAGGATGGTCTGCTTTATTCAGATGACCTTGGTGATACATGGAAGAGGCTTGCTACGGGCGGCGAAACCTATATGACGCTTGTATGGTGTTCGCCGGATGGCAATACTGTTGTAGCAGGAACAGCTGGTGTTGTTACAGGAAACGATGAGATGCGAGGACACAGTCTTTATATCTCTTATGACAGAGGAACTCATTTTGAACCTATGCTTATGCCTGAAAGTGTTGTGGTAAAAGGTTCTAAATGGAGCGGTTATGTGGCTCACAGAATTGATTTTGACGGAAAATATCTGTATGTTACTTTAGTGAATACAGGAGAACATTCCTATGTAACAGAAATGGGATACAGCTGTGATAGCGGAGATTCTCTTGGTGGACGGATTATCCGTTATGAATTTGATATTCACGGAAGAGTCAATACATACAAAGATATCACCCCTACCTGCCTTTATAATGAGCAGGGTGCCTACTGGGTGGAGCAGAACAATGTTTATCCCTTTGGCTTTGGAGGAATCAGCAGCTGCAAAGCAAAGCCGGGACTTCTTGCAGCCAGTACGATCTGCAAGGACGATGGAGATATGTTGTTTATTTCTTTCGATTACGGAGAAAGCTGGGAACCTGCACTGTATGATCTGAGCGTTGGAAATATCCGGTTTGAAACTTCTTATATGAAGCCTGAATATAATGGGGGCCATAATCTGATTCACTGGCTCAGCGATGTAAAGATCAACCCCTTTAATCCGGACGAAGTATGGTTCAACAGCGGAACCGGTGTGTTCAGAAGCCTTAATTTTACCTCAAAGGACAGAAGCTTTTCTGATTGCTGCCGCGGTATAGAAGAAACGGTGCATCTGAATGTTTACAGTCCGGTAGACGGACCTGTGAAAGCGCTTGACATTGTGGGAGATCTTGGAGGTTTTGCGTTTACCGACCTTGATCAGGCATGCAGTAATTCTTTTTCCGATAAGGAAGGAAACAGATATATCACCTGTATCAATGCGGATTTTTCAGATGTTCATCCTGAAACTGTGGTGGTAACACCGAGAGGAAACTGGAAGGGAAAAACAAAAGGAGGTCTCATCCTTTCAAAGGATTATGGGCTTACCTTTGACAGACTTTTGCTTCCTTTTGGAATTTCCGATTATTTGGATACAAGGTTTCATGAGATAGAGAAACCTAATGTAAATTCGGGTTGGGTAGCTGTTTCCGCAGATACGAATACTATTGTCTATTGTGTGGCGGATGGAATCGACCTTTTTATGAAGGGAATCATCGTCAGTCATGATCAGGGGAAAACCTTTCAAAAGGTAAGGATTTACGAATCGGATGGAACAGAACTTTCCGATGCAAATCTTCATATGAAGGTATTCTCTGACAGGGTTAATTCAAAACTGTTTTATGGCTTTTCTGATGATTTTGCAATATATATCAGTAAGGATGAAGGAAATACCTTCTATTTAGCTCAAACGGAAGGACTGCCAAGAGGAGAAATGCTGTTTGGGCTGATTGACTGTGCCAACAAGACAGAGATTAGAGGGGAAGCCGGAAAAGAAGGCATTTTTTATCTTGCAGCAGGCAGCTTTGGTCTGTGGAAACTTTTTATTGACGGAGAAAAGGGCAGAGTAAAAGGCAGGAAATTGACGAAAGATGGCGAACAGGTTTTCCGAATGGGTCTGGGACTCCTTCATCAGGATATGGATTACAGAAGGGATGACAAGGCATTGTATGTCTGCGGCGTGATTCAGGATACCTATGGATTCTTCCGCTCCTTTGATGATGGAGCAACATGGGAAAAGATCAATGATGAGAGTCAGAAATTCGGAGATATCAACAGTGTTGACGGGGACAGCCGAAAAGTGGGAAGATTTTTTATTGCTACCGGTTCCTTTGGCGTGAAATATGGAGAACCTCTCCTGGAATGAGATGATTGGTAGGGGAAATGATGCAGTATCAGTTGATCAAGGGTAAAAGAAAAACGATTGCCATCTCTTTTGACAGGGATGGCAATCTTATAGGTGCGCCTAGCGGCGCACGTTTCTAACGGGTTAAAGTCCCGAATCCGCCCG
>JBJEMT010000115.1:0-56430 GCA_051879815.1 Suilimivivens sp. | reverse complement strand
AATTTTGTGCGGGGCCTCATATTTCCAATACCTGCCAGATTAAGGCGGTTAAGCTCTTATCCATTGCAGGTGCTTACTTCAGAGGAAATGAAAAAAATAAAATGCTTACCCGTATTTACGGAATTTCTTTTCCGAAAGCATCTTTGCTGGAACAGTACCTGAAAATGCTGGAGGAAGTAAAACTGCGGGATCACAGGAAGATAGGAAAAGAATTGGGACTGTTTGCACTGATGGAGGAAGGCCCGGGCTTTCCCTTTTTCCTGCCAAAAGGACTGGTGCTTAAGAATCTTCTGATCGATTATTGGAGGGAGATTCACAGACGGGAAGGCTATCAGGAAATCCAGACCCCCATGATGTTGAACCGCAGCTTATGGGAAACATCAGGGCACTGGGAACATTATCGGGAAAATATGTATACCACGGTGATCGATGATGCGGACTTTGCCATTAAGCCAATGAATTGTCCCGGTGGCATGCTGGTTTATAAATTGGAACCACGCTCCTATAAAGACCTGCCCCTGCGGCTTTCGGAACTTGGACTGGTGCACAGGCATGAAAAGTCAGGTCAGCTCCACGGACTCATGAGGGTGCGATGCTTTACCCAGGATGATGCCCATATTTTTATGACGCAGGAGCAGATTACGGAAGAAATTCAAAAGGTAGTAGAGCTGATTGATGAGGTTTATTCCAAATTCGGTTTTTCCTATCAGGTGGAGCTTTCCACCAGACCGGAAAACAGTATCGGAAGTGATGAGGAATGGGAGCTTGCCACGAATGCGCTGGAAAATGCGATTAAAGTCATGAATATTGCTTATACTGTAAATGAGGGAGACGGTGCCTTTTATGGACCGAAGCTTGATTTTCACTTAAAAGATTCTATCGGACGGACATGGCAGTGCGGAACCATTCAGCTTGATTTTCAGCTGCCCCGGCGCTTTGAGGCAGAGTATACAGGTGCAGACGGGGAGAAACATCGTCCTATTATGATCCACAGGGTGGTGTTTGGCTCTGTGGAACGGTTCATCGGTATTTTAATCGAGCATTATGCCGGAAAATTTCCTGTGTGGCTGTCGCCTGTTCAGGTGAAGGTGCTGCCGGTATCGGATAAGCATTTATCTTATGCAAATGAAGTGGCGGCAAAACTGAAGGAACAGAATATCCGGGTTGAACTGGATGAGCGGGATGAAAAGCTGGGCTACAAGATCAGGGAGGCACAGCTTGACAAGGTTCCCTATATGCTCATTTTGGGAGAAAAGGAGCAGGCAAACGGGTCGGTATCTGTAAGAAGCAGAGATGCAAAGAAACCGGATCTGGGAGAAATGATGACAGAAGAGTTTTTGAACATGATTACACAGAGATGATAGCGCCTGCCCATTCCGGCCATACAGATATGATTTCCCTTTACAGAGTGATAAGAAAAAAGTTATAATAATTAAAATTAATTAAAGGATGGGGATAACTCTTCTTTTGATCCTTCTTCTGAAATCGCTGGGGATTTTGACAGTGATATAGTAATCGGATTTTTTGACCATAACATCAGGGGACAAATTATGAAATATAAAGCTGTGATCTTTGATATGGATGGAGTCATTTTTGACTCGGAGCGGCTGGTGATGGAAGGCTGGCTTGAAGTAGCAAGGAAATATGGTATTGATGGAATTGAGGAAGTATTTGGCAGGTGCATCGGTGTGAATGCGCAGGCCACCCGGCAGATTGTCTTAGAGTACTACGGAGAAGACTTTCCTTATGAGGCATACAAGAAAGAAACCTCTGCTCTTTTCCATGCCCGCTACGGGAATGGAAAGCTGCCTATGAAACCGGGAGTAAAAGAGCTGCTTTCCTATCTGAAGGAAGCGGGCTATCTGATCGGGCTTGCCTCGTCTACAAGGCAGGCGGTGGTTGAGCAGGAAATTCGGGACGCGGGTCTTTTTTGTTATTTTGATAAGCTGGTCTGCGGGGATATGTTAAAGAAGAGCAAGCCGGAGCCGGATATTTATCTGATGGCATGTGAGCAGCTTTCCGTAAAACCAAAGGAAGCGGTGGCGATTGAGGATTCCTATAACGGTATCCGTTCAGCGAGCAGGGCGGGCTTGACCGCCGTAATGGTGCCGGACATGGTACAGCCGGATGAGGAGATGAAGAACCTTGCACATATGATTTGCAAGGATTTATTTGAAGTAAAGAACTGGATAGAAAAAAATGAAAAATAAAACGGAGGTAGTTACTATGAAAGACAACAGCGATTGCGGATA
This sequence comes from Suilimivivens sp., assembly GCA_051879815.1. GTDB lineage: Bacteria > Bacillota > Clostridia > Lachnospirales > Lachnospiraceae > Suilimivivens. The sequence goes on along the minus strand of JBJEMT010000115.1, from coordinate 54,178 downwards.
TTGTCAGGGAGGAGAGTACTTAGCCAAATTCGGGATTAAGATCTGTGACCTGGATGTGAGCCAGCTGATTCTGTTTAAAGAGCAGAGCAAGCCCGGCAGATGTATCGTGGCCTATAAGGATCACGTCAGTGAGATTGTGGACATCAGCGATGAGGAGAGAAACCGTTTCTTTGCAGACGTCAACCGGGCTGCAAAGGCAATCCACGCGGCATTTCATCCCGATAAGCTCAATTACGGTGCTTACGGTGATACGGGCTGTCACTTACATATGCATCTGGTCCCCAAGTATAAGGACGGTGATGAATGGGGCGGCGTATTCCAGATGAATCCCGGCAAGGTGTTTCTGACGGATGAAGAGTATGCTGAGATGATCGAGAAGATCAAAGCATGCTTATAGGAAAAAAGAACAAAAATCCTTATAATTTATAATTGAGAAAATACTACATTTTGCAGCGTGATTTTGAGGTTTCTCCAATTCAGATATGATAGAAGTATCATACTTGAAGAGGGGGTTTTACAATGATACGCATTGCAATCTGTATGGAAACAGAAAGCTATGGGAAAGCTGTCATCGGTACTGTTCTGGAATGGGCGGTGCAGGGACAGTACAACATTCAGCCGAAGCTGTTTTTGACCGGAGAAGAAGTACTGGCAGATATTGAACAGACAGGTTATTATGACATTGTGCTGATGGATATGATTTTAAAAGGAAAAATGAGCGGTATGGATACCGCCAGGGAGATCAGGCAGATTTATAAATATTTCTGCCTGATTTTTCTGTCAAAGCAGGAGAATTACTGTAATGAGGTCTTCAGACTGCATCCTTTTGAGTATCTGGAAAAGCCTGTCAGAAAAAGATATTTGTCAGAAAGCCTGAGCCAGGCAGTGGAAAGCTATCATTTTATGTATGAGACCTTTGCCTTTCGGTTCAAGGGCAGGTCTTATTGTATCAGGCTTTCGGAAGTACTCTATTTTGCCAGCGATAAAAGAGTGATCCGTATTTACATGGAAGACGGAATAGAATATGTTTTTTATGGAAAGCTGGATGAACTGGAAAGAAAAATAGAGAAATATGCGGCCAGATTCTTCAGGGTCCATCAATCTTATCTCATCAATGGAAAGCAGGTGGCGCAATACCATCCGAAATACGTCATAATGCGGAACAGAAAAATGATTCCGATCAGTATGGACAGAAGGGGAAAACAAAAGAAATAGGAACAAAAAATTACAAGTGAAGCTGTTAATTATTACATTTATCTTCATAAGAAGATTGAAAAGGCTATAATTATCAAGGAAAAGACAGTTTTAGTTAGTCTTGTGTATGCGAGCATATTTCTCTTAAAGCGGGCAGGGAGCATTCCCTGCCCGCCGTCTCTGTATAGAAAAATTTTTTATGGGAAATATAACTGTAAAAATAAAATATTTATACAGTTGATTTTAAAAGAAAAGGGATTCTTATAGAATACTTAACGAGGTGGAATTCGTGGCAGTAGACTATAGAGATTTGGGAGGCCGGATACGGGCAAAAAGAGAAGAAAAAGGAATGTCTCAGGCAGAGCTTGCAGGAAAGGCGCAGTTATCCACACAGCATATCAGTAATGTGGAAAATGCAAGAAGTAAGGTCGGACTGGAGAAGCTGGTGGACATTGCCAATATTTTGAACTGTTCGCTGGATGAACTGGTCTGTGGCAGCTTAAGAAGGGGAAGGACTGTTTACAATAGCGAGATAGCCGAAATAATAGAGGACTTTTCGGACACGGAGCTTCGTGTGCTGCCGGAATTTCTGAAGCATATGAAATATGTTTATAATTTAATGGAAAGTGATATCCGAAAAGAGAATGAATCATAATTGAGAAAAGAAAAGGTCATCGGGAAGAAGCTGATGACCTTTTCCTGTTATTGTGATATTAAAAAAAATGTGATAAACTATATGCAATCAGCGAAATCAAGAGGTAAGCATATGAAACTTTTGAGTGCCATTGTGCCCTGTTATAATGAAGAAGAAAATGTTCCGTATTTTTATGAAGAATTCATGAAGAATGAAGATTTCTTTAAGAAAAATGAATTAGACTTTGAATTGTGGTATATTGATGACGGATCGAAAGATCATACAGCAGCGGAAGTAAAGAAGCTTATAGCAAAGGATGAGAGGGTACATCTTGTATCCTTTTCCAGGAATTTTGGCAAGGAAGCTGCTCTCTATGCAGGACTTGAAAAGGCGCACGGTGATTATGTGGCATGTATGGACGCCGATCTTCAGGATCCGCCAAGTCTGCTTCCCGAAATGTTTGGATATATCCGGCAGGGATATGATACCGTAGCTACAAGGAGAGTGACGAGAAAGGGAGAACCTTTGATCCGCTCCTTTTTTGCAAGGATGTTTTACCGGCTGATGAACAGAATCTCCGAAACGGAAGTAGTAGACGGTGCCAGAGATTTTCGGCTGATGACCCGTCAGGTAGTAGATGCGCTGCTTTCCATGAAGGAGTATAACCGCTTTACCAAGGGGATTTTTGGCTGGGTCGGCTTTAATACCAAATGGATTGAGTTTGAGAATGTGGAGCGTAAGAAAGGTGAGACCAAGTGGTCTTTCTGGAAGCTGTTTATGTATTCTTTGGAGGGAATTACCTCCTTTTCCACAGCGCCTCTGGCTTTTGCAGCATTTATGGGTGTGCTTTTCTGTCTGTTTTCGTTCGCCCTGATTCTGTTTACCATTGTCAGGAAGGCATTGTTTGGCGACCCTACTTCCGGCTGGCCGTCCCTTGTCTGCATTATTTCTCTGATCAGCGGTGTGCAGCTGTTCTGTCTTGGAATTGTGGGAGAATATCTGGCAAAAACGTATATGGAAGTGAAAAAGCGTCCAATCTATCTGGTAAAAGAGGAAATTTAAATGAATGCCGGAGAAGAAATGATCAGCATTATTGTACCGGTCTACAATGCCGGTAATTATATAGAAGAAACCGTTCATATGGTGGAAAAGCAGACTTTTACGGACTGGGAACTGATCCTTGTGGATGACTGTTCCACCGACAACAGCAGAGAGGCCATTCAGAAATATCTGGAGAGTAAGACTGCCAGGGAAAAAGAAAAGATACGCCTGATCATGAAAGATAAGAACGAAGGCGCTGCCATGGCAAGAAATACGGGAATTGATGCTTCCAAAGGCAGATACATTGCCTTTCTTGACGCGGATGATATCTGGATGCCGGACAAGCTTCAAAAAGAGCTTGCTTTTATGAAGGAAAAGCAGGCGGCTTTTGTCTGTACTGCTTATGAATTCGGGGATGAAAGAGCAAGAGGAACGGGCAGGATCGTCCATGTACCGCCTGCCCTTACTTATAAAAAAGCACTGTCAAGGACAGTGATCTTTACCACCACCGTACTGCTTGATACGGAAAAAACCGGCAAAGAACTGATTCATATGCCGGCTGTTAAAAGTGAAGATACTGCTTTGTGGTGGAAGCTTTTAAGAAACGGTTTTACCGCCTATGGGCTTGATGAAGTCCTGGCGATTTACAGAAGACCGACCAAGTCCTTATCCTCCAATAAGATGGAGGCAATCAAAAGAATCTGGTATCTGTACCGCGTGCAGGAGGGACTTTCTTTCTGGTACAGTGCCTATAATTTTATATTCTGGGCTTACCGGGCTGCAAGGAGAAGAATGTAGTGAGACATTTTGAATCATTGAAAAAGATTATAGTTCTTTGGCTTTCCTATGTGGGACTTCTGCTTCAGACGGCAGTTTATGCCTTCATATGGCTGGACTATTATTATCCTGCCATCAGTAAATTTACTGCCCGTTTGAAATATACAAGAAACGGACATATCGGTATGTTCGCCATATATTTTGCGCTGCTGTTCTTTTTTACCAGCACCTATGGCGGAATGAAGATCGGATATCTGAAGGTCATGGACCTGTTCTTTTCCCAGGTCTTTGCCCTTTTGTTTGTAAATGTGCTGACCTACTTTCAGTTGTCTTTGATGAACAACTGGTGGCTGGATCCCAAGTACTTTATCATGGCAACTCTGGTTCAGTTTGCCATCGCTATTGCATGGAATAATCTTTGCATTTTGTTTTACCGGAAGGTATTTCCCCCAAGGGAAATGCTGTTCATCCACGGGGAACATTCCGTGGAGGATATCCTTCGGAAGTTTGCTTCCAGAAAGGATAAATACAAGATTGTTAAATGCATGAATATCGAAGAAGGCCTGGATGTCATCAGAAAGGAAATTGACAAGAGATATGGAGCAGTGGTACTGTGGGACATTCCCGCAGAGGACAGAAATAAGCTTCTGAAATACTGTTACAGCAAATCCATCAGAGTGTACATGATGCCCAAGATACCGGATGTACTGATCAAAGGTTCCGACCAGCTGCATTTATTTGACACCCCCATTATGCTCACCAGGGAATATGCGCTGACAGTGGAGCAGAGGATTGCAAAGCGGCTGATTGATATTGTATGTGCATTGATTTTGATTGTAGTGACCTCTCCGATTATGCTGATCACCGCAATCTGTATCAAGTGCTATGATAGGGGACCGGTGCTTTATAAACAGATACGCTGTACCATGGGCGGAAAAGAATTCAGAATCATGAAATTCCGCAGCATGCGTGTGGATGCGGAAAAGGACGGCGTGGCAAGACTGGCTGCAAAGAACGACAGCAGGATCACGCCGGTTGGGAAATTTATTCGGGCTGTGAGAATTGACGAGCTTCCCCAGCTTTTTAATATTCTTTCTGGGGACATGTCTTTTATCGGACCAAGACCCGAGCGTCCCGAGATTATCAGACAGTATGTGGAAGATATGCCGGAATTTGTATTTCGGATGAAAGTAAAAGCAGGACTTGCCGGTTATGCCCAGGTTTACGGGAAGTACAATACCACACCTTATGATAAACTGAAACTGGATTTATCTTATATTGAAAATTATTCTGTATGGCTGGATATTAAACTGATGCTTCTGACTCTTAAGATCCTGCTCAAAGCAGAGAGCACGGAAGGTGTTGACAGCACACAGACCACAGCAATGAAGGCCGAAGGAAAGGTTGAAGGGAAAAAGCAAAATGAATGAGGAATATAGAAAAAGAGGGATGGATTTAAAACGTCTCTATCTGTGTTTCCAGGGCAGGATATGGCTGCTGCTTATGCTGATTGTGGCAGGCGGTGTGCTTGGCGGTGGAATCTATCAGGTGGCAAGAGCCATGCGTATGCCTATTACCTATGAGGGAGTATCCAAGCTCTATATCAGCTTCGGTGTGGATGAGAGCGGTGAAGTTTACCAGTATTATAATGGGTATACATGGAATGATCTTCTTGACACGGATCCTATTCTTGACCGGATCATGGAATATGTGCCGGAAGGCTATACCAGGGAGGAAGTACAGGAAGCTACCGGCGCCGAAATTCTGTCGGACATCAGGCTTCTTACCGTTACTGTGGACGGAAGCACGGAGAAATTTGTGAGGGAAATCCAGACAGCGGTAGAGAACGGTCTTGTGGACTACGGCAGAGACAGTGAAGAATTAAAGAGGATTGAAGTCATCAGAACGCAGGATCCTGTCCGCGTGTACTGGGATGACAGGGCGGTTACCGCCTGTGTTGTGGGGGCTGTGATCTTTGCAGTGATTTCCTGCCTTATTATGGCATTTATCTATGTATTGGATGATTCTGTTTATGTACAGTCTGATGTGGAAAAGCAATATCCTTATAAGGCACTTGGCATGCTGATGCAGAAGCAGTCGGGTCTTCAGCCTTATGCCCGGGAGCTGCAGGCAAACTTTTCCTATCTTCTGGGTGACAAAAAGAAATTTGCCATGATCGATATGGGCGGCAACAGTACTCTTAGAAAGGCAGAGCTTGAACTGGTGCTGAATGCCGGTGAAAATGAATTTGTAGGCGGAGACGGAGAAGCGGGAGGACTTACCTGGACGCTGCCTAAGGATCCGGATGCGGAGAAGACAGGGGATGAGTGGGAAGCCGTTCCCTTTAACGAAAATGTTCTTTCCTCGAAGGAATTGGAACAGATCAGACAGCTTCAGGGTGCAGTGATCTTACTGCCTTTTGGAGAAGATGTGAGCAGGAAGACAAAGAGAGTGCTGAGTCTTCTTAAAAATCAGGACTGTCCGGTGCTTGGTATGGTGATCACCCAGGCAGATGAGGAATTCCTGAGCAGATATTATCGTTAACGGAGCTTTATTATGAGATTGCAGGTATTGGCAGCGGCTGTGGAGAAAGAGGCAGGTGCTCTTGCAAAAAGCATGAACCTGGAAACGGATGCAATTATCGTCAACCAGTGTGACCGCTATTTTTATGAAGAATTGGAATACAAAGGGAAATCCGTCCGCTGCTTTTCCATGAAGGAAAGAGGCGTGGGGCTTAACAGAAATACGGCTCTGTTACACGCGGATGGAGATATTGTACTGTTTTCCGATGAGGATATCCGTTTTCACAGCGGCTATGAAAAACAGGTGATTACTGCGTTTGAGAAGAACCCGGATGCGGATCTGATCACCTTCAATTTTAAAGTGGATGAAAGGCGGGCTACCTACTGCAATAAAGAGGAAAGACCCATCAAATGGTATAATTACGGAAGATATCCCACCTACAGTGTGGCAGCTAAGCTTGCCTCTCTTCGTAAATGCAATATCAGCTTTTCACTTTTGTTTGGAGGCGGAGCAAAGTACAGCAACGGGGAAGACAGCCTGTTTTTGCATGACTGCCTGAAAAAAGGCATGCATCTGTATACCTCCACGGAGGAAATCGGAGAAGAAATTTACCGGGAATCTACCTGGTTTAAGGGTTATAATGAAAAGTTTTTTGTGGACAGAGGGGTATTGTATCCTCATCTTTATGGAAAAATGGCAAAGGTTTTTGCACTGCGTTTCCTGATCACGCACCGGGGTGAAATGTGCCGCGGGATTTCCGTAAAAGAAGCATACAGATTGATGAAAAAGGGAATCGCAGAAAGTCGTCTGCGATAATGATTCGGATATTGATTGAGGTAAGCTATGATTTTGTATCTTATAGTGGCAATTGTGACAGTGCTTGTGGGACTTCTGGTTAACAGCCACGAAGAAAAGCGCGGAAATGTGATCACAAGGGGCCGGATGCTGAACGCACTTGGCCTTCTGACTATTTTCCTGATTTTGTTTGCCCTGTCAGCATGCCGGCTGAATGTGGGAAATGATTATGCAAAGTATGTAGAGTTCATGCATCTGATCAATTGTAATGCCTATGTTCCTACAGAGATTGGTTTTAATGGAATTGTAAAACTGCTTTATGGAATCAGCGGATTTGAAAATTATCTGCTGGTCTTTGCGGTTTTTGCCTTTTTTACCGTGCTTTTATTTCTGGCAGCAATTTACAGACAGGCTGATTCCTTCGGATTCAGCTTTTTCCTGTTTATGGCGCTTGGGTATTATTTCCAGTCCTTCAGTACCGTAAGATATTATCTGGCACTTGCCATTGCCCTGTGTGCCATCCCCTATGTGCTTCGGAAGGAATGGTTGAAATTTATCCTGCTGATTGTTCTGGGGGCAACGCTGCATAAGTCAATTCTTGTGGTGATCCCCCTGTATTTTCTTGCTTCTATAGAATGGAAAAAGTGGCAGCTTGCCCTTATGGCAGTATTTTGCTCTACCTTTCTCTTCTTGCAGGATTTCTATTTGAAGGTAGTGGTTTTCCTGTATCCTACCTATGAAGAAACGGAATACCTGGAGGGCGGCACCAGCTATGTCAATATTGCAAGGTGCCTTGCGGTATTGCTTCTTTCCCTTCTTTTATATGGGAAGGTGGTAAAGGGAAACAGAAGAAACCGGTTTTATTTTTACTGTAATCTGGGCGCGCTTGTGATGTATGTGTGCTGCTCCTTTTTGCCTATCATTTCGAGAATCGGATATTATCTTACCATTACCCATATCTTTTTCATTCCGGCGCTTGTAAACGGAGTGGAAAATAAAAAGTTAAAAAAGCTTCTTACTGCTTGTGTTGTGGCAGCGGGAGTTCTGTATTTTGCGTTATTGATGAGAAGGGCGGCAGATCCCGGTTTCCGGATACTGCCTTATGAGACATTTATGTTTCATGATATGGTTCCGATTTTATCGGATGTAAATTAAAGAAGAAACGGATGAGGTGTTAAGCAATGGAACCTGAATTTTCCATATTGGTGGTTTGTTTAAATCCGGGAGAAAAACTAAAGGATACTCTTACAAGTATCAGGCAGCAGACCTTTAAAAATTATGAAATTGTGGTAAAGGACGGTCTTTCCACAGACGGAACACGGGAATATCTTGAGGAGCTTCAAAAGCAGTCAGATGCAGGAACAGGTGAGAATGAGCCGGTGTTTCGTTTTGTCAGTCGGAAGGACACCGGAATCTATGATGCCATGAATCAGGCAGTGGAAGTGGCAAGGGGAAGGTATCTCTACTTCCTGAATTGCGGCGACCGCTTTTATGACAAATATGTGCTGGCAGTCTTGGATGAACTGATTTATGAAAATCCTTCAGCGCAGGGAATCTACTATGGAAATATTTACGAGAGACTTACCGGGCAGGTGGTTATGTCCAATCCTGATTTGTCACCTTTTGGATGCTACAGGAATGTGCCCTGCCACCAGGCATGTTTTTACGATAAAAAGCTGCTTGCAGATCACCCATTTGATACCGGGTATCAGGTCAGAGCAGATTACGAGCAGTTCCTGTGGTGCTTTTTTACAGACAGCTACAGGGACGGTGTGCTGTTCTATTACGGTGATATGATAGTGGCTGACTATGAGGGCGGTGGTTTTTCGGAGGAGGAGAAGAACAGAAAACTTTCGGAAAAAGAACACCGGGAAATTGTGGGCATCTATATGTCCTCCGGACAGATTTTCCGATATAAGCTGATTATGTGGCTGACCCTTGCACCCCTTCGGACTCGGCTTTCCCGAAACGAAAAGACAGCGGGATTTTACAATCGTCTGAAAAAGCTTTTATACAGCAGAGAGTGATGAAGAAATATGAAAAAGGTTTTATGGATCTGCAATATTATGCTTCCTGCCATAGCAAAAGAGCTTTCTCTTCCCTATAGCAACAGGGAAGGCTGGCTTTCGGGAATCTTTGACCAGATTACGGAAAAAGAAAAGGAAATAGAGCTTTCCATCTGCTTTCCGGCAGGGAATGAAAAGCTTCCTGATAATATTGTGGTAAAGGGAGCAAAATGTTACGGTTTTTACGAAAATTTAAATACGCCGGAAATTTACGATGAAAAGCTGGAGATGAGGTTTCAGGAAATCTTTCGGCAGGCAGAGCCTGATATGATCCATATTTTCGGCACCGAGTTTCCCCATGCCCTGGCTGCGGCAAAAGTATTCGGCAGGCCGGAGAGAACACTGGTCGGCATTCAGGGTCTTTGCTATGAGATCGCGAAGGTCTATATGGCAGGTCTTCCTTTGGAGGTACAGGGAAAGGTCACTTTCCGGGATTGGATCAGAAAGGATTCCTTAAAGCAGCAGCAGGAAAAGTTTTATCTTCGCGGGAAAAATGAAATAGAGGCAATTTCTCTGGCGGGACATATCACGGGGAGAACGGGATTCGACAGGGAAGGAACTGCAAGAATCAATCAGAAAGCCGTTTATCACAGCATGAATGAAACCATGCGAAGCAGTTTTTATGAGGGACAGTGGACACAGGATTTTTGCGAAAAACACAGTATTTTTCTGGGGCAGGGGGATTACCCCTTAAAGGGCTTTCATTTTCTTTTGCAGGCCATGCCGGAAATCCTGAAAAAGTATCCCGATGCGGTGCTTTACGTGGCGGGAAACAGTGTGATTGCAAACAGGACTGTAAAGGATAAGATAAAGCTCTCCGCTTACGGAAAGTATCTGCTCAGTCTGATTGAAAAAAACAATCTTCAGGATAAAGTGGTGATGCTTGGCAGACTGTCGGAGGAAGAAATGAAACAGCGGTTCTTGAGATCCCATGTTTTCGTTTGTGCCTCCGTGCTGGAAAATTCACCGAACACCGTGGGCGAGGCCATGCTGCTTGGCGTGCCGGTAGTTGCGTCGAATGCGGGCGGTATCCCCGATATGCTGACAGACGCAAGGGAAGGGCTCTTGTTTAAAACAGGTGATATTGGGGCGCTTGCAGCGGCCATAGAGGCAGTTTTTGATGAGAAGAAGGATGAGGAAGGGAAGACGCTGGCCATAAGACTTTCCGATGATGGCAGAAGACGGGCTTTCATGACTCATGACGGGGAGGCCAATTACAGGAAGCTTCTGGAAATTTACCGGAGTATTTTGGGGGCATAGGAAACCATGACCATTACATTTATATCCAATTATATCAATCACCACCAGATTCCCTTTTCCGATGCCTGTTACCGGAAGCTTTCGGATGATTTCCATTTTATCCAGACAGAGCCTATGGAGCAGGAGCGGGTTGCCATGGGATGGCATACGGATGGAACCGCCCTTCCCTATGTGAGCTGTCTTTATGAGGAAGAGGAAGCATGCAGGAAGCTGATCATGGACAGTGATGTTTTGATTGCAGGCTGGAGTAACAGAGAGGATCTGGTTCAGGAACGTTTGCAGACAGGAAAGCCTGTGATCCGGATCAGCGAGCGGCTGTACCGGGAAGGGCAGTGGAAGGCTGTTTCTCCGAGAGGACTGATTCACAAATATAAAGAGCATACAAGATACAGGAAGGATAAGGTGTATCTGCTCTGTGCGGGGGCCTATGTGCCTTCCGATTTCCATATTATAAAAGCTTATCCTGATAAGATGTATCGGTGGGGCTATTTCCCCGAAACGGTTTCTTATACAAAGGAGCAGTGGGAAAGCTTAAAGCCCGGGGACGGTATTCTTCATATTGTCTTTGCGGGCAGATTTATTCCTCTGAAGCATCCGGAATTTATGGTAAGGCTTGCGAAGATTCTTAAGGAGAGAGAAGAAGATTGGAAGGCAGAAGGAGAATTTCGGGATTTTTGCATTCATATGGCAGGCAGCGGAGAAATGGAAGAAGAACTCAAAAGGATGGCTAAGGAAGCCGGGGTGGAGGATAAGATGATCTTCTACGGATTCCTTTCTCCGGAAAAGGTAAGAAAAGTGATGGAAGGCTGCCACATTCATGTATTCACCAGCAATTATCTGGAGGGCTGGGGCGCTGTAGTGAATGAAGCCATGAACAGCGGCTGCGCAGAGGTGGCAAATGTAGAGGTTGGCGCAGCCCCTTATCTGATCTGTCATGGACAAAACGGTCTTGTTTATCCCGGCGGAAGCTTTGAGAAAATGGCGGAGGCGGTACTTTATCTTGCTTCCCATCAAAAAGAGCGGGAGGCTATGAGCCGGGCAGCCTATGAGACCATTACAGGGCTCTGGAATGCGGAGCATGCAGCGGATGAACTGATCCGGTTTGCGGGAGAGATTCTGGAAGGGGAGCCAAAGCCCGCGAAAGAAGGTCCATTAAGTATGGCTCCGGTGATCGCTCCCTCCAAAATGTATGAGGTTATGACGAAAAATAAAGGGGTAAGATAGTTTTTACAAAAAAGCAAGGGAAGGTTATTTATGGAACAGACAGAAAGACCGGTACTGATCAGTGTGATCGTACCCATTTACAATACCGTGGAATATCTGCCAAGGTGCGTAAATTCCATTCGCAGGCAGACCTACCGGAATCTGGAAATTATTCTGGTGGATGACGGTTCCACAGACAACAGCGGTGCCATGGCGGAAAAGTTTGCCTTAGAGGATAAGCGAGTAAGAGTTTTCCATAAGGAAAACGGCGGTTCTTCCTCTGCCAGAAATCTGGGCATTGAAAAGGCAAAGGGAGACTTTATTGGTTTTGTGGACAGCGACGATTACATTGAACCTCAGATGTACGAGCACCTTCTTGGAATGGCACTTTCCGAAAACCTTCTGATGGTACAGTGTTCCCGGGATGAGATTGATGAGAAGGGAAACAGGATGGAAAACGTGTGTACGCCGCCAGAAAAACCTCTGCTTCTTGAGAGTGAGGAGTTCATGAGGGAACTTTTAATGCACAGAGGGGACTGTTCTTTTTGCACCAAACTGACAGAAAGCTCTCTTCTGAAGGCACACCCTTTTCCGGAGGGGGAACTGAATGAGGATTTCCGGCTGCTGACAGAGCTGCTATTGCAGGTTCCGGCCGTAATGGTTTTGCCCCAGCAGGATTATCATGTTTTTTACCGCTACGGAAGCAATACAAGGACCAGAAACAAAGATGAATTCCCGAGAGTCTTTACGGATATTGTGAATAATGCGGACAGAGTGGAGGAGCTGGTGGCGAAAAACTATCCTTCTCTGATACAGGAGGCAAAACGCTTTGCCCTGTTCCAGAGGCTTGACTATATGCTGCACATTCCCATTTCCATGATGAACAGGGAAAATGAATTTTACTGCCTGGTGTGCGATTATCTGAAAAGCAATAAAAAAGAAATCAGGAAAAATCCTTATCTGACAAAGAAGAACAGACAGTATTTGATGCTGTTTGCCACTGCGCCTGCCTTTGTGCGGAAGGTGCATGCAAAGATGAAGAAACTGGGGTAATCATGAAGTTGACGAATGCATTACAGAATAAAAAAAGAAAATGGATCACAGGAGCTGCTTTTCTGCTTCTCTTACTGCTGCAGATTGCCACGCTGTGTTATTTTGGAGGGCGCAAGAGCGGTTTTCATGAGGACGAATTTTATTCCTATTATTCCACCAATAAGACGGCGGGCCTGTTTGTGAACGACAGGCAGTGGATGGACAGAGACAGCTTCCGCAATGATTTTGTGGTGCTGCCGGGGGAACAGTTTCGATATGGTGTGGTAAAGCAGATGCAGTCCTGGGATGTGCATCCGCCTCTTTATTATTATATTCTTCATACGGTCTGCTCACTGTTTCCGGGAGTGTTCAGTAAGTGGCTTGGTATCAGCGTAAATCTTATTGCCTTTGTGCCCTGTTTCCTTTTACTGGCTTATCTTGTCTATCACACTGTGGTGAGAGAGGAGAATGAGGAAAGCAGGAAGAAAGGGATCATTTTGAGCTTTCTGACCTGTCTGTCATGGGGCTTTTCGGCAGCCGTTGTTTCAGGTGTGATGTTCATTCGCATGTATCAGTGGCTGACATTGTTTGTGCTTTTGTGTGCCTGTCTTCATATCAGGGCGATCAGAAAAAAAGATTATGGACTGCGGTTTCTGATCCCCCTTGCCCTGACGGTATTTCTGGGCTTTATGACCCAGTATTACTATATTATCTTTCATTTCTTTATGGGAGCCGGGTTTTGTTTTCTGCTCCTTAAGGAGAAAAGAATAAAGGAGCTTTTTGCCTATGGATTGTCCTGCGGGGCGGGGCTTCTTGGGGCTGTCCTTTATTATCCTGCCAGTCTGTCCCATATTTTCAGGGGATACCGCGGTACGGAAGCGGTCAGTGAGTTCAGCAATGCGGGGAATACGCTGGACAGGCTAAAGTTTTTTCTTTCCCTGTTCGATAACTATGTAGTAAACGGAATGTTGACAGTGATATTACTTTTAATCTGTCTTTTATGGATTACGGTATTTTATGGTGAAAAGAAAAAGCCGGAGAAAGGGATAGCTCTTCTTCTCTTTACCTGCGCAGGCTACTTTTTCACGATTTCAAAAACAGCTCTTTTGCTGGGAGAGACATCAAACAGATACCAGCTTCCCGTTTACGGTATTCTGCTTTTTCTGCTTCTTTATTTTTTATATACGCCTGCAGACATACTGATCAACAGATTTTTAAAGGGAAAAGACAGGGAAAAGGTGTGGAAATGGCAGAAAGGAATATCACTGTTTTTACTGGCGGCAATCGTTCTTACGGACGGTTCTGCCCTTAAGGAAACCAGGGTTTTCTTCCTGTATGAGGAAGAAAAAGAGATTATGGAATATGTGAAAGAAAACCGGGATGTGCCGGCAGTGGTATTTTACAACGAAGCATCCCCTGACAATGTATGGCGGCTTTCCGACGAACTGATGGAATTCCCGGAAATTTATCTGGCCAGTCAGGGAAATGAAGAACCTGTTACAGATGAAAAACTGACACGCAGCAGCAGACTTCTTGTGTATGTGGCGGATCATGATGACATGGAGGCGTGTCTTCAGAATCTTCTTTCGGCAAATGAAAATCTGTCAGAGTACAGGATAGTTGCAAAGAAGGGGCTGTGGACATTGTTTGAGATGAGTTAGGAGATAAATATGAGGAGAGGAATTGCCGGAATAGGGGCAGGAAAGAATATATTATATTGTTCCCATCATGCTCCAGATGATCGAGGAAGGCAGTGTTCCTGTGGATCTTCAGGGAAACAGTATAGTAAAAAATGCATCAGAATAAAAATTTGATGTTATGGATATTTTATGGTAAACTAGGTACGATAATATACTGTCGGAGGCAAATTTATGTTATTAGATGATAAAACCATTCTCATTACCGGAGGTACCGGTTCCTTTGGTAAGTGCTTTACAAAATATGTTTTGACTCATTATAATCCGAAGAAAATCATCATTTATTCCAGAGATGAGTTTAAACAGTTCATTATGGAAAATGAATTTAAGGAATATAAAGATAAACTGAGATTTTTCATTGGGGATGTGAGAGATAAGGAAAGACTGACAAGAGCCCTTGAAGGAGTTGATTACGTCATTCATGCGGCTGCCTTAAAGCAGGTTCCTGCCTGTGAGTACAATCCCAACGAAGCCATCAAAACCAATATCCACGGTGCCCAGAATGTCATTGATGCCTCTCTGGATACCAATGTAAAGAAGGTGGTGGCTCTTTCCACGGATAAAGCAGTAAATCCTGTCAATCTGTACGGCGGTACCAAGCTGGTATCAGACAAGCTGTTTATTGCTGCCAACGCATATGCGGGAACAAAGGATATCAATTTTTCCATTGTGCGCTACGGAAATGTGGCAGGAAGCAGGGGCTCCATCATTCCCTTCTTTCACAATATCATTAAGAACGGAGGAACGGAGCTTCCCATTACCGATTACCGCATGACCCGTTTCTGGATCAGCTTAACGGAGGGTGTGGAGCTGGTGATTAAGGCGCTGGAGGAAGCCACAGGAGGCGAAACCTTTATCAGCAAGATCCCTTCCTTTAAGATCACGGATCTGGCAAAGGCAATGCTTCCCGATTGTAAAATGCCTGAGGTCGGCATCCGTCCCGGTGAAAAACTCCATGAGATTATGGTCACGGTGGAGGATTCCGCTACTACTTATGAGTATGACAAGCATTTTATCGTATATCCTCAGGTGAGATGGAATGACAAGCAGAAGATCAATACAAGCGGCAGGAAGGTGGAGGAAGGCTTCTCCTACAGCTCAGGTAATAATACCGAGTGGCTTTCCGTGGAGCAGATCAGAGAACTCTTAAAGACAGTGGAGCTTGAAAAATAATCGTATCCAGTAAGATGAGTGGGTGCGCCGGAGTGTTCCGGCGCACTTTTTATGGATACAGGGAATAAAATAGGGATAACAATGATGGACGGTTGCAAACCGGATCAATATCCGTGAGAAAGGAGAAAAAACTATGGACTTACTGATAAAGGAAGAATTTTTAAAGCGGGCGTTTGCGTTGCATCAGAGCAGCCCTGTAGTGGATGCCCATCTGGATCTTGCAGGAGAAATATTGCTGCGGACCCGGCTTTCCCAGAAGGATATCATAAGGAACCATTACCTGAAAAACTGGCAGATAGCGGGCTTAAATCTGGTGGTATCCTCTGTTTATGTTCCCACGAAAATTCTGAATGCCGGAGGGACAGAGGGCGCATGGGAGGATGCATTAAACCAGATTGATGCGCTCAAAAAGGACATGGAAGGCACGCCTGAGGTGGCACTTGTGAAGAACCGGAAGGATTTAAAAAAAGTTCTTAAGGGAGAGCAGATCGGAATCCTGCTGTACATGGAAGGTCTTGACTGTATCGGTGAGGATCTTGACAAGCTTCGGATTTTGTATGACCTGGGAGTAAGAGGTGCTTCCCTTACCTGGAGCAGAAAAAATGCGCTGGCAAACGGCTGTTGCAGAGCGGGGGAGAAAATACAGATCCCGGGAGGGCTTACGGATAAAGGCAGGGAAGCGGTGGGGGAGCTTGAGCGATTATCCATGTTTCTGGATGTCAGCCATTTAAATGATGATGGGTTTGAGGATGTGAAAGCGGTGGCAAAGAGGCCGTTTTGCGCCACCCATTCCTGCGCAAGGAGCATATATGATAATTACAGGAATCTGACAGATGAACAGATGGAATATCTGGCGGCGCAGGGAGGAGTTATGGGACTGAACGGCTGTAAATATATTGCAGGCTCTTTGTCCGGTAATCATCTTGAAATGCTCAGCAGACATGCAGAGTATGAGATGGAAAGGGCGGGAGATGATCATGTGGGCTTTGGATTTGACCTGTGTGACTCTTATGATGAGGCACAGTGGAGGCTTGACTGCCTTGATGACAGCAGAAAAAAGGCACGGCAGCCGGAAAAAGCAGACTGTTTTCTTGACCATGGGCAGATTCCTCTGCTGACAGCGTCTCTTCTGCAGAGAGGCATGGATGAAAAAAAGATAACCGGTATCATGGGCGGAAATTTTGCACGCTATTTTTCAGATATTCTTCCTTAAGAATTTCTTTATACTTTTTTTATTAGTAATGGAAAATAAATCCATGCTACTATAAGGTCATAGAGTGGAAAGGAGCCAAAGAAAATGAGCGCATTTGTAGAATTTAAAAATGTGAAGAAAATATATCAGACCGGTGAGGTAAAGATACAGGCATTGCAAAATGTCAATTTTGAAATTGAAAAGGGAGAGTTCTGCGTCATCGTAGGCGCCTCCGGGGCAGGAAAGACTACAATCTTAAACATACTGGGAGGCATGGATACCCTGACAGAGGGAAGTGTGTTTCTGGATGGACAGGAGATTTCCGGTCTGTCTAAAAAGCAGCTGACGACTTACAGAAGATATGATGTGGGATTTGTATTCCAATTTTATAATCTGGTACAGAATCTGACAGCCCTTGAAAATGTGGAGCTGGCATCGCAGATCTGTAAGGATCCCCTGGATGCGGCAGAAGTATTAAAACAGGTGGGGCTTGAGGACAGAATGGCTAATTTCCCGGCACAGCTTTCCGGCGGAGAACAGCAGAGAGTGGCAATTGCACGTGCTCTTGCCAAGAATCCAAAGCTTCTGCTTTGCGATGAACCAACAGGAGCTCTTGACTATAATACGGGGAAAGCGGTGCTCAAGGTTTTGCAGGATACCTGCCGAAAAAAAGGAATGACGGTAGTGGTGATCACCCACAATCAGGCGCTGACCGCCATGGCTGACAGAGTCATTACTGTCAAAAGCGGGACAGTGGAAAAAATGAGAATGAATGACAAGATCATAGATATAGAAGAAATTGAATGGTAGGTGGCAGAGGATATGAAATCGATGTTAAAACGGGAAACTCTGCGGGAAATCAAAGGAAGCTTTGGAAGATATTTTGCCATTCTTGCCATTGTAGCCCTGGGAGTAGGCTTTTTTTCCGGATTAAAAGTGGCAAAACCGTTAATGACTACTACCGCGGATCAGTATTTGAAGGAACAGAACTTATTTGATTTAAGACTTTTGTCCACCCTTGGATTTGAACAGGAGGATGTGGATTCTTTTGCACAGGAAGAAGGAGTAAAAACAGCAGCAGGAAGTCTCTCCTTTGATGTTCTGTGCTCGGGAGCGGATGAAAATGCCCTTGTATTAAAAACACATTCTCTGACCGAAGGAGTCAATGGGGTTTCCCTGAAAGCGGGACGGATGCCGGAGAATGAAGGAGAGTGTGTGGCGGATTCCCGTCTTATGGGAGAGGAACAGCTTGGAACGGTGATCACTCTGACAGACGGAAACGAGGAGGATACCCTGGAGGTATTTAAGGAGAAAGAATTTACAGTAGTTGGAATTGTGGATTCCTCCTATTATATCAATTTTGAGAGAGGGACATCTTCCCTTGGAAGCGGCAGAGTGGCAGGATACATTTATCTGTTGCCCCAGGCCTTTGACTGTGATTATTATACAGAGGTCTTTATTAAATTTGACCATGATTATGAAATCTATTCCGATGAATATGAGGATTTCATGGACAGGAAGACAGATGAATGGGAGGATATCTGTAAAGAAAGAGTGGATGATCGCTATCAGGAGATTCTGACAGAAGCGAATGATAAGCTGTCTGATGCAAGAGAAGAACTGGAAACCCAGAAGGCTGATGCACAGGAGGAACTTTCCGATGCCTTTGATGAACTGACCCGGGCAGATGAACAGATAGAGGAAGGAAGGCAGGCGCTTTTAAACAGCAGAAAACAGTTGGAAGCAAGCGGACTAAAGATTCCGGAAATGTTGGAGGAACTGGATAAGAAGGAAGAGGAACTGAATGCTGCAGAGCAGGAGACAGAAAAAGGCTGGCAGGATTATGAAGAGGCCAGACTGGAATTTGAAGAAAAGATAGCGGATGCGGAAAAGGAACTTGATGATGCCAGGAAGGAGATTGATGATATCGAAGAGCCGGATTATTATGTTCTTGGCAGAAATACCAATGTAGGCTATGTGTGCTTTGAAAATGATTCCGATATTGTTGCCGGAATTGCCGACCTGTTTCCCGTTTTCTTCTTTATGGTTGCAGCTTTGGTCTGCATTACTACCATGAACCGTATGGTAGAGGAGCAGAGAACCCAGATAGGAGTATTGAAAGCTCTCGGATATACGGAAAGAGCCATCATGGGCAGGTTTATGTTCTATTCGGGAAGTGCGGCGCTGATCGGATGTGCTGCTGGTTATGTGGGCGGCACCATAGCTTTTCCAAAAGTCATCTGGACAGCCTATAGCATCATGTATAATATGCCGGGACTTCTTTACCGTTTTGATGGAGAACTTGCCATTCTTTCGGTGATTGTTTCCCTTTTTTGCAGTATAGGAGCTACCTGGTTTTCCTGCCGCTATGAGCTTTTGGAAACGGCGGCAAATCTGATGAGACCAAAGGCGCCAAAGGCAGGAAAAAGAGTATTTCTTGAGAAGGTTCCTTTTATCTGGAAAAGGCTTAAATTCCTGCAGAAGGTATCCGTAAGAAATATTGTCAGATACAAAAAACGTTTTTTTATGATGGTGATCGGCATCAGTGGCTGTACGGCGCTTCTGGTCACGGGACTTGGACTGAAAGATTCCGTTACGGGACTGGCAAGCCAGCAGTTTGACGGCATACAGATTTCAGATGGCAGCATAAGTCTTAAGGAAGCGGTAAATCCTGAAAAAGAAACAGCTTTTGACAGGAAACTTTCAGAGGTGACAGAAAATTATACCTATGTATGTGAGGAATCCTGGGATCTTGTCCATGATGGCAGTGTAAAGTCACTGAACATGGTCGTCCTGGAAAGACCGGAAGAAATCGGTGATTACCTTAACCTGCATACGGTGGAGGATACTCCCATCCCTTATCCGGAAGAGGGGCAGGCAGTGATCAACAATAAGATAGCGGATAATTATCATATTGAACCGGGAGAGGAAATCATCATCCGTAATGAAGACATGCAGGAAATAACGGTAACTGTTTCCGGTATCTTTGAAAACTTTGTCTATAATTATATTATTATTGCTCCGGAAACCTATCTTTCACAGCTTCACAGGGAACCGGAATATAAGTCTGTTTATGTGAATTATAAAGAAGAACTGGATATTCATGAGGCAGCAGCCGCAATGATGAGTCAGGAGGGTGTTTCCTCCGTGACTGTAAATCAGGATACGAAGGAACGTTTTGACAATATGCTGGGAAGCATGAATTATGTGGTCCTTCTGGTAATCCTGTGTGCGGCAGCCCTGGCATTTATTGTGCTTTATAATCTGACTAATATTAATATTACGGAAAGAATCCGGGAAATAGCTACCATAAAAGTTCTTGGTTTTTACAAAAAGGAAACGGCTTCTTATGTTTTTCGGGAAAACATGATCCTGACAGCAATCGGAGCAGGTGTGGGACTGATCCTTGGTTATTTTTTACATGGATTTATTATGAGCAGAATCAATGTGGATATGGTGTCTTTTGATGTTTATATCCGTCCGGTAAGCTATTTGTACAGTATCCTGTTGACCTTTGTCTTTAATTTCCTGGTAAACAGGGTAATGGCTGTTAAGCTGGAAAAAATCAATATGGCAGAATCCCTGAAATCAGTGGATTAAAAACATATCGTTATAAAGCAGCCAGGCGGGACGGAAAAACTTCATGATCTGCCAGACACCAATGCCGCGAAGTCCGTATTCCGGAAGCAGGGAATATTTTTCTCTAAGGCTTCTGACATCTTCAAACCAGACCTCGTGCTGTATGCCGTTTTCCATGTAGTTAAAATAAGGCGACATGGCTGTTTCGTCAAAAAGAATAGGCACACCGAAATTTACCGCAATCTGAACAGCCTGTGTATTACTGATGACACGAGCGGCGGTTACCCCTCTTTCATAGGGAAGGGGCCAGTCATAACCGTAGTTTGGGATTCCCAGATTGATTTTGGACGGCGCAATCCTTGTGACAGCATAATCCACAACTTCATGAACCTTATTAATGGGGGCTACTGCCATGGGCGGACCATAGGTGTAGCCCCATTCATATGTCATAAGCAGCACAAAATCAGCGGCTTCGCCAAGCAGCCCGTAGTCCTTTCCTTCGTAAAGAAGACCTGGCTGGGTATCGCTTGTTTTAGGGGCAAGAGCCACGGAAACGGTGTAGCCGTAAGGAGCAAGAAAATTCCTTAAATCCGCTACAAAAGCAGCAAAGGGAATGCGGTCCTGCGGCAGAATATATTCAAAATCAACATCCACACCCTGAAACCCTTTTTCGTTAAGGGTTGTCAGAAGGTTATTCAGCAGATTGGATTTTATGGTTTCATCATTTACCATGGTGGTGATGAGATAATTGTTGAACATGCCGTCCGGCCCAAAGGGTGTCAGGGTAAGGACGGGGCGGACATTAAAATCATAGGCTGCCCGGATCATGAAATTGTCGTCAAGAGCAGGCGGCACCAGTTCACCTTCTGTAGTAAATCCATAGGAAAAAACAAACAGATCCGATAAGAACGGCAGAGTTTCATTCAGCACCGTCTCTTCGATAAAGGGATAGGCATAGCCTCCTGCATAGGCAGGATAAGTAGGCTTTGTGGCTGCGGGAACAGATAAGAGAAGCGCCTGGCCGATGGCAAGGGCATAAGGATAAACCAGCTGATTATTATAGATAACAGATTCCGGGGAGATACCGTAGGAGGCTGCGATAGCATCTACGGTATCTCCCTGTTTTACCACATAGATTTCCATAAAAACATCCTGAAAATGTTCTCATTCCAGAATATGCAAAAAATAGTGGGGTGTTCCAGCCGGTTATTTCATCAGAGAGATTCCCTGTGTGATTTTTCTGTATATCTTCCATACGATTACAATGGGTAAGGAGAATAATAAGTACAGGGTAGAAAGAAGACCTGCCAATCCTCCTATGATCATAACAAGTAAAATACCAATATTTACATTTGGCATAATCGATACCTCTCATTCATTTTTTTCAGAATTATTTTATCAATGGAAAAAGGGGGCTGAAAGCGGTTTTGAGCTTTTTTAACGATAGTTTAACGTTATTTTAACGTTGTCTTAACAAGGTGGGCGCTTTGCTTTTTGCAAGCAGGTTTAACAGAAGTAGCAGTTGCATATTATGCAGAAAAAATTTATAATATAATTAAATTACGATACTATTGACAGGGGGACAGAGGATATCAAATATGAACGAGAAGGACTATGAAGATAAAATAAAAGCACTGGAAGAAGAAATTAAGGTCATGAAGGAGCGGTACAGGATTCTGGCAGAAACCACTCCCTCACTTTTGTTTGAATACAGACCGGCAGAAGACACCATGATCTTCTTTTACAACTTTCCGGATAATAAGAAAAGACGTGAGATTCCGCATTATAAAGAGTTTGCAAAGAAAAGTCCGCTGGTGCACCCTGATCATGTGCAGGTCTTTATGGATGTACTTATGAAAGCCAGTATGTCCCCGGAAAAGGGAGAACTGGAATATTTAAGTAAGGTATCTACCGGTGAGTTCCAATGGCACAGAACCTATTATTCCAGTATCGTGGATGAAGAAGGCAAGGTCATCAGTGTACTTGGAAGAATCCATAATATTCACGAATCCGAAACTGCAAAGCGGGAAATGCAGCACAAGGTGGAAACAGATACCCTGACAGGGCTGTATAACAGGGGAGCTATTTCGGAAAAGGTATCCAAATGGTTAAAGGCGAACCCTACCGGTGAGGCCTATATGATCATGATTGATGTGGATAATTTCAAGAGTATCAACGATATGTACGGTCATTCCCTGGGGGATGATGTTCTGAAAGAAGTGGCCAAGCTGCTGCTTTCCTGCTTTGATGAGGACAGTATCTTTTCCAGATTCGGCGGAGATGAGTTCGTAGGTTTCGTTACGGATGAGCCGGCATGCCGTGTGCAGAGCAGAGTAGATAGCTTTATGGAGAGGCTTTTAAAAGAGGTGCATTCGCTGGAGGAGACAGTACATTGCAGTATAGGTATCGCAGGCAGAGCCTCTAAATATGATGAGTTTGAGGATTTGTTCAACCGCTCGGATAATGCCATGTATCAGGCAAAGAAAGCGGGAAAGAATCGTTATTGTGTATTTAAAGAATAATGTTTTCAATATGGAGGGAATGGTATGAACTATGAGGAAGCTTTGGAGAAGCTGAAGCTATATGGACAGGAGCATGTCCTTACTTATTATGAGGAATTATCCGGTGAGGAAAAAGCTTTACTTTTATCACAGATAGAGACCACTGACTTTTCTATGCTTGCTTCCTGCAGGAACAGGGAGGCGGCAGCAGGAAGAGGGGTTATTTCACCGCTGGCAGCCATGCAGCTTCCGGAAATCAGGGAAAAGAAAGAGAAGTTTACCGCACTTGGACTGGAAGCCATCAGGGCAGGCAAAGTGGGTGCAGTGCTCCTGGCGGGAGGAATGGGTACCAGACTTGGCTCAGATGACCCGAAAGGAATGTACAATATCGGTATTTCCAAAGATGTGTATATTTTCCAGCGTCTCATTGAGAACCTGCTGGATGTGGTGAGACAGGCGGAAAGCTGGATTCCACTTTATATTATGACCAGTGACAAAAACCACGAAGCCACAACAGGCTTTTTAAAGGAACATGACTATTTCGGCTATAAGGGGGAATATGTGACTTTCTTCACTCAGGAGATGGCACCTGCTTCTGATTATGAGGGCAGGGTCTATATGGAAGAAAAGGGCAAGATTTCCACTTCGCCAAACGGCAACGGAGGCTGGTATTCCTCCATGTATAAATGGGGAATTGCACAGAAGGCCATGGCAGACGGAGTGGAATGGCTGAATGTATTTGCGGTGGACAACGTGCTTCAGAGGATAGCGGATCCCTGTTTTGTAGGCGCCGTGATCGATGCCGGATGTGCAGCCGGTGCAAAGGTAGTCAGAAAATGTGCGCCGGATGAAAAAGTGGGAGTTATGTGCCTAGAGGATGGGAAACCTTCGATCATTGAATATTATGAACTGACGGAAGATCTGGCTAATGCCAGGGACGAAAACGGAGATCCTGCTTATTACTTCGGCGTTATTTTAAACTATCTGTTCCGTATTGAGGACCTGGAGAAGATCCGTGAAAAGAATCTTCCGCTTCATATCGTGGAGAAGAAGATTCCCTATATCAATGAGGCAGGAGAACATATAAAGCCGGAAACACCTAACGGATATAAATTTGAACAGCTGGTGCTTGATATGATCCATGAGCTTGACAGCTGCCTTCCTTTTGAGGTAGAGAGAAACAAAGAATTTGCACCTATCAAAAATAAGACAGGTGTGGATTCCGTGGAAAGTGCAAGGGCGCTTTGCAGGGAGAATGGTATAGAACTGTAAAATATGTGCACTGTGCAGTTAACATTTTGACAGGTTTGAATAACATTCCTATCTTGTAGAAAGCGAAGCAAATGAAGTACACTCACATTAGTAAGAAACATTAAGCATTGTGTTTATTTTCAGAAGGTAATGGAAGGGAGAAATTAAAATGGCAATTTTGGTTACAGGCGGCGCCGGATATATCGGAAGCCATACAGTAGTGGAACTGCAGAATGCAGGTTATGACGTAGTAGTAGTTGACAATCTGGCTAATTCCAGTGAAAAGAGTCTTAAAAGGGTAGAAGCGATCACCGGTAAGCCGGTTACCTTTTACAAGGCTGATATTCTTGACAGAGAAGCTTTAAATAAGATTTTCGAGAAAGAAAAGATTGATTCCTGTATCCATTTTGCAGGACTGAAGGCAGTAGGCGAATCCGTACAAAAGCCCTGGGAATATTATGAGAACAATATTGCAGGTACTTTGACACTGGTGGATGTTATGAGACAGCATGGCGTAAAGAACATTATCTTTTCATCATCCGCAACCGTATACGGAGATCCTGCCATCATTCCGATCACCGAGGAATGTCCTAAGGGACAGTGCACCAATCCTTACGGCTGGACCAAGTCCATGCTGGAGCAGATTTTGACAGATATGCAGAAAGCAGATCCCGAATGGAATGTGATCCTGCTTCGCTATTTTAATCCCATCGGCGCTCACAAGAGCGGAACCATCGGCGAGAATCCCAATGGTATCCCCAACAACCTGATGCCTTATATCACACAGGTTGCAGTTGGAAAGCTGAAAGAACTTGGCGTGTTCGGTAATGATTATGATACACCTGACGGAACCGGCGTACGTGACTATATCCATGTAGTTGACCTGGCAATCGGACATGTAAAGGCGCTTAAGAAGATTGAAGAAAAGGCGGGACTTTGCATTTATAATCTGGGTACAGGTGTAGGCTACAGCGTGCTTGATATCGTGAAGAATTTTGAGGAAGCTACCGGGGTAAAGATTCCCTATGTGATCAAGGACAGACGTCCCGGTGATATTGCAACCTGCTATTCCGATGCAAGCAAGGCAAAGAAAGAACTTGGCTGGGAGGCACAATACGGCATTAAGGATATGTGTGCCGATTCCTGGAGATGGCAGAGCAATAACCCTAACGGATATGAAGATTAGTAAAAGAATAAATTGATGAATTAGATAAGGATGGGCGTGGAACGTATTTTATTTTGCTCCCATCCTTATTTTTTGTGAATAACCTGCCCTATTGTCTCTTTAAAAGGGGATTGATAATACATGGGAATATGGGCGATAAACGCCATAAATGCGTAGTTTGGGATATTTGTCAATTCGAATGAGAAAAATTGAGACAAATCTAGACTTGTAGGAGCTATCTATGATAAAATATCTTATAATTTCCAAATAGATATTTTATCTGGGAGCAGTTTACCTGGGGAGCAGGGAAATAAAAACTGTGTGACCTGTGGCGGAACAGGAGTTGTAAATGGATAGAGAGATACATGAAATTATAAAATAAGTAAGAAAAAGATGAAGAAGAAAAAGATGAAGGAGGAAGAAAGAAAAATGAAAAAAGGGAACAAATTAATTGCCAGGCTTCTCTGCTTTGTTCTGGTTGCTATGACCGTATTAGGATATGACAGTCTGAAAGCGGAGGCAGCAGATCCTGGCAGTCTTGAGATCCAAATAACAAATCAGGATTCTGCAAGCGGTACTGTATCTTATGAGTTTTTGAGTGAGGATGGTCAATCATTAGATGGTGGCGGTAGTACAATTTCTAGCACAACAAGTAATATTCCGGGAGGAACTGTAAGCATAAAAATTAAAGTAGTGCCGGACACTAATTGTCAGGTTCGTAATTATAGAGTGTACTTTAATGGAGAGGAGATGCCTGAGGCATCTGAGGAGGCTGCAATAAGTGAAAGTGGAAATGTTATTACTGTTGACAGTACCAAGGAGTATCAGGTGCAGGTGGAATTTATTTTGGATGACACTCAGCCCGGTGATGACAGTTCTGACTCTGAACCTTCAGATGTAATTTCATTCCGTCTGGAAGGAGATTCTACCAGTCAGGCAACTGCGGAATACTTAATTGATGGTGGGGAAAAGTGGACAACAATAGAAACAGGTAATGCAACTGTTTTGGGCAGTGATGTGGAAAAAGTAAAAGTAAGGGTTACCTTTGATTCAAGTATGGTTACCGTACAGGGAAATATTGCAAGCGATGGCATCATAACCAGTGGAACAGAATATGAGGTAACCGAAAAGAAAGAGTACCGGATACAGGTAGATAAGTATGTGAATACAGTTACATGGGCATATGATGACACATTTGGTGAAGATGGTAAGGTTGAACACGGTAAGGTTGAAATTGTATCAGCGGTAAAAGACGGTAAGACAGAACCGTGGTCAGGACTTGAAGAGGGAGAAAACAGTAACCAGCAGGATGAAACCGGCGGGCGTGTTGCGATTATTCCGGGCAGTACAGTTACAGTAAAAATCGTACCGGATTATGGCTATCAGTTCCTTGCAGGTACTTTGAACGGACAGGCAATTACCGCAGCGACGGAAATGAGTACATTTACCTTTACAATGCCGAGTACGCAGCTTCATTTAAGTGCTTTGTTTACTGAAAGCCCGGATAAATTTAACTGTACGGCGCAGGGCGTTTCAGGTGCCTCAATTGAAGGTGGAGGTAATGTTATCAACTCAGGAAATCTGGAACTGGAGGTCAAGGATTCTACGATTTCTGCTGATAAGAAACAGGAATTGCAGTCAAGCGCTGCCGGAGCAGGAGTCAGCGTAAATCAGTGGCTTGAAGTGGATTTAAAACAGATTGTAAACAAAGGAACCAGTGATGAAGCATGGGAACAGGATCTGGAAGAACTGACAAATAAAATCAGGATAACCCTGAACGTGGAAAAGGGATGGGATGCAACAAGAGAATATGTAGTTGTGCGTGAGCATAATGGTGTGTATGAGCAGATCCCGGCTGACTATCATTCTGTAGCAGGAACATTATCCTTTGAGTCGGACAGATTCTCAAATTACGCAGTGGGTACTGCAGATAATATGCCTGTAACACTTGCAAGCAGAGAAGAGAAAAAGGTGGAAACCGTTGTTGAAAAAGAGGCCAGTATTAAGGAAAAGGCACCTGCAAACATAGTGCAGCTTCCGGGAGGAGAGAAGGCTGTTTCTTCTATAGGCGGTATTTACAATGTTGAAAGTGTAGAAGGTGTTGCGGTTACAACGCAGAAAAAGGATGTTTATTCTGCAGCGGGTCTGTCAGATGAGGAAGTGAAGGCAGGAACCAATGTCGTTCTGTACATGAGTGACTGTTTAAACAAGAAGACCAATCAGGCACTGAACGACGTGGCAGTAGCAGCAAACAAGAAGGTTGTGGCATATCTTACCGCAGATATGTATACCATTACCAAACAGGGTGTAGTCAGTAAGGTTCGTCAAACCGTATCCCCGGTTGAACTTCTGATCGGCGTTCCGCAGAGCGCAAGAAGTGCAAACCGCCAATTTTCTGTGGTCTGCATTGATCCAAGTAAAAATGTTGTGACCTATAACGATATGGACACTAACCCGAATACCATTACAGTCCGTGCTAATGTATTTGGAAATTACGCAGTTGTTTACTAGCTCACATGATATGAAATAAATTGAGTTAAGAAGCCCCGGCTGTCTGAGTGAAATCTTAAGATAGCCGGGGCTTAATTTTGCAAAAATTCCTCTGAGCATTGCTGTGGTGCTCTATGGAATCAGACATCTTTCTGTGATCAATGAAAATGCCAAATCTCTCAGGCAACATACAGATACATAAAAATGAAATGGCAGATGCTGCCGCCCATGACAAACAGATGGAAAATCTCATGGGATCCGAAGAATTTGTGCTTTCCGTTAAAAATGGGAAGCTTTAAGGCATAGATCACACCGCCGATGGTATAAATGATGCCGCCTGCAAGGAGCCAGCCGAAGGCAGCGTGTGGAAGCACATTCCATAGGGTGCCAAAAACGCCCAGGCATACCCAGCCCATGGCAATATAAATGACGGAAGAAAACCATTTGGGACAGGTGACCCAGCAGGCTTTCAGAATCATGCCAAAAAGGGCGATTCCCCATACTACGGCAAGCAGTGTATATCCCAGCCTGCCGCCGAGAATGATCAGGCATACAGGTGTATAGGAACCGGCAATCAGTACAAAGATCATCATATGATCCAGTTTGCGGAAAATATGCAATGCTTTTCCACCTATATTAAGTGAGTGATAGGTAGCACTTGCTCCGTATAAAAGAATCATACTGATACAGAAAATACCGAGTGCAAGTAAAGTGAGCTGACCGTCAGATGAGAGAGCGGCTTTTATCAAAAGTGGTGTAGCTGCAAAGACAGTCATCATCATTGCTATAAAATGTGTGATAGCACTTCCTGGTTCACGAATTGTAATCTGCATAACAATACCTCCTGTCACGAAATGTAGTTTTTAAAACTACATAAAGCATAATTGAATACTACAACATATTATTTACCATGTCAATAAGTTTATACATAAACTTTACATTACAGGGAAAATCCTATATACTGATAAATACTGTAAATGAGAAAAGAATTTCGGGAGGGAAAATCATGTTTCGCATGTGGGGTAAAATATGGAAAGACAATCATCTGATCAAAGATACCGTTATCTGTAATGGGGAACAGGATACCCGCACACATAAAGTGTTTAAAGCGCTGGAAGAAATCTGTTATGAGTTTGATCTCGGGAAACCGATCTGGCTGGACTCCACGATTGCGGAATTCAAGCGACATGACAAGGCGAGATTTACGAAAGACAGCTTTGTGGAGGCAGTTGATTTCGATTATCTGGAGATCCAGGTCATAGAGGAAGATTGAATACAGGAATAAAAGCTCATTTCTCTCATATATATAGAAGTGCAGGAATATTTTGAAACTCTAAATAAATAATAAAATTTCACAATAAAAATTAAAATCATATTAAAATTTTGTGAAAAGTGTACATTTATAGAAATATATGGTACAATAGTCCTAGTGGGGATGCAAAATATTTTTGCGAGAAATTGTAAACAGGGCGGAATGAGACAGAATGGAATTAAGAACACAAAAAGACAGCGAGATTGACAATTGGAACGAAGTCATGCTTATATACAATTCAGCACTGAAGCAGATTTCTACCAAGCTGGAAATACTGAATGATGAGTTTCAGCATGTACACAGGTACAATCCTATCGAACATATCAAATCCAGAGTGAAGACAGCTGAAAGTATTGTTAAGAAATTAAAAAAACATGGTTATGAATCCACAATCCAGAATATGGTGGAGCACGTAAATGACATTGCGGGGATCAGGGTAATCTGTTCCTTTACTTCGGATATTTACCGGATTGCCGAGATGATAAGCAACCAGAGTGATATCAAGGTGATCTCGGTGAAGGATTATCTTGTAAATCCAAAGCCCAGCGGCTATAAGAGCTATCATATGCTGGTAACGGTACCTGTATATTTGTCTGACAGAATTATAGATACCAAAGTGGAAATTCAGATCAGGACGGTAGCCATGGACTTCTGGGCAAGTCTGGAGCATAAGATCAATTATAAGTTTGAGGGCAATGCACCTGCTTATATCAAGAATGAGTTGATCGAATGTTCCAGGATGGCATCAGAACTTGATAGAAGGATGTTGTCCTTGAATGAAGAAATTCAAATGCTGAATCAGAGAGAAAAATAGCTGTGGAGTTTCCGCAGCTATTCTTTTTGCGATAAAATGAGGAGTGCCCAGACACATCGCTGCGCCTGGGCTATTATGAAAAAATTTATCTATTTTGGTTTTTACGAGTAAATCAATCTGTTTGTTTGATTTAAATATAATATACCGCATAAATATGAA
The DNA here is from genome assembly GCA_051879815.1 of Suilimivivens sp. Lineage (GTDB taxonomy): Bacteria > Bacillota > Clostridia > Lachnospirales > Lachnospiraceae > Suilimivivens. The sequence continues at coordinate 24,320 of JBJEMT010000115.1, read as the reverse complement.
TAAATTATGAACAGGGTGTAAAATTACCGTTAATTATACTAATGGTGTAGAAGAAAAATTGGGAAAAATGTACAAAATGCACAAATGCTTGTAAATTTACGCTAAAAGTGATAAAATGCCTTTATCATATACTTACATATTATAAAGAAGCTGATATAGCCGGAGGAACGACCATGGATAACTTTATGGATAAGATCACACAAAAATTAAATTCGCAGGATATGATACGTGCCAATGCGGCGGCAGACGCTGCTGAGCTGGAGAATCTTGAGAATCAGGTGGCCGTATTTAAGGAACAGATGGAAAAGTATGATGACTGTCTGCAGGAAATGAGACAGCTCAATCTGAAAAATATAGAAAGTGCGCAGGGAATACAGAATCTGACAGAACAGGCAAGCGAAAAGCTTGAGAAGGCTGTAGGCGAGGTAGAAAGTGTTTCTGTCAGCAAAATCCAGCAGACTTCCGATCTGTCAATTGCAGGAATCCAGCAGACCTCCGATGCTTCCATAGCGGGAATCAAACAAACCTCCGATCTGTCAATTGCAGGGATCAGGCAGACCTCTGATGCTTCCATAGCCGGCATCAACCAGACCGTGGCAGAGAGCCTTGCCAAGATTGCCGAGATCAAAGATAATTCCGGCAGGGATAGTCTGGAAAAGATAACGGAAGCCATGTCGGGTCTTTTAACAAAACAGGATGAAGCTTTCAAAGGACTTGAGGATTTCCTTCATACGGACAATGTTAAGGTATACCGTAATGTACAGGCTGCCATGATTGAAGAACTGGAAAAGCAGACGAATGAACTGAAGGAAGCACAGGAAAAGGCAGCAAAGACCAATAAGATCCTTCTTCCTTTTGTGATCATTACCATGATCCTTACGCTTGCCAATATCAGTATTGAAGTGGCACGGGTTCTGGGATTGTTCTGACCGGTTCATGAGGTGAGATATGATGAAACAGAGTTGGAAACCGGGAAATATGCTTTATCCTCTGCCCGCAGTGCTGGTTTCCGTAGCAGATAAAGAGGGAAAGCAGAATGTTTTTACGGTAGCGTGGACAGGTACAATCTGCAGTGATCCTCCGATGGTGTCCATTTCAGTAAGGCCGCAGCGTTATTCTTACCATATGATTCAGGAAACGGGAGAATTTGTGATCAATCTGACAACAAAGGATCTGGCTTTTGCCACAGATTATTGTGGTGTAAAGAGCGGCAAGGATGTCGATAAGTTTCGGGAAATGCATCTGACACCTGTAGCAGCAGATCAGGTATCGGCTCCTCTTATTAAGGAAAGCCCCGTTAATATTGAGTGCCGGGTAACGCAGAGGATTCCTCTTGGAACTCATGATATGTTTCTGGCAGAGGTAGTGGCGGTGCATGCGGATGAGGCCTATATGGATGAGAACGGTAAGTTTTCATTTACGAAAGCCCAGCCTCTCGTATATTCCCACGGAACCTATTTTACTCTTGGAAAGGAGCTTGGTTCGTTCGGATACAGCGTCAGAAAGAAGCCAATAAGAAAAAACAAATCAAAAAATAAATAGTAGCAGGCATCTGATGAAACGGGATTTTGTCAGATGCTTTCTTTTTCTTGGGAAAGCAGGCTGCCCCGTACCACAGCATCTTTGCCGAATTTGCTGCGGATATCGTCAAGGGCTCTGTCAAGAGCTGCAAGCTTTTCGATGCCAGGTCCCTTGCCGGAAGGAGAAACATGCTCCAGATCAAAAAGACTGAGCTGTACGGGATCTTCACGGGATACCAGCTTGGAAGTGCGCACACCAAGAAGTCTCACAGGGGTTTTGTCCCAAAGTTCGTCGAACAGGCGGCAGGAGGTTTCGTAAATAATGCGGCTGGCATCGGAGGGCGAATAAAGGGTAGTCTGGTGGGAAACACTGCGGAAGCTGCTGTACTTGATTTCCACACTCACCATGCCTGCCAGCTGCCCTGCTTCCCGCAGTCTGGCAGCTACGGATTCGGAGAGAGTAAGGAGTGTTTTACAGGCTTCCTGCCTTGTTGTGACATCCTTTGAAAGCGTGGTGGAATTGCCGATTCCCTTGGAATCCTGTGGAGTGGAAATGACGGGAGAATTGTCGATTCCATTGGCATATTCCCAAAGGAGGATACCGTGGCTCTTTAAGTGCGCTGCCAGAATTTCTCTGTCAGCCTGCGCCAGCTGGCCAATGGTTTCAATTTCCAGCTTGCGGAGGGCTTCCATACTGGATTTGCCGCACATATACAGGGAAGAGACCGGAAGAGGCCACATTTTTTTCCTGATTTCATAGGAATAAAGCGTGTGCACCAGATCGGGTTTTTTAAAATCGGAAGCCATTTTTGCCAGTATTTTCCTGTCGGAAATACCTACGTTTACCGTAAACCCAAAGGTATCACGGACCTTGTCCTTGATAAAATGTGCAGCTTTTTCCGGAGAAGGATAAAGATGGCTCACTGGCGTATAATCCATGTAGCATTCGTCCACACTGACCTGCTCGATTTCCGGGCAGATATCCGATAAAAGTGCCATCAACTGCCGGCTTCTCTCCTGGTAGAGCCGGTGGTCAGGAGATTGCAGCGTGAGGGAGGGACACTTTCGCATGGCATTGACGATGGGTTCCCCGGTAACGATGCCGTATTTTTTTGCCGGAATGGATTTGGCAAGTACCACGCCGTGACGCTTTTCCATATCACCGCCGATAATAGCGGGAATTTCACGCAGATCCACCTTGCTGCCTTTTTCAAGCAGTGAAAGGGCGCTCCAGCTTAAATATGCGGAATTGACATCGATGTGAAAGATAATATGTTCCATAGAAACCTCCCATAAATACATATTAGCAGAAATTGCCTGAATATAACATACCCTTTACAACCAAAACAATTGCTGTTAGAATTAGTTTGTTACAAAAATGTTACAAGAGGAATACCATAATACCATGAAACATATTTCACGTTATTATAAAAGATTACACATCAGAAATTTAAAAATTGCGGTGCTGGCAGTAATTGTCAGTATCTTTTTTCTGCCTGTCTATGTTGGTTTTCAGCATACGGGAAATAATATGTTTACGGTGATTTTAAATGGAGTGACTGTAGGCGTGGTAGGCTCAGAGAAGGAAGCCGAGGAATATGCGCTGGAAGCCAGAAAGCAGATTGCAAGTGACAGTAAGGAACTTGTGTTGGTGGAAAGCAATGTGGAAACTGTGGGACAAGAGGTTCTTTGGGGAAAAGTAGATCCCAGGGAAGAGGTCATTTCCCATATGGCAATGGTCCTTGCAGATGATGTGCGTGAGACCATGAACCGTTCGTATGTGGTGAAAATAAATGAATTCATGGTAAATCTTTCCAGCAAGGAAGAAGTGCAGACTGTGCTTCAGGCAGCCCTTGATAAGTATAATCCGGAAAAATTGGGAAGTTATATGGCAGAGTTGCAGCTTGATCCGGTCAGAGAACTGCCTGTTCTTACCGCCCGTGTTATCTCGGATGAAGAGGCAAAGCAGGAAGAGGTACAGGAGACGGTCAGCCTGAATGCCGGTATTGATGCAGAAATCGATGCCGTTTTTGCGGCAGTTGAGCCTTCAGTAGAAAAAGATTTTGAGGATTATGACCTTGGGTTAATTTCCATGGACTTTGGAGATACTATCGAGGTGGTGGAAGCCTATCTTTCCGACGAAGCGCTGACAGATGTTGATACTGCCATCGAAATGGTGACAAAGGATCAGGAAAAGAATGAAGTTTATGAGGTGGTGGCAGGTGATACCCTTTCCGGTATTTCCCTGAAGACCAATATTCCTCTGGACAAGCTGATAGAAATGAACGACACTCTGGAAGACGAAAATTCCATGATTCGTGTGGGGGATGAACTGATCATCATGGTGCCACAGCCTGAACTTACGGTGGAGCGTCAGGAAGAATTGTATTTTGAAGAGGATTATGAGGCAGATATCATTTATATCGATAATGATGACTGGTATACCACGGAAATGAAAACGCTGCAGGAGCCATCTGCAGGGCATAGAAAAGTCGTCGCTATTGTTTCTTTTGAAAATGATAAAGAAGTGGGTCAGGAGATCATTAAGGAAGAAGTGACTTATGAAGCTGTTCCCAAGATCGTGGAAAGAGGAACCAAGATACCGCCTACCTATATCAAACCGATTTCCGGCGGACGTCTGAGCTCCGGTTTCGGACCAAGAACTGCTCCCAAAAAGGGTGCCAGCACATATCATAAGGGTGTGGACTGGGCAACGCCTACGGGAACCGCGGTTGTGGCATCCTCCGGCGGCGTGGTAGCCAAAGCCGGCTGGGGAAGCGGATACGGTTATGTTGTTTATATCAATCATCCGGATGGAAGGCAGACCCGGTACGGCCATTTGAGCAAGGTACTGGTATCCGTAGGGCAGACGGTTTCCCAGGGACAAAAGATTGCATTAAGCGGTAATACAGGTGTCAGTACGGGACCTCATCTGCATTTTGAAATACTGATCAACGGTACCCAGGTGAATCCATTGAAATACCTGAACTGATGTTTGAGATTTACAAATGCTGAAAATATGGTATAATATAGCGTATTGAACTAAAATTAAGATTATTTGGCAATTTTTATAGATAGAGGTATACTATGGAACAGTATGCAATCAAGGGTGGCAATCCTCTGGTTGGCGAAGTGGAGATTGGCGGTGCCAAAAATGCGGCGCTGGCAATTCTGGCTGCAGCAGCCATGACGGATGAAACTGTAATAATAGAAAATGTACCGGATCTTCGTGATACTGTGGCTATGCTGCAGGCAATGGAGAGTATTGGAATCCGGGTAGAAAAAACTGACAGACACACCGTTAAGATAAACGCCGGAACGATCAATGATCTGGTGATTGAAGATGACAGCATTAAGAAAATCAGAGCTTCCTATTATTTTCTGGGAGCATTACTGGGAAAATATAAAAAGGCGGAAGTGGCACTTCCGGGAGGATGTAATATAGGATTACGTCCCATTGACCAACATATTAAGGGCTTTCGTGCACTTGGCGCGGATGTAAGGATTGAACATGGACTGATCATCACGGAAGCTAAGCGTCTTCTGGGCAGTCACATTTATCTTGATGTGGTGACAGTAGGTGCTACCATCAATATCATGATGGCAGCGGCTATGGCAGAAGGTCAGACGATCATTGAGAATGCTGCTAAGGAACCCCACGTGGTTGATGTGGCGAATTTCTTAAACAGTATGGGAGCTTCCATCAAGGGTGCCGGTACCGATGTGATCAGAATCAAAGGTGTCCAGAAGCTTCATGGAACAGAATATGCCATTATTCCCGATCAGATTGAAGCGGGTACCTTTATGTTTGCGGCAGCTGTAACAAGAGGGGATGTAACGGTTAAGAATGTGATTCCCAAGCATCTGGAATCTATCAGTGCCAAGCTGATTGAAATCGGCTGTGAGGTAGAAGAATCCGATGATGCGGTGAGAGTAGTGGCATCCAAGCCTCTTACCCATACCCATGTAAAGACATTACCTTATCCGGGTTTTCCCACGGATATGCAGCCTCAGATCACGGTGGCGCTGGGATTATCCAGAGGGACAAGTATCGTAACGGAAAGCATTTTTGAGAATCGCTTTAAGTATGTGGATGAGCTCACCAGAATGGGAGCCAATATCAAAGTAGAAAGTAACACAGCCATTATTGACGGCGTACAGAAATATACAGGCGCCAGCCTGACTGCCCCCGATTTGAGGGCGGGAGCGGCACTTGTAACTGCGGCCCTTGCGGCGGAAGGTGTTTCTACCATAGATGACATTAAATTTATTGAAAGAGGATATGAGGATTTCCCTCAGAAGCTTCAGGGTCTTGGCGCTCAGATTGAAAAAGTATGTACAGAGCGGGAATTGCAGAAGTTTCGGTTAAAGACCGGCTGATTGACAGAATAATATGGAGCCGGATAAATATGGCATGATAAAAATATAAAAAGCCGTCACGAAAGTGGCGGCTTATAAAATGTCCGAATCATATTTCTTAAATGATATCTTCAATATGCAGCTCCGGGTGGATGCTCAGGTCAAGAAATCCATGGGCAGTCTGAATGGTGGGTGAAGCCGGATGATTTTTATTGATAAAAACAATTTTGCCGGTAATGCCGTTGTTCAGGCGTACCGTATTCAAAAGGTAGGTATTCACCACATTTTCAAGGAAGACCATGATATACTGCGGATCGTATTTCTGCAGACCCTCGTTTACAAAAAGGGAAATTGCCTTGAAAGGGCATAAGGGACCGCGATAGACTCTGGCAGAGGTCATGGCATCATATACGTCAGCAATGGCAACCATTTTGGCATAGGTACCGATCTTATCACCGGTAAGCCCCAAAGGATAACCGGAACCATCGCATCTTTCGTGATGCATCAGAACCGCATTGCGGATACCGTCCAGAAGCTTTGCGTTTTTCAGCATCATATAACCTTCCTGCGGATGCCTTTTTATGATTTTGTATTCATCATCAGTGAGCTTCCCGGGTTTTTTGATAATACTATCGGGAATTCTGGTCTTGCCGATATCGTGGAGCAGACCGCTGACGGTGACATTACGGATATCCTCTTCGCTGAAACGAAGCCACCTTGCAAATACACTACAGATCAGTGCTACATTCATACAGTGGATATAGGTAGCATCATCATATGCACGCATGCAATGAAGCATATCGAAAATATTGGGGCTTGTCCATGCGGGATTCAGCATGTTTAAAGTCTGGCTTACCAGTTTATCCACATCCAGAGGTGCACCTTTTTCCACTACATCATTGACAACATTTTTAAAACTGTCTACATCCGCTTCAAATTCCTTTTTGAATTGTATGAATTCCGGGCTTTTTCTGATTCGTTCTGAATAAGAAGGCTCTGTGTCGGCAGAACTTGCAATATCCGTAGTCGCATCCTCTACTCTGACCTGCAGAATAGAATAAAAGGCAAGCTTTGTGATTGTCTTATCAGTTAAAATGAGGCCCTTGGGCAGAATGAGCTGATTATTGTAGCTTAAAACATCTTCAGCGGTGATCATACCCGGGACCAGGTCTGCGGTGTTTACTCGTCTCATAATTTCTCCGTTGGAAATAGTGGATGATAAAAATTGTCAAATAATTCGAAAAATATTAATTAAATTATAAAATTATTGGATAATATTGTCAATGTTTATTCATTCGGGACATCCCCATTGACAAAACGGTGTATATGGTGTAGTCTATGTACAGATGAGATATGAAAATTCAATATTGTAGAGAATCTCTTATTCAGAGTGGTGGAGGTACATAGGACCTGAGAAGCCACGGCAACCCCGTTAACGGAAGGTGCCAACCTGAGCGAGTATGAGCCTATAGGCGAATCGAACAATAAGAGGATTTGATTATCGATGATCGGTCCGCTTATAAAGTTTAAGCGGATTTTTTTACGTGTATATGCATGACGGGCAACGCCGACGAGGAACGCGAAGTGTTTTGAATCTGCATATACGAAACCATAACACAAAAAAGGAGAGAAAAATGGAAAAAAGATTATTTACTTCCGAATCAGTAACAGAAGGCCATCCCGACAAAGTCTGCGATGCCATTTCAGATGCGATTCTTGATGCCTGCATGGAAAAAGATCCCATGAGCCGTGTGGCATGTGAGACAGCTACCTGTACAGGCTTCGTTCTTGTTACAGGCGAAATTACCACAAATGCTTATGTTGATATTCAGAAAATCGTGCGTGATACGGTAAAAGAGATCGGTTATACCAAGTCGGAGTACGGCTTTGACGGTAATACCTGTGCAGTTTTGGTTGCTATCGATGAGCAGTCAGAAGATATTGCCATGGGTGTTGACAAGGCACTGGAAGCCAAGGAAAACAAAATGTCTGATGCCGAGATTGAAGCCATTGGAGCAGGTGATCAGGGCATGATGTTCGGTTATGCAACCAACGAGACAGAGGAATATATGCCTTACTCTATCTCCCTTGCACACAAGCTTGCACGTCAGCTTACCAGGGTTCGTAAGGACGGTACCTTAAAGTATTTAAGACCCGACGGAAAGAGCCAGGTCTCTGTAGAATACGATGAGAACGGCAAACCCATCCGTCTGGAAGCTGTTGTATTATCTACCCAGCATGACCCGGATGTGACACAGGAGCAGATTCATGAGGATATCAAGAAGTATGTATTTGATCCTGTTCTTCCTAAAGAACTTCTGGATGAGAATACCAAGTACTTCATTAATCCCACAGGACGTTTCGTAATCGGCGGACCTCACGGAGATGCCGGACTGACTGGCCGTAAGATTATCGTAGATACCTACGGCGGATATGCCCGTCACGGCGGCGGCGCTTTCTCCGGTAAGGACTGCACCAAGGTTGACCGTTCCGCAGCTTACGCGGCACGTTACGTTGCAAAGAACATTGTGGCAGCAGGACTGGCCGATAAGTGTGAGATTCAGTTATCCTATGCCATCGGTGTGGCACAGCCCACCTCAATCATGGTAGATACCTTCGGAACAGGCAAGATTTCAGATGAAAAGCTGGTTGAAGTGGTGAGAGAAAACTTTGACCTTCGTCCTGCCGGAATCATTAAGATGTTAGACCTTCGCCGTCCTATCTACAAGCAGACTGCCGCTTACGGACATTTCGGACGCAACGACCTTGATCTTCCCTGGGAGAAGCTTGACAAGGTTGAGGCTCTTAAGAAATATTTATAATGATTATATTGCTATTTTAAAACTATGTAAAAAGACAGCTTAGACATTTTCAAAGCTGTCTTTTTTTGTTAGAATAAATATGTTGATGAAAAGAATAAAATCATGATGACAAGACAAAGTTATCTGAGAAAAACAGGGAGGCAGTCATGGCATTCACCCATCTCCACGTCCACACAGAGTACAGTCTGTTAGACGGTTCCAATAAGATTAAAGAATATGTTAAGAGAGTCAAGGAGCTTGGCATGGACAGCGCTGCCATCACGGATCACGGTGTCATGTACGGCGTCATTGACTTTTATAAAGCATGTAAAGCGGAGGGCATTAAGCCTGTGATCGGGTGTGAAGTCTATGTAGCGCCAAACTCCCGTTTTGATAAAGAACTGACAGGTGGTGATGACAGGTATTACCACCTTGTTTTGCTTGCGGAAAATAACATCGGCTACAGCAATCTGACCAAGATTGTGAGCCGCGGTTTTACGGAAGGCTATTATTACAAGCCCCGTGTGGATATGGAGCTTTTGAACGAATTTCACGAGGGTATTATCGCCCTTTCCGCCTGCCTGGCAGGTGAGGTGCAGCGCTATATCCAGAAAGGACTTTACGATGAGGCAAAGAAGTCCGCGTTAAAATACAGGGACTGCTTTGGTGAGGGCAACTATTTCCTGGAGCTGCAGGATCACGGGCTGCCGGAACAGAAAATGGTAAATACCGCTTTGCTAAAGATGAGCAAAGAGCTGAATATCCCTCTTGTGGCCACCAATGACGTGCACTACACCTATGCCGATGACGTGAAGCCCCACGATATCCTCCTTTGTATCCAGACGGCAAAGAAACTGGCAGATGAGGACAGAATGCGCTACGAGGGCGGCCAGTACTATGTAAAGAGCGAGGAGGAGATGAAGGGACTTTTTCCCTATGCCTGGGAGGCAGTGGAGAACACCCAGCGCATTGCGGACCGCTGTAACGTGGAAATTGAATTCGGCGTGACAAAGCTCCCTCATTTTGAAGTGCCGGAAGGATATGATTCCTGGACCTACTTGAATAAACTCTGCTACGACGGCCTTAAGGAGCGCTACAGGGAAGACGAAAATGCACCGGCGGGAGATACCGGACTTACTTTAAAAGAGCGTCTTGACTATGAGCTGAATGTCATTAAGACTATGGGGTATGTGGATTATTTCCTGATTGTCTGGGATTTTATCAATTATGCCAAACAAAACGGCATTATGGTGGGACCGGGAAGAGGTTCCGCTGCGGGAAGTATCGTTTCCTACACCCTGAAGATCACCAATATCGATCCAATCAAATATAATCTGCTGTTTGAACGTTTTTTGAATCCGGAGCGTGTATCCATGCCGGATATTGATATCGACTTCTGTTTCGAGAGACGACAGGAGGTTATTGACTATGTCAGTCGAAAATATGGACCGGAAAAGGTGGTTCAGATCGTAACCTTTGGTACTATGGCTGCCAAAGCTGTCATCAGGGATGTGGGGCGTGTCATGGATCTGCCTTATGCGTATGTGGATTCCCTGGCAAAAATGATTCCCAACGAATTGAATATCACCATAGACAGAGCTCTTCAGATCAATCCGGAGCTTCATAAGATGTATGAAACGGATGAACAGGTAAAAGAGCTGATCGACATGAGCAAGCGCCTTGAGGGTCTGCCCCGCCACACCTCCATGCATGCAGCAGGCGTGGTAATCTGCTCAAGACCTGCCGAGGAACTGGTGCCCTTATCAAGAGGAGCAGACGGTTCCATCACCACCCAGTTTACCATGACCACCATTGAAGAACTGGGACTTCTGAAAATGGATTTCCTGGGACTGCGTACCCTTACGGTAATCCGGGATGCGGTAAAAATGATTGAAAAGAGCAAAGGCATCCAGATTGATATCGACCACATTGATTATGACGATAAAAAAGTTTATGCTTCTCTTGCCACCGGTAAGACAGACGGTGTGTTTCAGCTTGAAAGCGGCGGTATGAAGAACTTTATGAAGGAGCTAAAGCCGGAAAACCTGGAGGACATTATTGCGGGTATTTCTCTTTACCGTCCCGGTCCCATGGACTTTATTCCCAAGTATATCAAGGGAAAAAGCAGCACGGGACCTATTGCCTATGCCTGTCCCCAGCTTGAACCTATTTTAGCACCTACTTACGGCTGTATCGTTTATCAGGAGCAGGTGATGCAGATCGTCCGTGACCTTGGAGGCTATACCCTTGGACGAAGCGATCTGGTGCGCCGTGCCATGAGCAAAAAGAAGCAGGCGGTAATGGAAAAGGAACGTGCCAACTTTATTTACGGCAATGAAGAGGAAGGGGTTCCCGGCTGCAAGGCAAACGGGATTTCCGAGGAGGTTGCCTCCCAGATTTATGATGATATGATGGACTTTGCAAAATATGCATTTAATAAGTCCCATGCGGCATGCTATGCAGTGGTGGCTTATCAGACTGCCTATCTGAAATATTACTATCCTGTAGAATTTATGGCGGCTCTTATGACTTCCGTGATTGATAATGCGGGAAAAGTGGCAGAATATATTATGGTCTGCCGCAGCATGGGCATCAGCATCCTGCCGCCCGACATCAATCAGGGAGAAAGCGGTTTTTCCGTAACGGACAAGTCCATCCGCTATGCCCTGACTGCCATTAAGAGTGTGGGACGTCCCGTGATCGAAGCGGTGGTACAGGAACGCCGTGCAAGAGGCGAATTCAAAAACCTTAAGGATTTCATTACCCGTATGGCGGATAAGGATGTGAACAAAAAGGCAATCGAGAACTTTATCAAGGCGGGAGCCTTTGACAGCCTGCCGGGTACCAGAAAGCAGTTCATGAGCGCCTACGTGCAGATCATGGACCATATCGTCCACGACAGGAAAAACAATATGGCAGGGCAGATGAGTCTGTTTGATATCGTGGATGAAAGCCAGAAGGAGGATTTTGACCTTAAGCTTCCCGATGTGGGAGAATATTCCAAGGAAATGCTGCTTGCTTTTGAAAAAGAAGTTCTTGGCGTGTATATCAGCGGCCATCCCTTAGAGGAGCAGGAGGAGCTTTGGAGGAAGGGGATTACCAACACTACCGCCGATTTTATGCTGGATGCGGAAACCGGTGCAACCGTTGTCAGGGATAACGCGCCTGCCACTATTGGCGGCATTATTTCCGACAAAAAAATAAAGTACACCAAAAATGATAAAATCATGGCATTTTTACAGATAGAAGATCTGGTGGGCACTGTGGAAGTCATTGTCTTTCCCAAAGATTATGAGAAGAACAGCAGTAAGCTTGTTGAGGATAATAAAGTCTTTGTCAGAGGAAGGGTTTCCCTGGAAGAAGACCGTGACGGCAAGCTGATCTGTGAAAAGATCACTGCCTTCGATGAAATTCCAAAGAAACTGTGGATTAAGTTTCCCACTATGGAGGACTATGAACAGAAGAAGGAGGAGCTCTTGCAGGATATAGCGGAGTCTGACGGAAATGACAGCGTGATTCTTTATATCGAGGATAAAAAGATGATGAAAAAGCTTCCGCCCAACCGGAATGTGGATGCCAATGAAGCGCTGAATGTAAAACTTTCGCAAAAATATGGTAAAGAAAATATAAAAATTGTATGGGACGTGAAAAAAGATTGAAATAGCCCATAAAAAAGGTTAAAATAAACAAAAAATCACTGACATTTTTGAAGAAAGCTTAGAGATAGAAAGGACTTGAATCATATGGCTAAAGAGATAAAGACCATCGGTATCCTGACAAGCGGTGGCGATGCACCGGGTATGAATGCCGCCATCCGTGCCGTTGTCAGAAAAGCGATTGCAAACGGTGTTAAGGTAAAGGGAATCAAAAAAGGCTACAGAGGGCTTCTGAATGAGGAAATCGTAGATATGGAAAAGAAAGACGTTTCCGATACGATCCAAAGGGGCGGAACCATTCTCGGAACAGCGCGATGTACGGAGTTCAAGACAGAGGAAGGCCAGCTGAAGGGCGTTGAGATTTGTAAGAAGCACGGCATTGACGGATTGGTGGTTATTGGCGGTGACGGTTCTTACCGCGGTGCACAGGCGCTGGCAAGGCATGGCATCAATACCATCGGGCTTCCCGGAACCATCGACCTTGATATTGCATGTACGGAATATACCATTGGTTTTGATACCGCTGTCAATACAGCAATGCAGGCAATCGACAAGATCAGAGATACTTCCTCCTCCCATGAGCGATGCAGTATTATTGAGGTTATGGGAAGGAACGCCGGATATATCGCATTGTGGTGCGGCGTAGCCAACGGTGCGGAGGATATTCTTCTCCCTGAAAAGTACGATTACAATGAGCAGAGCATCATTAACAATATCATCAATAACAGAAAGCATGGCAAGACCCATCATATTATCATCAATGCAGAAGGAATCGGACATTCCACTTCCATGGCAAGACGTATTGAAGCGGCTACAGGCATTGAGACAAGAGCCACGATTCTGGGGTACATGCAGCGTGGCGGAAGCCCTACCTGTAAGGACCGTTTCTATGCTTCCATTATGGGAGCTTATGCGGCAGATATTCTCTGCGCGGGCAAGAGCAACAGAGTAGTAGGTTATCAGCATGGTGAGTTTGTTGATTTTGATATCGAGGAGGCCCTGGCAATGCAGAAAGAGATTCCCGAATATCAGTATCAGGTAAGCAGGATCTTATCCCAGTAAAAAGCAAGGCGGAGTTTTACTCCGCCTTTTCCTTCATAAATGGAGTTATCGTAAAAGGAGTTCATATGATCACCAGTACATCAAACAGCCGGGTCAAGCGCGTTGTTCTGCTTCAGGAAAAAAGCAGGGAACGGGCAAAGGAAAATGTCTTTATTGCGGAAGGAATCAAAATGTTTTTGGAAGCCCCGGCGCAGAAGATCAAAGAATTATATATAGAAGAAAATCTGCTTGAAGATACAGAGGATGAAAAGCTTTCAAAAAAGGTGGAAAGCTGCAGACAGACAGGCGCCCTGGTGGAAACCGTGACGCAGGAAGTTCTGCGGAAAATGTCGGATACCCAGACGCCCCAGGGAGTTCTCTGTGTCATGGAACGCCTCTCCTACGACACAGAAAATATGGTACAAAAAGCCCTGGAAAGAAAAAAGCAGGGACATGCTCCGCTTTTTCTTCTGCTTGAGGACATTCAGGACCCGGGAAATCTGGGGACCATGCTCCGCACCGCAGAAGGAGCGGGAGCCGACGGCATTTTTATGACAAAGGGAACGGTGGATATCTATAATTCCAAGACCATCCGCTCCACCATGGGTTCTCTTTACAGAGTACCTTTTGTCCGGACCGATGACCTGAAAGAGATCATAGCCCTTTTGCGGCAAAGCGGCATTACGGTCTATGCCGCCCACCTGAAAGGGGAAAAGTATTATCATGAGATCGATTACAGCGGCGGCAGTGCTTTCCTGATCGGAAATGAAGGAAACGGTCTGAAAACAGAAACCGCGGATCTTGCGGACTGCTACCTTAAGATCCCCATGGAGGGAAAGCTGGAATCTTTAAATGCGGCAATCGCAGCGGCGCTTCTTATGTATCAGAGCCGCCAGTAAGCCAAAGTGGGAAAAAGAAAAAGTGAAAACGAGATAAAAACAGGAGGAAAATAACATGAAAATCGGATTTATCGGACTTGGAAATATGGCGAGAGCCATGATCGCAGGCATGCTCTCCAAAGGCATGGTTTCTAAAGAGAATATCATAGGCGCTGCAAAAACCAGGGGAACGATTGATGAAATGAGGGTAAAATACGGGATAGAGACCACTCTTGACAATACCCGGGTGGCAAAAGAGGCAGACGTTTTATTCCTTGCCGTGAAGCCTCAGTTTTTCGGGGAGGTGCTGCCACAGGTGAAAAATGTGGTGAAAAAAGATGCACTGATCATCAGTATTGCGGCAGGAAAGACAATTTCCGATATCGAAGGACTGCTTTCAGAGGACATCAGGCTGGTGCGCTGTATGCCTAATACCCCCGCCCTTGTGGGAGAAGGCTGTACCGGTGTCTGCCGCAATGATAAGGTGTCCGATGAGGAGATGGAAATGTGCATGGGTCTGCTGCAAAGCTTCGGCATTGCCCAGGAGGTGCCGGAGCGTCTGATCGATGCGGTATCCGGTGTCAGCGGATGCTCTCCTGCCTATGTATTTATGTTCCTGGAGGCTTTGGCAGACGGCGCCGTGGAAGCTGGCATGCCCAGAAAACAGGCCTATACCTTTGCGGCACAGGCAGTGCTTGGAAGTGCAAAACTGATGCTTGAGACAGGAAAGCATCCGGGAGAACTGAAGGATATGGTCACCTCTCCCGCCGGAACTACCATTGAAGGGGTAAGGGTTTTAGAAGAAAAAGGATTCCGGGGTGCTGTGATCGCAGCCGTGAAAGCTTCTGTCGAAAAGAATAAAAATATGTAATGTTTTTGTAACATTATTACCAAAAAATGGGAATTTTTTGGATGAAATAACCAGCCTTTTTTTTCCAAAACTTGACAAGTTCGGGACGATTTGTTATTATTGTTCGCATATTTGATGTAATAAAATTGTAACAATTTTCTGTGCAGGGTTTGGCAGACCATAAATGCACTGTATAAGAGTCTCGGAGGTATCATATGAAACGGAGAAATTGGCTGTTTGTTTTAACGGCAGCTTTTTTGCTCGTCCTGAACATTCTTACCGCAGAAGATCTTACGGCTTATGCGGCAGAAAAGGAAGAATATGAATTTCCTTCAGCGGGAGTTGCAGAAATACTGGATCCCGGTGCCATCAGCACCGTTACACCGGTGAAGGAAGAAAAAGCACTGAATATTAACCAGAAATTTGAAAATGAAAAGGAAAGAATGGAGAAAGAACTTGTCATGGCAAACGTCCAGAATGCACTGAACGTTCGTGCCGAGGCAGATGAAAAGTCCGAAAAGGTGGGTTATCTTTATAAGGATTGCGGCGGAACCATTCTGGAAAGAAAAGACGGCTGGACCAAGCTCCAGTCCGGCAATGTGATCGGCTGGGCGAAGGATGAATATCTTCTTTTCGGTGAGGATGCCAAGGCCATGGCAGAGGATGTGGGCAACTGGATTGTGACCCTGGATGTGGCAGCAGTCAGAGTTCGGATGGAGCCCAACCTGGAGGCTGATATTTACGGTCTGCTCGCTTATGAAGATTCCGTAGAATTTATTGATGTTGTGAACAGCAACTGGATCAGTGTAGAGTATAATGATGAAATCGGCTATGTCAACAGTGATTATGTGAATGTGAAATTCCACATTGACGAAGGAGAGACCATGGAGGTCATCCGGGTCAGAGAAAGAGAAGAAGCGGAAAGAAAGCGTAAAGCCAACCGCGGCGCAGTGGCAGCAGACGCTGATGAACTGAGGCTTCTTGGAGCACTGATCTACTGCGAGGCAGGCAACCAGTCCTATGAGGGCATGGTAGGCGTGGGAGCCGTTGTCATGAACCGTGTAAGGAGCGGCGCTTATCCCAATACCATTCATTCTGTTATTTATGCCTCCGGTCAGTTCACGCCTGCCATGACGGGTAAGGTGGCAAAAGTTTATGAAGGCAATATTCCCGAGCTTTGCTTGCAGGCGGCACAGGCAGCCATCAACGGGGAAACTACCGTTGGGGACGCCACCCACTTCAGAAGAGCGGGCAAGCGGGAAGGCTATGTACTGGGAGACCATGTTTTCTGGTAAGATATGGAAATGAAAGAGCATTTTCCTGAAGAGGAGAATGCTCTTTTGGATTGCTAACTTTCCGGTTGTGTAGTAGAATAGAGTCATAATTGTTTTAAAAGGAGGGCAATATGAATTTAACAACGATTTGGTTGATTATACTGGTTGCCTGTATTGTGATTGAACTTGTTACCATGGGGCTGACAACAATCTGGTTTGCAGGCGGTGCACTGATCGCGGCAATTGCGGCAGCTCTGTCGTTGCCTTTATGGGTCCAGATCGTGCTGTTCCTTGCTGTATCGCTTGTTTTGCTCTATTTAACAAGACCCATTGCGGTTAAGTACTTCAATAAGGACAGGGTCAAAACCAATGCGGAAAGTCTGGTAGGACGACAGGCCATTGTGATCAGTGAGATCGACAACATACAGGGAATCGGTCAGGTCACTGTTGGCGGCCAGGAATGGAGTGCCAGAAATGTAAATGAAAATAAAACGCTTCCGGTGGGAAGTGTAGTGACAATCCGTGCCATCAGCGGGGTTAAGCTTATGGTGGAAGAAAAAGAAATGCCGGTGGAAGGCAAAGAAGAAAAATAAAATCATTCAAAGAAAGAAGAGGAAATTATTATGCCCGTTGTTTTACTTGTACTTTTTGTGATCATAGTTATCATTTTAGCATCCTGTGTCAAGATCGTACCTCAGGCTTACGCCTATGTTGTGGAAAGACTTGGCGCTTATCAGGGAACCTGGTCTGTGGGTCTTCACATTAAGATGCCCCTGATCGACAAGGTAGCCAAGAAAATCAATTTAAAGGAGCAGGTGGTTGACTTTGCACCCCAGCCCGTTATCACCAAAGATAATGTAACCATGAGGATCGATACCGTTGTATTCTTCCAGATTACAGATCCCAAGCTTTTCGCCTACGGTGTGGAAAATCCCATTATGGCAATTGAAAACCTGACAGCAACTACACTGCGTAATATAATCGGTGACCTGGAGCTTGACCAGACACTGACCTCCAGAGAGACCATCAATACCAAGATGAGATCTTCCCTTGACGAGGCAACTGATCCCTGGGGCATTAAGGTCAACCGTGTAGAGCTTAAGAATATCATTCCTCCCGCAGAGATCCAGAATGCCATGGAGAGACAGATGAAGGCTGAGCGTGAGAGAAGAGAGGCAGTCACCCGTGCAGAAGGTGAAAAGAAGGCAAGCGTTACCGTAGCAGAAGGTAAAAAGCAGGCAGCTATCCTGGAAGCAGAGGCTGAGAAGCAGTCAGCAATCCTCCGTGCAGAAGCACAGAAGGAAAAGATGATCCGCGAGGCAGAAGGTGAAGCAGAGGCAATTCTTAAGGTTCAGCAGGCTACTGCAGACGGTATCCGCATGATTCGTGAAGCAGGTGCAGATGAAGCCGTACTTCGCATTAAGAGTCTGGAAGCTTTTGAAAAGGCAGCAGACGGCAAGGCTACCAAGATCATCATTCCATCTGAAATTCAGGGAATTGCAGGACTTGCAGCATCCGTAAAGGAACTTGTAGCAGATAAGTAAACACAGGGAACGGTATCAGACATATAGAAAATGACTGAAACAGGACAACAGAGAGGAAGGCATAAGCAATGGACTTAAAGGGCAGAAGCTTTTTAAAACTGCTTGATTATACACCGGAGGAGATCCTGTATCTCATCGATCTGGCAGCAGAGCTGAAAGATAAAAAGAAAAAGGGTATTTTAACCCAGGATATGCACAGAGGCAAAAACGTGGCACTGATCTTTGAAAAGACCAGTACCAGAACGCGCTGCTCTTTCGAGGTTGCAGCCCATGATCTTGGAATAGGAACTACTTACCTGGATCCTTCCGGTTCCCAGATCGGTAAGAAAGAGAGTATTGCCGATACGGCAAGAGTTCTTGGCAGCATGTATGAAGGGATTGAATATCGCGGTTTCGGGCAGGATATTGTTGAGGAACTTGCAAAGTATGCAGGTGTTCCTGTATGGAACGGACTTACCAATGAATTTCATCCAACCCAGATGCTGGCGGATGTTCTGACCATTAAGGAAAAGCTTGGAAGAATTAAGGGCGTGAAGCTGACCTATATGGGCGATGCCCGCTACAACATGGGAAATTCCCTGATGGTAGTCTGTGCCAAGCTTGGTATGCACTTTACCGCCTGCACTACCAGAAAGTATTTTCCGGATGCAGCCCTTGTGAAGGAATGTGAAGCAATCGCATCACAGACCGGAGCCACCATCACTCTGACAGAGGATGTGGAAGCAGGCACCAGGGGCGCCGATGTTATTTATACCGACGTATGGGTATCCATGGGAGAGCCTGACAGTGTTTGGGAAGAGCGTATTAAAGAGCTTTCTCCTTATCAGGTCAATCAAAAGGTAATGGACAATGCAGGACTGCAGGCGATTTTCATGCACTGTCTTCCCGCTTTCCACGATCTGAAGACAAAGATTGGAAAAGAAATGGGCGAAAAATTCGGCATTACGGAGATGGAAGTGACAGATGAAGTATTTGAATCTGCACAGTCGGTGGTATTTGAGGAGGCAGAGAACAGAATGCACACTATCAAAGCTGTGATGGCGGCTACTCTGTAAGGAGAAGAGGTTTCCTATGGCATCATCCAGAAAAGCAGAAGTATTGCAGCTCCTTCGCGACAGCGGTGAATATGTGTCCGGACAGCAGATCTGCGAATCCTTCGGGATTTCCAGAACTGCTGTCTGGAAGATCATAAACCAGTTGAAGGAAGAGGGCTATGAAATAGAGGCTGTTCAGAACAAGGGGTATCATCTGGCATCAGCGCCGGATGTTTTATCCTTAAGTGAAATTCAAAGCAGAATGAAAACCAAAATGGCAGGCAGTCACCTGCTTTATTTTGATGTGATCGATTCCACCAATATCGAGGCTAAAAAACAGGCAGAAAAGAATGCGCCGGAAGGACTTCTTGTGGTTGCCGACAAGCAGGAGGCAGGCAGAGGAAGAAGAGGAAGAAACTGGGAATCTCCGGCAGGCGCCAATGTTTTTATGACTATTTTGCTGCGGCCGTCCTTTTCTCCCGAAAAAGCATCCATGGTGACGCTGGTCATGGCAGTCAGTGTGGCACAGGCAATCGGGGAGGCGGCAGATCAGGATGTAAAGATCAAATGGCCCAACGATATTGTGGTAAATAAGAAAAAAGCGGTGGGTATCCTGACAGAGCTTGCCATGGAAACAGACTATATCCAGTATCTTGTCTGCGGTGTGGGGATCAATGTGAATCAGACAGAATTTCCGGAAGCAATCCGGGAAACTGCTACCTCCCTTTATCTGGAAGGGGGCAGAAAAATAAACCGCGCCGGTCTGATTGAAAAGACCATGAGGCATTTTGAAGAAAATTATGACATTTTCTGTAAGACAGAGGATATGTCCGGCTTAATAGAAGACTATAATAGATTGCTGGTAAACAGAGAGGCACAGGTTCGGGTTCTTGATCCCAAGGGCGAATATGACGGTCTTTCCCACGGAATCAATGAACTGGGAGAACTGATCGTGGAAAAGCAGGACGGCAGTGTGGAAAACGTCTATGCCGGGGAAGTATCCGTAAGAGGTGTATATGGCTATGTGTGAGGAAAAAGTTGTACTATGCGGGGCAAATGCCTACGATAAAAAATATTATTTTAATGAGACTTTTAAGGGCATTCCCGATTCCATCAAGGATGAGCTGCATATTATCTGTGTTCTTTTCACGGAAGAGGTGGGAGGCATCTTTACCATTGAATTTGAAAAGGATGGCAGTATTTCCATGCGAACCGAATATGCGGAGGATGATTTCCTTTATGATGAGGTTTCAAGCGGACTTCTCGTCAGTGAGATCAGAAGAAAGCGTCAGGAGCTGTTTGAGTCCTTAAGCCTGTATTACCGCGTATTTGTGCTTCATGAGGACGCAGGGACGCTTTTGGGAGAAGATTAGAAGGGATTAACAATAAAAATGGAGTTAAGGATTGGCAATGTAATACTGGACAACAACTTGATACTGGCTCCCATGGCAGGTGTAACAGACCTGCCTTTTCGTTTGCTCTGCCGGGAGCAGGGAGCAGGGCTGGTGTGCATGGAGATGGTCAGTGCAAAGGCGATCTATTATAACAACCGCAATACGGAGGAACTGATGGAGATCCATCCCGATGAAAGACCTGCGTCTTTGCAGCTTTTTGGCTCCGATCCCGATATTATCAGTGAGATGGCAAAAAGAATTGAGGACAGACCTTTTGCAATCCTGGACATCAATATGGGCTGCCCCGTTCCCAAGGTGGTAAATAACGGAGAGGGCTCCGCACTGATGAAAAATCCAAAGCTGGTAGAACAGATTATTTCGAAAACAGTGAAAGCGATCCGCAAACCCGTCACCGTGAAAATCCGAAAGGGCTTTGACGAGGAAAACTGTAATGCCGTGGAAATCGCCAAAATTGCGGAAGACTGCGGCGCTTCGGCAGTGGCAGTCCATGGAAGAACCAGGCAGCAGTTCTATGCCGGTTCGGCAGACTGGGAGATCATCTCAAAAGTAAAACAGGCCGTATCCATTCCGGTAATCGGAAACGGAGATGTGACAGACGGTCCTTCGGCAAAAAAGCTTATGGAGGAAACGGGCTGTGACGGCATTATGATCGGAAGGGCTGTCAGAGGTAATCCCTGGATATTCCGGGAAGTGAACCACTACCTGGAAACAGGGGAAAGCCTTCAGAAGCCTTCCGGTGAAGAAATCTGTGAAACCATTTTGCGTCATGCCGGGATGGAACTTGAATTTAAAGGGGAGTATACCGCCGTCCGGGAAATGAGAAAACACATTGCCTGGTATACCATCGGATATCCCCACTCCGCATCACTTCGTAAAAGGATCAATGAGATTGAAACCTATCCGGAACTGGAACAGGCGGTGCGGGGAATTTTTGGCATGCAGGAGGAATAAGAGCACAGGAAAAATTCTGTAAGACGGAAGGAATAAAAGCAGACAACCCGACATATGCTGTCTTATGGAAAAGCAGAGTAAAACAATTTATTATATAGCTACAGGTACCTTAGGGGAGAAAGCTGCTGAAGGAAAAAAAGAGAAAGCTTTATTTTTTCGTAAAAAGCAGGATACACTTCCTGTTTACAGATGTAACAGAAGTTACCCCTATGCGGGCGGAAAACCTTCAGTGGCGGGAAAGCCTGTAGTATCAGGAGAAGTATGGATTTATTTCAGTATTCTGCCGGAAAATATTGAAGATGATCTGAAAAAGCACCGCAGACGTAAAAGATGGCTTGGCAGGCTGAATTGGGCTGTGAAAAATGCTAAGGAGAAGCTTGGCTGTACGGGGACGGATGACATTCTTTTTTCGGAAGAGCTGTGCAGGCTCTTTGACAGAAAACAGGACATACAGCAGGAACTTTACGGAGCTTTCCTCTGGATGTGCAAAAAGAGAAAAAGCTTTACGCATGTGGGCATCATACTGCCTCAGGAATACGGCCTACTGGTGACGGAATCCGTAAAGGCATTGCTGGAACCTTATCTTGCAGGAGTAAACCGTGTGACCTTTCTTTCCAAAGAAACAGAAGGAACACGGAAACTGGAAGATTACTTTTATCATGAATACGGTATTGTGGCAGATTACGGCAGCGCTCTTACGGATGAATCAGTCTGCCTGAATCTGGGCAATGAGAGGGAAATACTGAAACTCCTTGACACTGCGGTAAAAAGTGGGTATAATACGGAAGTTAATTAAGACGATTTTGTCTTTATTTTTAACATAAAGGATGGAAGGGCGATTAGCGATGGAAGAGAAGAAAAACATACTTACCTATGAGGGACTTCGCAAATATGAAGATGAACTTCATGACCTTAAGGTAGTAAAGAGAAAAGAAGTAGCACAGAAAATCAAGGAAGCAAGAGAACAGGGCGACTTATCCGAAAATGCCGAGTACGATGCAGCAAAGGATGAGCAGAGAGACATTGAAGCCAGAATTGAAGAGCTGGAAAAGATCTTGAAGAATGCTGAGGTTGTTGTTGAGGATGAGGTAGACCTTGACAAGATCAGCATCGGATGCCGTGTGAAGATTCTTGATATGGAATATAATGAAGAATTGGACTATAAGATCGTAGGTTCCACAGAAGCAAACAGCTTAAAGGGAAAGATTTCCAACGAATCACCTGTAGGAAAGGCACTGCTTGGACATAAGACAGGTGACGAAGTAGAAGTGGAAACCCAGGCCGGTATTTTAAAATACAAGGTGCTTGAGATTCAGCGTTCCAACTAAGGAGGAGAGTTTAAAGTGGCTAAGGAGCAGAATAATCAACCACAGCAGGAACAGGACATTAACCAGTTATTAAAGGTAAGAAGGGAAAAGCTTGCAGCTTTACAGGAAGCAGGCAAGGATCCTTTCAAGATCACCAAGTATGAGGTGACCCATCACAGCACAGATATCAAAGACCATTTTGAGGAAATGGAAGGAAAGCAGGTATCCATCGCAGGCCGTTTAATGGCAAAGCGTGTCATGGGTAAAGCTTCTTTCTGTAATGTACAGGATCTTCCCGGCAACATTCAGTGCTATGTGGCACGTGACAGCCTTGGAGAAGAACCTTATGCAGATTTCAAGAAATTTGACGTGGGTGATATCGTAGGCGTTAAGGGTGAAGTATTCAGAACCCAGAAGGGTGAGATTTCCGTTCATGCCTCCGAGGTAACTTTATTATCCAAGAGTTTGCAGATCTTACCCGAAAAATATCACGGACTTGTAAATACGGATATCCGTTATCGTCAGAGATATACAGACCTGATCATGAATGAGGAGGTCAAGGATACCTTTGTCAAGAGATCAAAAATCATCGCAACGATCAGGAAATACCTTGACGGTCAGGGCTTCCTTGAAGTGGAAACACCCATGCTGGTAAGCAATGCCGGCGGTGCTTCGGCAAGACCTTTTGAGACACATTTCAATGCACTGGACGAGGATGTGAAGCTTCGTATTTCCCTGGAGCTTTACTTAAAGAGACTGATCGTGGGCGGCATGGAACGTGTTTACGAGATCGGACGTGTTTTCCGTAACGAAGGTCTTGATACCAGACATAATCCCGAGTTCACGTTAATGGAGCTTTATCAGGCATATACCGATTACTACGGCATGATGGATCTTACCGAGAACATGTTCCGCTATGTGGCACAGGAGGTTTGCGGTACCACAACCGTTCCTTACGGTGAATATATGATCGACCTTGGCAAGCCTTTCGAGAGACTGACCATGATCGATGCAGTGAAGAAATATGCAGGTGTTGATTTTGATGAGATCCCTGACACCGCAGCAGCAAAGAAGCTTGCGGATGAAAAGGGCATCCACTATGAGGAGAGACATGAAAAAGGCGATATCCTGAATCTGTTCTTCGAGGAATATGTGGAGGAGAATCTGATCCAGCCCACCTTTGTCATGGATCATCCGGTTGAAATTTCACCCCTTACCAAGCGTAAGCCGGACAAGCCTGAGTATGTGGAGCGTTTCGAACTGTTCATCACAGGCCGTGAGATGTGCAACGCTTACTCCGAACTGAACGATCCCATCGACCAGAGAGAGCGTTTCAAGGCACAGGAAGCAGCTCTCGCCGCAGGCGACGAGGAAGCCAACACCACCGACGAGGACTTCATGAACGCGCTGGAGATTGGTATGCCTCCTACAGGCGGTATCGGGTATGGCATTGACAGACTGGTAATGCTTCTGACCAATTCACCTGCGATCAGGGATGTGCTGCTGTTCCCGACGATGAAGTCATTAGATAAATAAAGCCAGTAAAATTAAGGGTTTCAGCGATTACAAGTTGTGATTTACTACAAATTTACTACAAATTTGCTACGCATAATACGGAATAATACTTAATAATACGTTTTGTGCGACATTCAATTTTATATTTTGTACTTCAAGGACACTTTCCAAGTGA
>JBJEMT010000114.1:0-15077 GCA_051879815.1 Suilimivivens sp. | reverse complement strand
TTTAAGGCGTGGTGGAATTTACCTCTGCACTGGAATTTAAAATTTCAAGTCAGCTGGCAGATATGAAATGTCTGTCACGGCTGCCATTTTTTACTTTTCTTTAAAAGTTGCACAGGATGTCTCCCTGCAGTCACAGGCACCGCATCCTTTAATATCCACATGATCTGCCACACACTTATAATTGCTGTTATATACACACTTCACAGCCTCACAGTCAATACTGATCGTTCTGCTGGGATGTTCCAAGGCGCTGGTAAAACTGTCTTTCTTTCCATCCACAAAACTTTCACAGCAGGTTTCGTCATCACTGCAGGCATGCTTTCCTCCTACCATGATATCACCCTTACTGCAATAACAGTCTTTATTATAACCGCAATTTGTTACCGCACAATCAAGCTGAGCCATACCATTTAACCTCCTTTTCATAATAACATTAAATAGTATGGCTTCCATTTTTGTTTTTATTCAATTCTGTCAGAAAACATTTAACAGAATATTTTCTTCCTTAATTCCCGCATAATCCTGTTCTGTTTTAAAATTATAGCTTTGGACAGTTCTTGATGCGGTATATTCATATCCTGTTTTTAAATTTTTTATTTTAATGACAATTTCCAGCACGTTTTTTTCATTCAGGCGGTTTACCTGCATTTCCGTGATCCGATATCCCATATAAGCCTTCTCATCCATTGCCCAGCCTTTGTCCGCTGCCATCACAAGAAGCCCTTCTTCCACCACGAAGCAGGCTTTTTTTCCATTCCTGTCATAGAAGGAAACGCCCATTCCCTCTTCCTTGCCATCTTTGAAAACCGCTCCGATCACCATCGCCTTACTGCCGTAAGGCTGTGCCGACGCAAGTTCCCCCGTAATCTTGTCAAGCAGCGTCTCGCTGACACTCTGTGCATACATGGTGCCTGTCAGCTCACTGTGCATTACTACCGCCGACGAAATCACCATGGCAACTGCAGCAAGGAAAATGCCCATAAGTGCAAAGGTAACGATCAGTTCCGCCAAAGACATACCTGTATTATCATCTTTGAAATCCTTGTTCACAGGACATCTACTCCTCTTCTGATTTATAGTAAAAAATCATTCCCGTCAGACCTTCTTTCTGGGCGCGATACAGGGTTGCATCAACATAAAAAACGCCTTCATCTCCACGGAAGGTAAGACGGGCATTCTCTGCCGCTACCGTGTCTGTTGTTTCCCCAAGATAATACGCCTTTACCAGTTCTCTGTTATTTACAAGGAAATCCTTGGAATCCATCATCATATTCTGGGATACCTTCTGTACCTTAAAGTAACCTGTTACAAATATCATAAGAAGGGCAAAGGAAACAACTACCGTGACCATGGTAGTTCCCCGGTTATCCTTTTTCTTTTTATTTCCTGTCCACATGTTCCCACTTCCAGCTTTCATAATCATCCTTAAGCGTTATCCGCAGCCTGTACACATCAGTGATGGTACATGACTGCTCCTTTACCGTTACCTGTGTTTTTACCACCAGCTGTTCCGGAATCTTTTCATCCTTGCCATGAATCCAGTAGATAGAAAGGGTTGTTGCAGCTATCTCGCCTGCGATCCCGGAACTATCCATCTGAAAACTTCTGATTGCATTTTCGCCGCTATGAAGGCTGCTGCCCGGCTCCTCGTAATAAGGCCAGGAACCGTCTGTAATTTCCTGTTTGATATAATGCCATAAGGAGATATTATGAATATCCTCTGCCTTCGCCGCGTTCTCCTCAAGCCTGCTTTCATATTGAGTTTCCTCACCGGTCAGCTGTTTTTCCACCTGGTCGCTTAAGGTCACTGCCAGTATCCTGCACTGTTCGGAGGCAGCCGTTCTTGTTGCTGTTTTCATGAGGACGGACGCTGTCAGAAAAAGCCCCAGGGAAAGAGCCATGATAATGGCCATGACACAAACTACTACAATTGTTGTCACACCTTCATTCTTTTTGTTCACCCATAAGCTCCTTCCTGTTTAATCAAGCCCATAATATCCGATCAGATATTCGCTCCTGTAGTCTTCCTGCCGGTTACAGATATTTACTCTCCCGTTCTTATTGGAAGCGGTATAAGTAAAGGAACCGTTCCGGTCACTGTAAAGAACAGCATAAACCAGTCCTTTTTCTTTATTATATTCAAGGGCAATGGATGCCGAAAGAACGGATTTATCCATTAAATACTCATCAAAAATGTCATACAGCGCCTGATAGCTTTTGCCTTCTGCATCTGTCCTGCCCTGATACTCTCCTGCCAGATATTTCTCATATGTCTCCTTCGTTCCTGTCAGGCAGTAGATCGTATCCTCCTTGGCATTTTTTCCATCCTCGGTTTCACTGGCAGGCTTCCCGGAGGGTGCCGTTATCGTATCCAGAAGAAGCGGCGTTTTTGATGCGCCTTCAAGCTTATCCATCTCTCCCCGGACACTGTAATCCGTAAGCTTTGACTGTGCCGCCACAAAAAGTGTCTGGGCATAACTGTTCTGCCTCTTAAAATCAGCATAATCCTGATATGCCAACACACCCACTATACTGATAGAAGCCAGCATCAACAAAATCACAAAGCATACCACTAATTCAACTAATGTAAAGCCTCTGTCCTTATTCTTCATAATAGGCAACCTTCAGTACCTCTTCCACTGTAGTAATTCCCGCTTTCAGATAGTACATGGCACACTGCTTCAGAGTTCTCATGTGTTGGTGAGTGATAGCATATTCCTTGATCTCCTCCACCTGGGCGTTTTCCGTTATCATCCTGCGCACCTGCTTATCTATCTGCAGAATCTCATGAACGGCAATTCTTCCTTTATAACCCGTATGATTGCAGGCAGGGCAGCCGCATGCTCTCTTTACAGTCTTAACTCTTTCACCGAGTATCATGGTTTCTTCCTCTGTAGGTTCTTCCTCCACAGCACATTCCCGGCAGACCTTGCGCATTAATCTCTGTGCAACTACACCTACCATGGAATTGGCGATCAGATAAGGCTCCAGCCCCATATCCTTAAGACGAATGGCAGAAGAAGCCGCATCATTGGTGTGCAGGGTAGAAAATACCAGGTGTCCTGTAAGGGCGGAACGGACAGAAATGGATGCCGTTTCCGTATCTCTTGTTTCTCCCACCATGATAATATCGGGATCCTGACGCAGCAGCGCCCGAAGACCTGTTTCAAAAGTAAGGCCTGCCAACGCATTTACCTGCATCTGATTGATCTTTGGTATATTCTTTTCCACCGGATCCTCAATGGTGGAAATATTGACATTCTTTTTGGATAATTCCTCCAGCACCATATAAAGGGTGGTGCTTTTGCCGGAGCCGGTAGGTCCTGTCAGGTAAATGATTCCGTTAGGGGAACGGAGCATCTTCTGAAACTTTTCAAAATCCTCCTTCATCATACCCATGGTGGTACTGTTATCAATTTTCGTATTTCCGGACAAAAGTCGAAGCACTGCCTTTTCCCCAAAGACAGTAGGTATAACAGATACACGGATATTCAGATATCCGTCCGGCTGTTTTGATCTGAAATGTCCGTCCTGGGGACGCCTTCTTTCCGCAATGTCAAGCTCAGAAAGAATCTTAATCCTGGCAATCAGTGAATTGTGCACACTTGTTTTTAAAGTAACATACTCCACAATGGTGCCATCCACTCTCATCCTTATGAGAGTCTTATCTTCGAAAGGCTCAATATGGATATCGCTGGCACCGGCGCTGTAGGCACGCTGAATCAGGCTGTTAAGCAGATTGATGACAGGGGTATCATCCTCTCCGTCTTCCACTTCCATTTCCTCTATAACATTTTCTGTTCCCTCATTCGCCTTTATAGCTGCTATTCTGGCAGTAATCTCTGCGTAATAATACCGTATCGCTTTTTCCAGCGGTGATTTTTCACAAAGCAGTATGACAAGCTCCTGCCCTGTTATCTGGCGTACATCCTCAAGTCCGTAAAAATTCAATGGGTCATTGACTACAACCTGAAGTCTTCCACCCTCATTTCCGATTGCGAGCATACAGTATTTCTCCGCAACCTGTTTGGGAATCCTGCCTACCGCTGCCACATCCACAGAAAGATTATTAATATTTACCACCTGGCAGTCCATCTTGGCCGCCATAGCCTGCAGCATCTGATTTTCCGTAATATATCCCTGTTCAATGAGGACTTCCCCAAGACGCTTACCACTGCTGTTTTTCTGCATCTCAAGCGCCTTTTCCAGCTCTTCCTGGGTCAGATATCCCTGTTCCTTCAATACATCACCGATCTTTAAATTTTTACCGGTCATTGCTTCCATTTTGTAACCTCCAAATCCTGCGATAAGATATGCTTACTGTTCGCACATATAGATTTCCAGTGTAATGGTCAGGCTTCCCCTTTTCACAGTCGCCGGTACAGGCTCCGCTTCTGCTTCCGACTTATTTTCATCGGTATCCTCTGTTTCGGATACGTTATTTTCCACCGGGACCTCCAAAGTTGACCACTCTGCGGAAAGAATACTGATCGCAGGATAATTAATTGAAATATCATCCACAAGTGCCATCAAATCATCTCCGTCACCTTCTGCAGTACAGGTAACTCTTGCCGTATATACACCAAACCCGCTGCCGGTCTCTGTCGTTTCACTGTTTTCATTCAGCGCCTCATCCGGCACCATGGGATTTGCATTTACAGAATATTGATACCACTTCAGATTACTTGCTTTTTCCGGCATGGTGATGCTCAGATTCTGAATCTGAAGTCTGTGATTAAGCATAAGTATCGTCACCATATTTTCTGCCTGCTGGCTTTGAAGTGTGGGATAAAATCGCTGAAGTACCTGTGCCATCTGCTCTCTTACAGTCTGTTCCGTTGCCGCCATATCTCCTGCCAGGGCAGCTGACATATCCATGGACATCTCCTGCTGCTTTGCTTCCTCAATTTCTTTTTCCAGCTTACTGTTTTTTCCCGATAAAGGGATAAATACAAAGAAAATAAACAATATTACCAAAACAAACGCCGCCAAAAGGGAGAGCAGCTTTTTATCACTTTCCGTTACCGCCATGTTCATTTTTCTGCCTCCTTATCTTCCTGCACCTTCTGTCATGCAACAGACCACATGAATATCATAGTAATCAAGACCACTTACATAAGTATATCCGGTGTATTCCACAGCCTCAAAAATTTCCTGTTTCTGAAGATTTTCAATAAATACATTAATATCCCGTACATCCTCCGCCACAGCTTCCAGGGTCAAAACACCGCTGTCACGCTGAAAGCTTTTAATTTCAACAGTAACAGCATCTCCCGCACAATCAAAGAGAATTTTCTCTATGGATGAATTTATGGTAGGATAGCTCATCAGATGTGCCCAGATTTCCTCAACCACACTGATTTTATATTTCATAGTCTCCACACTTGCCGAGGCCATCTCATAGCTGGCGCTTGCATTTACCGTTTCATTTTCCTGCATAATCTTCTGCATTTTATGAAATTCCCGGGTTCCGGAAAAATAGGTATTCCCCATAATAGCCGTAATCAGCAGGCAGATAGCAAGTACAATCCCGGACGGCAGCAAAAGACCTGCTATTTCCCGCCGGCTTTTCCTTTCCTTCTGCTCCTGTTTTAACTGTCCGTAGAAAGAAGTTCCCTGTTTTCTGCCAAGCAGAGCTCCTGCAGCATAAAAGAACTCGATTCTTTTTTTGTGGGCAGCCTTTTCCGTCACTATGATCTTTTCCCCCGAAAAGACTTTGTCCTGCGGCATTTCCCTTTTCAGCTCACTCTGTTTATCGCCGCACAGATAAATTGCCTCAATGGGGTCTTTGACCTGCTGGGAAGTCAAAAACTGAAATAACTTTCCCCTGATAGATTCCAGTTCCTCCGGAAGCTCCTCAAAGGAATCATGATTAAGAAGCCTGTTCTTCTGGGAATAATAATAAATTCCTTTGACAAATACCATACTGATGACTTCCTGTCCATCCAGTACCTGTATCAGACAGGTCTTCTTTTTGATTTCTGGAGAATTGGAAAATAACCGTACCAGACAGTTTATTTCCGAATCAATGGAAGAAATTCCTATCCCTGCCTGTTTAAAAAAACTGATATAAGACAGCAGATAATCTTTCTCCACTGCAGTTGCCAGAAGCTTCTGTCTTCCTGCCGCACTTCCCCCATCCAAAACATAATAGGTAAACAGAGTTCCGTCTGTCCTGTTCTCTGAAAATTCCCTTGGAATCATTTTCCTGATTTCGGCATTTTTAAATACTGGGAACTCCAAAACCTTTTGATTAAACTGACTGCTGTTGACAACCAGTGAAATGTCTTTTTTGGGCAACTTATTCTTTGCAAAGAACGCTTTCAGCCAGGAAAGAAAAACTTCCTCATCGGTAATAATGCCGTTAATGATACTTCCCTCCGGTGCTTCCTCCTGCCAGACATTTTGAACACTTACGTTTTTTCCTTTTCCCTTGGCCTCAATGACCTGTACCAGTCTATTTGATAAATATAAAATTACAGCCATGTTATCCACCTCTTCTAATAGTATACATTCGTACCGATTGCAGAATATGAATTATAAATCGGAAGCATGACCGCAACCATTATAAAGCCGATTATCATTGCCATGATCACGATCAGCACAGGTTCAAGGTAACTGATCAGTCTGTTTACCGCATTTTCCGACTCATAATCAAAGGAATCTGCAAGAGAATCAAGCATCATGGCAAGATCACCGCTTTCCTCGCCCACACGAATGACGGCGGAAAGCTTTTTCCTGAATCCATCCACCGATGCTATGGCTTCACTTAAGCATTTTCCATCCCGAAGAAGACTGATTGCTCCATCAAACTGGCTTTCTATATAAGTATTGCCAATGGTTCTTTTCACGATCTGCATGGCGGTTACAATGGGTATGCCGGCACAATATAAAGAACTTAAGCATCTGGAAAATCTGGCTGTATAGATAATACCAAGAAGTCTGCCTACAACCGGCATTTTCAGCTTCCATTCATCTTTTTTAAGCTTCACTGCAGGCATTCTCCCTATCAGGATAAGAATGACCGCTGCAATGAATACTGCTGCAAGAATCATGCCAAAATGATTCTGAACAAAATTACTGATTCCAAATAAGATCTTCGTTGGCCCCGGAAGTTCTGTCAGGGAATCAAACAGCTCCGATAACTGGGGCAGGATAAAGCTCATGATAAAGATCACTACAAGCACCGACATAGCGCAGAGTATTTTGGGATAAGTGGTGGCACCCCGGATCTTGGTATTCAGCTGATGTTCCTTCTCATAATGCAGAGCAAGGCGCTTTGCCGTATCCGCAAGATTTCCGCTTGTCTCAGCTGCGCGGTACATATTGATCATCAAAAGGGGAAAGGCGCCTGCCTGCTTCTCCATCGCATCCGAGACAGATTCCCCCTGACGAACCAGTTTCAGCACCTGTGCCAGAATATGCCGCTCCTTTTTCTTTCGCGTCTCCTCCTGCGCAAGTATAATCAGCGCACGCACCAGTGTAATTCCGGCTCCAAGCATATCCCCAAGCTCTCTGTTAAACTCAGACAGCATCAGGGCAGACAGCTGATGATGGGCCTTTCCCTCCAGCACATCTTCTGCCAGAATCAAATATTTACCGGTTTCTTTCAGTTTATTATACAGTTCATCTTCATCGGCTGCCGCCATTGTTCCTGTTTCAAGTCTGCCTTTCGCATCTCTTGCCTGATACTGATATTTTGCCATAACGTAACCCTAACCTTCCCTAATACCACATTAGCGGTGCCCAAGACACCGCTAATCCAATTATCGCGTTACCGTCCATATTCCATCCGCAAGTGTAACCGTGACACTTTCATATTGAACGGTAATACCAACAATCGTATAATAACCATGATTAGAGGATGCTCCTGCGCCACCCAGCGTATCACTCTCGAATTTCACATCAGTAATCTCTGCTCCCTCTACATCCGCCATTCTTGCAATCCGCGTTTTATCCGATTCCGTCAGGTTATGGTTGGCATTTGCCGCAGTGCCGTCCCAGGCAGCATACTTCTCCGATTCAATTGCCTGTGCCGACATATAAATACTTCTTGCACTTAATATGTACTGTTTGCCTTTCGCTTCATCGATCCAGCCAAGAAGGCTTGGCACGAGAATTGCCGCAAGCAATGTGAGAATAACCATGACCACGATCAGCTCCACCAGAGTAAACCCCCTGTTTCCCAAGCCGATCCTTTTTCTTATTTTTTTCTTTTTATCGGTTGATAATTTCATATGAGACTCCCTCATAACTGTCAATAAAAATTTTTGTGTATTCCTTTAATAAATACTATTTTATCCCTTTTTTCCTGTTACGTCAATCAAATCTCTCTGTAAGGCGGTATATATTAAACCAATACCGTTCAATCATGACATTAGCCTTTTCCTGCGCCTGTATTCCTTCCGCTTTCCATTTTTCTATGATTTCCTCACGGGCATTGCCGCTTCCCATAAACCATACTGCTTTATCCTGACTTAACAGTTCCTTTATCCTTGCAATGCCTTCCTCATCCGAAAATTCTCCCTCCACCAGGGTATGATTACAGGGAAACATTTCCTGAATCAGTTCTTCCGTATTTTCATACCACAGATATGTGTCATTTGACAGATAGTAAGATACTACACCCTGTGCCTGACCAAAGTTATAAATGAGCACATCCCCGCTGCCGATTTGTGAAAGTTCCGAAACAGCCGTATCCATCTGCATTTTTTTCCACATTTCCTCTCCGTAGAAGGCACGGAAATTCCTGATACCGATCACTGTAAGAAACAAAAGAAGGGGGATCAGCACCGCTTTTCTTTCCCTCCAAGCCCCGATCAGAACTGCAAATGCCAGCCAAAACACGCCCATGGCGGGCAGCATGTACCGGTATACAAAAATGGGTCTGATCATTAGGGAAGCAGCTATGCCAAACAGCACCAGTCCGGCAAGCACAAGAATACAGCCTGCTGCAAATAAAAATTTCTCCTTCTGTTCATCTTCCTCTGCTTTTTCTTTTTTCTTTTTAGCCATCAAAAAAAGGCTCACCATAACTGCAAGTACATACAGGATAAAAAAGATGACCGCAAGAAGGTTGTTGATCTTCTCATTGGAAAAAGAAGGCTGAAAAATGAATTTCACACAGCCACCCAGTGTCCTTAAGGAAACAGGAGTAATCCAGTAATTCTCCTTCACCTGCCCCACCTGCTTTGTCACTACCGTAAGAAGCCAGGGAAGATAACCCGCAATACAGGTAAGACTGCTCAAAAGGTATGGCTTACTCATCTGCTTCACTTTTTTTCTGTAACACATGCCGGCAAACAGACAAACATAAACCATACATGCTGCTATACAGGCAAAATAGTGGGTATAGCTTGCAAAAAGACCGCACAGAGTCAGAAGTATCCAGCGGGAAAGTCTGCTTTCCCTGAGCAGTTCACAGGCAGTCACCATCCCAACCGTGACAAACAGAAGGGCATACCCGTACATTCTGATCTCAACTGTATAATCCGCCATCTGCGGCATGGAAATCACAAGAAAGGAAAATAAGCCTGCCGTGAGCAGACCGAAATTCTTTCTGATCTTGTACAGGGAAAAAAGGATACATAGAAAAAAGGGAAGGCAGGACACCAGCTTGGCAATCACAACCTGATGAAGATAATCGCCCTCTGCCGTTCCTGTCAGAAATAATTTTACAATGAGATAATATAAGGGAGGGTGCACATCCCTTGCCGTCATGGAAATCAGATCACCACAGGACTGATTTGCCAGTCCCATGGTGAACAGTTCATCATACCAGATATCGCTGCTAAAGCAGAGAAAAACAGAAAACATAAGCATTCCCATGCTAATAAGAAAAAACAGAATTCCTATAATTTCATCCCACTTTAATCTCTGCTTCATTCACAGCCTCTTTTCTACTTCTTTTCATCCTGAACTTCTTCCTTACGGATTGCCTTGGTTCTGATTTCCTCAGTAATCTGGGAAATAAACTCTGCAAGAGGTTTCACACCCTCATCTCCCGCAAAACGGCTTCTTACGGAAACCGTGCCGTCTGTTTCTTCCTGCTGCCCTACAACCAGCATATAGGGAATTCTGTTCATTCTCGCTTCACGGATCTTAAATCCGATCTTCTCGGAACGGTTGTCCACCTCAGCCAACACACCGTTTTTCCTAAGCTCTGCTTTCACTTTTCCTGCATACTCTTCATATTTTTCGGAAATAGGAAGCACTCTTACCTGTTCAGGGCAAAGCCATGTAGGGAATTTACCCTCATACTTTTCAATGAGCCAGGCAAGCGTTCTCTCATAGCATCCCATTGAAGTTCTGTGAATAATATAAGGACGCACTTTATCACCGTTCTGATCAATATAGTACATATCAAACTGCTCTGCCAGAAGAGCATCCCACTGAATAGTGATCATGGTATCTTCTTTGCCATATACATTCTTAGCGTTGATATCCACCTTCGGGCCGTAAAAAGCTGCTTCTCCCACATCTTCCACAAAAGGAAGGTCAAGTTCGGTTAAAATCTCACGGATATGCTGCTCTGTCTCATTCCAGACCTCAGGCTCCCCGATATATTTTTCTCTGTTGTCGGGATCCCATTTGGAAAGGTGCCATGTGATATCACCCAGTAATCCCAAAGTATTCATAACATATTTTGCAAGTGCGATACAGCCCTTAAATTCTTCTACCATCTGGTCAGGACGAACGATCAGATGTCCCTCGGAGATGGTGAACTGACGCACTCTGGTAAGACCGTGCATTTCACCGGAATCCTCATTTCGAAACAGTGTGGAGGTTTCGCCGTAACGGATAGGCAGATCTCTGTAGGAGTGCTGTGTTGCCTTATATACATAGTACTGGAACGGACAGGTCATGGGGCGAAGGGCGAACACTTCTTTGTCCTTTTCCTCATCACCCAGAACAAACATGCCTTCCTTGTAGTGATCCCAGTGACCGGAAATCTTATAAAGATCACTCTTTGCCATAAGAGGAGTCTTGGTTCTTACATAGCCCCACTCGTTATCCTCAAGGTCTTCAATCCAGCGCTGGAGAGTCTGTATAATCTTAGTACCCTTGGGCATCAAAAGGGGAAGTCCCTGTCCGATCACATCTACCGTGGTAAACAGTTCCATCTCACGTCCCAGCTTATTGTGGTCGCGGAGCTTGATATTTTCAAGGTATTCCAGATATTCGGCAAGTTCTTCCTTCCTATTGAAGGCTGTACCGTAAATTCTCTGGAGCATTGCCTTATTGGAATCTCCTCTCCAGTAAGCACCGGAAGATGAAGTCAGTTTAAATGCCTTAATGCCTTTGGTGCTCATTAAATGAGGTCCTGCACAAAGGTCTGTAAAGCCGCCCTGGTCATAGAAGGAAATCTCCGCATCCTCCGGAAGATCCTGAATCAGTTCTACCTTATAAGGTTCTCCCTTTTCCTCCATAAACTTGATAGCTTCTTTTCTGGGAAGGGTAAATCTCTTTAACTCATGGCCTTCCTTGATGATCTTCTTCATTTCCGCTTCAATCTTATCAAGATCTTCTCTGGAAAAAGGTGCATGCTCAAAGTCATAATAGTAACCGGTATCAATGCTGGGACCGATGGCCAGCTTTGCGTCCGGGAAAATTCTCTTCACTGCTTCTGCCATAACATGGGAGCAGGTATGTCTTACTACACGTAAGCCTTCCGGATCATTCGCTGTCAATATATTTAAAGAACAATCCTTATCAAGGACGGTTCTAAGATCCACCACTTCACCGTCCACTTCTCCGGCACATGCCACTCTTGCAAGTCCTTCACTTAAATCTGCTGCAATTTCATAAACACTTTTTGCGCTGTCATATTCTTTAACAGAGCCGTCTTTCAATGTGATTTTCATTTCAGTTATCCTCCTTACTTATTTCCTCTTCTTCACAGCCGCCACAGTTTCCGTTACCGCTGTTATTTCCGTTATTGCTTCCGATGACCGTTGACTTTCTCGGAGAGCAAAACATCCCAAACACAATACCGCCGAGAATACATACGGCCAGTGTCAACAGAAATTCCCTTTTGCTCATACTGGTGGTATCCGATAAGGATACTCTAAATTCCTCCAATTTTTCCTTCATATCCATTCTCCTTTCGAATCTGCGCCCGCAGATCATACAAACCGACTAAAAAAAATCCCATGCACGAAATGTGCATGGGACGTAAAAACGCGGTTCCACCCTGCTTGCTTCCTTAAGCCTTTCACCGCTTACGGAAACCTCTCGATACCTGTAACGTAGGTAATACGGACCGGATTGGGGCCACTCGGAGTCAGTTTTCGGATGCTTCCTGTAAGAACATTTCCAGCACAGACACTGCTGCTCTCAGGCTTCTTTATGTCTGATGTTCCTCTCTGATGCATTTCACATCTTACTCTTCTCGTCAACGTGTTATCTGTCTTTCATCTGTCACTATAATAGGACACTTTTTTTCATCTGTAAAGAGCAAAATTTTGCTATTTATTCTTTCCGCAGCACTTTTTATACTTTTTGCCGCTTCCGCAGGGACAGGGATCGTTAGGATAGATCTTGTCCGGTTTTACAATGGTAGTGGAAGACTTCTGTTCCTTATAAAGTGCCTTTCTGGTATCCTCGTCAAAAATAGCTTCCCACTCAGGCAGTCCGTACAGCCAGTCCGCACCTGCTGCCACCATGTTCTTATACAGAAGCGCTTTATCAAAACCGAGATTTACTACGGTATCTTCTTCCATTTCTTCAATCGGATTGGGAGTTTTTAAGCTGTCATTGATACCGTCAAGAAAACCGGTCATGGTCATCATATCAACTTCATATTTTTCTGCCAGCTCTTTTACTGTTCCCTTTACTTCCTCATCGGGATTTGTCAAAAGGCTTGCATAGATATCTTTTTCCTTCTGGAAATAATCACTCCAAAGTCTCTGCAAATCACCTTTGTTTGCTGTTTCTGAGTAGGCCATATCACGCCATTGCTGTAGTAATGCCATAAAATAATCCTCCTTATCCGCATGGTACGGATATTTCTAAATCAAACATCTTTTTGTATTATATATTAGTTTTGGGAAAAAGTAAATTTTTTTATAAAAAATACATTTTTTATTGAATAGGATAATATTTTCGGGGTAATAATATGATTAGTCAACGGAACCCCCTCCTTTGACAAAGTGGATAATACCACTGTACAAAAAGATAAATGAAATACTTATCCTCCCCTAAAAAAGCCCCCGAAGCTGCAAAGGCGCAGTTTCGGGGGTTTTTGTTGTATCACACTTTTCGATTGATACCCTGGTTTTTCAGGTTTCCGACTCGTAGGAAAACCAGTCATACAAAGCCTCCACCGTTCCGACAGGTTCATATGCTCCGAGCCAGTCCTTCATACCGGGAGCAGATGCATCCCCTGCCCAGAGATTCATCATGATGTGGCTTGGCGTCTTCGGAAGATCATTTTCCCCCGCGCTGACATAATAACATTCCTGCCCGTCCACAAACCAGGTAATACCATCCTCATTCCACCTAAAGCTGTACTCATGAAAATCCTCAGCGGCGTCAAAGCAAGATGCATCTGTCCATCCGAAAAAGATATATTGTCAGTTCTGAAATCGTTTAAGAAACGGCTGTCCGCATTCTTCCAGTTTGCCATCTGAAAATATCTTGTATCGTTCCGTTCTAACTCATTTCGATAAGAAGCTTCCACAAGAACAGATTTTGTACCGTGGGTGATCATAGCAACCGCCAAAATCACCAGACCCTCTATGAGATAAGTAAGAGCAGCACCACGCACCCGCTTTCCTGACCATTTTTTATAAAACTCCTTTTTGCGCTCCGCGGCACTTTGCTTCTGCAATACGACAATCTTTTCTCCCTCCTTCTTAGCCCGCCAGATAAACAGGATTTCAAAGGACATATAATACAGATTCACAAGCTGCCAGAACAGCAGAAAGAAATAACCGCCGCTTCTCATTCTTGAGATCATAATACCGGTCTTGCACAGAGCAATTACAGATAAAAGATACAAAACAGTAAAGGGGATTGGATAGTACCAGTGCCAGCCTTTCTTTTTATCCGCCGAACCTGTCACGGCAAATTTCGTCTCTCTGATTCCGAAGCTCTCCTTCAGAATGGGAATCAGCAGAAACGGTGTCAGGCTCATATCATAGATATACGACCACCGCACATTGCTGAGATTATAGTGATTGCCCGATAGCCTGCCTTCTGCATCTTTAAGCCGGTGGCATAATCCTCGGTCAGTGTACCTTCACAAAATCCACCTGTCTCCTCAATGGCTCTCCGCAAAAGAACCGCATTGCTTCCTCCAAACACTACTGTATTGACTGCATTTCTGGAGGGTTCCAGATTCCGGTAAAAATTCTCCTGCTCATTAGGGATTCTTCCGCCTTCAAAAAGTAAGGCACTGTTTTCATGAGAAAATCCGAATGGGGTGCCATATCCGCATCAAAAATTGCAATGAGCGGTGCGCCCGTAATCAGCATGGCATGATTTAAGTTTCCTGCTTTTGCCCCGCTGTGGTCTTTTCTTGTGATATATCCCACCTGCAGACTTTTTGCAAGCTTTTCAAGCTCCGGGTTGTCCCCGTCATCAAGAAGCCAGATATGGATCCTTCTTAAATCGGGATACTGTAGCCTGAAGCAGGCCTTCAATGTGTTTTCAATCAGCGATGAAGGTTCATGACAGGCCGTCACATATACATCCACATCCGGCAGATTTTCCTCCCAGTAGGACGGTATCTTCTGCTGAAACTTGCGGTTTCTGGCACAGTTGAAAAACTGTACCATCATCTTAAAAGTGATGAGAAATTACGCTGCAAGGAGAAGACATCCGAGTATCATTCCAAACACTGTCCCATGAACGGGAAGCATACAAGCGATCCTCCAGATAAAATATTGTAAAACGGTAATACACATGAGAAATAAAAAAATAATATTAATCATAGCTGTTCTTCTCCCTTTTATTCAAATTCATATATTCCTTGTTGGAAAACAGAAACGCAGCCAAAAAGATTAGACCGATTATCGGTGCAAAATTCATAGAAAATCTTCGACTTGTGATGCAGTCTTACCCTCATGCATAAC
>JBJEMT010000113.1:0-15243 GCA_051879815.1 Suilimivivens sp. | reverse complement strand
ATCTGGATCATTGGTATGCACATGTACTTTGACTACATCATCATCTGCCACTACCACAATAGAATCGCCGATTGATTCCAAATATTCTTTAAAATCGATTTCCTGCTTGATATTAAAGTTTCTGGTAAGCATAATGATAAATTCCGTACAATAACCAAATTTGATATCAGCTTCTGCCTGGGCATCTATATTCGCTTTGGATGATTTTACATGAGTGACCTCAGGAATGGTTAAATCAATTTCTTTTCCAAGAAATGCATCATAAGCCCCTTTCAGCACCTGCATAAGTCCCTGCCCGCCGGAATCCACAACACCGGCCTGCTTTAAAACAGGGAGCATTTCAGGAGTCTTTAAAAGGACTTCATCAGCATATTTAATCACTTCATCCAGAAAATATGACAAATCTTCACAGCCTTCATCGGCAAGTTCCCTTGCTTTCTGTGCACCACCCTTAGCCACAGTAAGAATTGTACCTTCCTTGGGCTTCATGACTGCTTTATAAGCAGTTTCCACAGCCTTATCAAAAGCATCTGCAAGAATGGGTATCGTAAGTTCATCCTTCTCTCTTATGGTCTTGGTAAAACCTCTGAAAAGCTGGGATAAAATAACACCGGAATTACCTCTTGCACCCCGCAGGGAACCGGAAGAAATTGCCTTACATAAAGAAAGCATATCCGGATTCTCCATTGCGGAAACATCCTTTGCCGCAGACATAATGGTAAGTGTCATATTGGTACCTGTATCACCGTCCGGAACAGGGAAAACATTTAAATCATTGATCCATTCTTTTTTGGATTCCAAATTTTTTGCACCAGCTAAGAACATCTTTGCAAGTAACTTAGCGTCGATTGTATTAACCACAAATATATCCTCCTATTAGTCAATCACTCTAACACCTTCAACAAAGATGTTTATTTTTTCGATTTCGATACCGGTAAATTCCTCTACCTTATATTTTACGTTGCTGATCAAATTGTCTGTTACTGCCAGGATACTTACACCATATGCTACAATGACATGGAAATTCAATGTGAGCTTATTATTCTTGTTCACTACATTGATGCCTCTGGTCATACTATCCATTTTCAATAATTTAACCAGTCCATCTTTTACATTAATGCCCGCCATGCCAACAATACCAAAGCACTCCATGGCAACGCTGCCTGCATACTGGGCGATTACTTCATTATCAATAGAAATATTACCCATATGGGTATTCATTGAAGAAGATTTCATAGGCTGCCTCCTTAATTTTATACATATACATTAATTATAACCTTAAATCGGTAAAAAAGAAACCATAAATTTTATAATTTGCAAATGAGTTAAAAACAGAAATACAAACAATTTAAAATTATGCTTGCATTATGAAACATTTTCTGATATTATACAACTGTTGCGGAATTATTCCGTGCATTTTTAAAAATAAGCACATAGATATTAAATAAATGTTAGGAGGTGCAATGATGGCTAAATGTGATATTTGTGGTAAGGGCGTTCATTTCGGAAATAACGTAAGCCATTCTCATAGAAGATCTAACAGAATTTGGAATTCCAATATTAAGAGTGTTAAATGTAAAGTAAACGGAGCTCCTAAAAGAATGCACGTTTGTACAAATTGTTTAAAATCCGGAAAAGTTGAAAGAGCATAGTTATTACAGGAAAGTAAAAACTGCTGTAGATTCTGCAGCAGTTTTTTATTTTATTCTTTTCCGGCATACTCTTCTCTTTATCATGCCTGCTTGCCTATATCATAATCTTTTTTCAATTCCTCATACACGGAATTGATGAGAAGTACCATCTCATGGTCTCCCGCTATATTATCGGGATGGAACATCTTAATCAGGTCACGGTATCTTTTCTTAAGCGCCAGCTGGCTTTTTACCCCCTGGAACATCAGTTTTGCAGTGTCCATGTTTTTTTCCTGTCTTATATAGCTGTCGTGAGCATCTCTTCTTGCATCAAAGCTCAGTTTTTCTTTTTCAAACTGTCTTCTCTCTGCGTCCAGTTGGGCGAATCCGTTTTTAAGGATGTCCATCTTTTTGTCAAAAAACATTTCATCCTGTTTCAACCGTTTCCGTTCAGTAACAAGCTTTCTGTTTACCTCATCCATTTCAGACTGAAACTGCTGTTTTTCCTTGAAGAACTTTTCTTCCAGACGTTTTAATTCGCTCTTCTCGGTTTCAATACGGATATTTTCCTTAAAAAGCCATGCTTTCAATTCATTCAGCTCGTCCAGGCTGCCTTCTACAAGAGTTTTTTCAAAATCCTGCCCAGTTTTCGTATTTTCATCAAAAATTCCCATGATATTCTCCAGTTACTTTTCAATCACAATAATAGAAATTATAGCCTATCAGTAACAGCAATCCTATGATGACCAGTGCAATTAAATAATGATGTGTAAGAAAAAGCATAAGTAACATTCCAACAGCAATCCAAAATGCTATAAATCCGATCATCTTTTTCATGCCAGCCAACCTACTTATGCTTTCTTAATTCATCTTATGCAGTTCAAAGGAAATTATTGCATGTCCTTATCCTCTTCCTTGGGAAATGCGATATCAACAGCATCTTCATTATCGATCATTTCCTCCTTGGGCGCTGTAAACTTGTCAACAATATCAGGAATCATATCAAGTACTTTGGTCATGGTATCCTGATTTTTTATATTGACCAGCTTGGTACTTCCGTTTTTGATCACAAGAACAGCACCTGGGGACATCTTTCCGCTAAAGCCTCCGGCACCACCGTTCTTTTTATCTCCCACGTTTGCGCCTGCTCCCACTCCAAAGCTTACATCCACAAGAGGTACGATGACCGTATCATCAGGAAGCCTTGTAGGTTCCCCGACCACCGTTTTTGTAGACAAAACCGTATTCATTCCCTTCATCAGAGATTCAATTACACCGGTAAAATTATTTTCAGCCATTATGCTGCCTCCTTTTTAAACAATCGGATTACTCTGCGCAGATCTTTATTAAAATATACCTTGACTGCAGTTTTCAGGATTTTAAATACCGTGATCTTTCCTTTCATGAAAAAATCACCTTCTATAATAGAATTGTCAAAATCAGGTGTAATACAAATGTGTTCTCCCAATAACGGATAAAGGATTCCCTGCACAGAAAGAATCTGTGCAGTACTTGCCGGGTCTCCGGTTCCTATGACAAACTCAGCTTTCAGCTTTCCCGGAAGAATATTTCTGACAAGGAGAATGGCTTCCCGGCTGCAGCACTTCCATGCTCTTTGGAAAGCATCACTTTTCACAATTTTAATATAGTACCTGATATTTTTTATAATATGTTTTATCTTATCATATATTTGGCAAATTGTGTACTTAATATTTTTAAGGATAGTAAAAAGCTTTTTGATAAATCCCGAAAGTTTTGGATTTTCCTCTTCTTCCGTAATTTTAGAGTGTTCACCGGTATCCTGTGCATGTTCTTTTTCTGAAGGCTCTTCCACTGCACCTTTCTCTTTTGCACCTTCCTCTTTTACACTTTCCTCTTTGACAGATTCTGCATTTCTTTCGGTTGTTTCTGTTTTTACAGAATCCTGTACCGGCTTTTTTGGCTCTTCAGGCTTATCCTTTGACTGCGTTTTTTTCTTTGTAGAAAAAAATGTAAAACAGAATATCCTTACTTTGATATAGGCTTCTTCCGGATACCGAAATGCCACATTCAAAATATGCAATAGCCATGTCGCTTTTGCCACGACCCTTACCGGTACCTCATCACCTTCCTTTCGGTATCCTTTGATCTGATACCGGACAGGTACGAACAAAATAAGCAGTAATAAAGCAAACACCAGCAACAAAAGACAGAGTAGAATAATTCCGATTATTTTTAAAATACTTAAAAGTACTGTTACCATTATTTATCTCCAGGATTTTTGGCTTTTATTTTTAAATACTCTTTTATGTTACAGTTTCCGGTAGCATTCAGACACTCTTTTGTCATTCTGATCACCAGTTCCACTGCTTCGTCATAACTATTGGCAATTCCTACTACAATAGGCGGATAAAGTCTGTAATATCGCTGTTTCAAAAAAGCGCTGTGAAAAATTTCCAGCTGATCGGCACCCTGTGCAATGCAGATCACATAAACAAGCTGCCCTGCGTGGTGTTTTAATTTTCTTTTTACTTTAGCCGGATCTTTAACAGTATCGCCAATATAGAGATATTTATAAAATTTCATTCCTTTTCACCTTCTACACACCAAAGTAAGCGTCAAAAATTCTTTTGGCAATAGGAACAGCATAATCACCGCCTGCT
Source organism: Suilimivivens sp. (assembly GCA_051879815.1). Classification (GTDB taxonomy): domain Bacteria; phylum Bacillota; class Clostridia; order Lachnospirales; family Lachnospiraceae; genus Suilimivivens. The sequence goes on along the minus strand of JBJEMT010000113.1, from coordinate 10,970 downwards.
CCGGCTCCCTCAATAACAATTGTAACACAGATTTCAGGATTTTCCACCGGTGCAAAGCCGGTAAACCATGCATGACTGTCTCCTTTCACTGTGCCGTATTCCGCAGAACCTGTCTTTCCTGCCGCTGTATAGGACAATCCTTTTAAACGGGAGGCAGTCCCTTCATTTACAACATCCGCCATCAGATCAGAAAGAATACCTGCTTCTTCTTCCGTGATGATTTTTTTGTATGTGGCAGGGTTAAAAGTTTTGATCGTACTGCCAACACTGTTCTCAACATGATCAACCACATAAGGCTTCATTAAGGTCCCCTGATTGGCAATGGCACATGTGATCATATTTAAATGCATAGGCGTCATTGCCGTAGTTCCCTGTCCAATAGAGACTTGCATTATATCAGAATCTGTAGTGTCTGCGTTTACTTCAATTCTGCTCTGACTGTAATTCATACTTAAAGGGAGCTCACTGTTAAACATCAGATCGGATAACGTATTTTCAAAAGCGCTTTTGTCCAGAGATAATCCTATATTAGTAAAAGAAGTATTGCAGGACTTTGCAAAGGAACGGGCAAAATCCACCTGCCCATGAACAGTGCCATGGTAACATTGAATCCTGTCTTCTCCCCTTGTGATTGCTCCGGTACAATTATAACTGTAACTATTATAGGTCTCAGGATTCTCCCTGATATATTCCAGTGCCATAATGATCTTAAAAGTAGAGCCGGGCGGATACAGCCCCTGTGTCACACGGTTTAAAAGCACTCCTTTCTCACTGTCTTCCCTGAGGTTATCCCATTCTGTTTCCACAGTTCCCGGATCAAAATCAGGCTTACTGACCATAGCCAGAATTTTACCGGTAGAAGGTTCTGTCACAATAACAGCACCACGATATACACCAAGAGCTGTCGAAGCTACCTGCTGTAAATTCACGTCCAGAGTGGTATAGACATCATCTCCGGGATATTTTTCTTCACTGATGTCAAGCTTCGCTTTTTCAGAAAGCGGAGCATTGGAATTGATCAGGTAATAATTTGCCTGGTCTTCCACACCCATCCTGCCATTCACAGAATACCCCACCACATGGGAGAACAGATTATCGTAAGGATATTCTCTTATTTCTTCTCCGTTTTCATCTACGACAGTTTTTGCAAGTATATCACCGGCTGCCGAATAAATGGTTCCTCTTCTGTTCTGTGCAAGAAGCATCTGTTGTCTGCCGTTATAGCTGTTATTGATCAACTCCTGCTGATGAGTTATGGAGTAATGAGTAATATATCCGATCATCCCAAGGAAAAGCAGTGTAAATGCCCAGGTAATCATCATGATCTGTCTGCTCATTTTCTTTTTTGCTTTTTCTGTTTTTTTAGTATTCTTCTTCATCTATATCTTCGACCTCATCTAAGTCATTAATCATAAATTCATCCTTTTTCCTATTCGTTTTTTCAGTTTTCGCTTGTCTTCTTTTCTTTCGCTTTGCCTGAATCTTTTTCTGCTTTTCCGCGTCTGCCTCATCCTCCCTGATCATATACAGTCCTTCTATAACGGAAAACATGACCAATGTAGTCAATACAGAGCTTCCGCCATAACTGATAAAAGGCAAAGTGACACCGGTCAGCGGAATGAATTTAGTCCCTCCGCCGATAGTCAGAAATACCTGGAAAATATAAGTAACGCCAAGTCCAAAGGCAGTTAATTGATAGAACTTATCGTTCAGCTTTACAGATATGTTCATGAACATAATAAAGCAGCTGACACAAATCAGGATCAGGCATACCGCAAATAAGATTCCAAGTTCCTCTGCAATAGCAGAAAATATGAAATCAGCTTCTACAAACGGAATAGAATCCGGTGTTCCCTTATAGAGTCCAAGGCCGAACCAGCCGCCGCTTGAAATAGCAAACAGGGACTGGGTGATCTGATAGCCCGTGGAATCAATAACGCTCCAGGGATCCTTCCAAGCCTGCACTCTTACCTGCACATGGGAAAATACCTGATAAGCAATATAAGCAGCCACAGAACCACCAACGCCACCAGCTAACAGATAAAGGATTTTACCACTGGCAATAAATACCATAAGTACATATACCACAAAGAAAATCAAGGCGCTGCCAAGGTCTTTACTGCATACAAGCACAATGACATGAGCCGCTGCAATGACTGCGGTTGTAAACACCTCAAAGAAACCGGAAGATTTATAAAGGGCACTTGCTACAAAAAAAACAAAGATGATCTTTACAAATTCGGAAGGTTGAAAAGTTATTCCTGCGATGGAATAAGACAGCTTACTGCCATAAGTAGTCTGCCCCAGAATCAGTACTATGGAAAGAGCCGATATTCCTACAATCGCATAAATCCATTTTAACCCCTTTAAAAATTTAAATTTGTGAACAAAAAACGGAATGATCAGGGCAACCACCAAAGAAGCAGTTACAATAATAAACTGCTTGATTGCTTTTTCAAAAGAAAGCCTTGTCAGGATAATGAATCCAACAGACAGCAGCATACACATATTGTTGATCACAAGCCGGTTGCTCCTTGGATACAGCATTCTGAACAGGACAATGACTGCATACAATATGATCTGCTGAAAGGCATAAAAAAACAGATACGTAATATCTCCGGTTTCAAAGCAGATCACAATAAAACAGCTGAAATGGATGGCAAACATCAGAATATTCTGTCTGACATAAATTCCGTTTCTGCGGCTCTCATCATCAAACCGGAATACGGCAAAGCACTCATAGGTATATAATGCGATCAGCAATGTTATAATATATTTGGAAAACTCGCTGACGTATAACTCCATCTATTCGACTCCTCGTTTTAAATGTGCGGTAGTATATTCCTGATAAAAGGGTGCTTTATACTGACCACAGGATAACTTTTGAAAATATTCAATAACGTTACCGGTTTCTGCCCCGCTCTCAATGGTAAAATCAAGACGGCAATTGCCCGGTTTCCAATCTCCCTTATCAAACAGCTTATGAAGTGACAGGGGGATGCTGTTGTAAATAATATTATAACAGTAAGTGCAATCATTATAAACAGGAAATTGTTTCTGATATCTGTCTGTCAATTCAGAAAAACCGGATTTCTGACTGCATGTGCCTTCCGTTTTTTTCAGACATCCGGCAGAGATCATCATGGGTAACCTGCCATAGACCATTGCAGAAACCTCTTTCCTGTTAAGTCCTGCACTTTTTTGTAAATCCTTCCATTCATGCAGATTCAATTCTACAGGAAAATACACTTCCGCTGTTTTTCTTTTCAGACTTTCATATGCCTGTCTGTTAAAGGAATACAGATTTACATCGGCAACAAGTTTTTTTTCATTTCCAAGCGCCTTCAGATAAGCTATTGATTCAAGATTTCTTACCAGCGCTCCCTCGAAGACCGGTGTTTGCAGCAAACGAAAAAGTTCGGAAAAGAAATCATAATTTTGCTTCCTGACAATATAGGGAAAGGCAAGATAAAATTCCGTATGATTTTTCTCTTTATATGACGTAAGCAATTCTATAAATTTTTCATCAATATTGATCTTATCAATATAAATTCTGTCCACAGCTCTGTCAAGAGCAGCCTGAAGCTGTTCCCGGTCATTGACAAGAACGTGAATAACCGGTCTTTTCTTTTCCCCATCATCTGAAGCAGTCTTGCAATATTCCTCATATTGGTATTTGGAAAAAGAAACCGCCTTTCTGTTTTCATAAGCAAAACCATTTGCCTTTATGATTTGTTCCTGAAGGGAAATAAGACCCTCACGTCTCAAAAGATTGAGTGCGCTTACAGGTAAAAAAATATTCTCATCACCATCTATTTTTATGCCTCTGATTTCAAAACAGGTTCCCCCGCTTTTTTGCAGCTGTTCTTCTATCTTCTGTCTTGAAAGAGGCTGCTTCACGGCTTTCTGAACAACACTTCCTTCCACACTGACAACAGCTTTCCCGCAAGAAAGTGTTAATCGTGCTGCTTGACCTTCTTTCAACAAAGCTTCTATAGAAACCGGCAGCTTACTCTCTTTTTCAATGTAATTTTCCCGAATCCGGTTAAGAAGATTTTCATCACTTCCCGAATAAGCAGGGGACGACAATGTGACCATATCCCTGTCATTATGCTGATGATAATATCCTTCCGATAGGGAACTTCTGATATAAAGAGACTTCAGATGCTCCATATCCTCCTTCGAAACTTCATATTCCCTTTGCTTTCCACAAGCAAGATCATGATAATACTTATCAATATACTTACGATAAATCGCGGTGACTCCGGCTGCATATTCCGGCTTTTTCATACGTCCTTCAATCTTAAAGGAATCAATCCCCGCTTCCATCAACTCAGGCAAAATAGTTATGGTACACATATCCTTCATGCTAAGCGGATATTGTTCTCTGCCGCTATTTACATGATAAGGCAGACGGCAGGGTTGTGCACAACGTCCTCGGTTTCCGCTTCTGCCACCTAAAATACTGCTGAACAGACATTGGCCAGAATAGCAATAACACATGGCACCATGGATAAAGGTCTCAATTTCAATATCCACCTTTTCTTTGATTGATTTTATTTCTGCAAGAGATAATTCTCTTGCAGGCACGATTCTGCAGGCTCCTTCCTGCTTCAGTAAAGCAGCTCCATAAGATCCTGTTATCGTCATCTGTGTGCTGACATGGAGTTCCAATAAAGGAAAATAGTCCCGAACAAAAGAAAAAACACCAAGATCCTGTATAATAGCACCATCAAGTCCTGCTTCGTATAAAGGCAGTAAAAAATCATACAGGGCTGTAAATTCCTGCTCCTTTACCAGTGTATTTACGGTAAGATATATTTTTTTATTAAATGTATGGGCGTACTTAATCCCTTCACAAATTTCATCCTGTGAAAAATTATCTGCATAAGCTCTGGCGCCAAAGGCATTTCCGCCAAGATAAACGGCATCTGCACCGGCGGCGATAGCGCCGACCAAAGCCTCATAATTTCCGGCGGGAGCCAGTAATTCCACTTTCTTCATAAGCTCTCCATAAAAGGAAAAGCTGTCCATTGGCAGACAGCTTTTGTTATTCCTGTTGTTATTACTTTTTCAATTCCGTTTCAAGCCGAACGATCTTTTTGGTACTTTCATTGATTTCGTTCTGAAGACTTTTAATGTTTTTTTCAGTATTTTCAAGTTTAATCTGGGCTGCTATCAGTTCATGCTTTAGATTATACAGTTCTTTTTCCTTGCTCTGTATTTCTTCCTCCAGAAGCGTGATCTGCTTTTTGGCTTTAAAATAATCATCTGCAATATTCAACTGCAACAAAACATTCTGAGTATCAATGGGCTGTCTCCTGAAAGAATCCACTTTATTATACTCAGCCATTTTGTTATTAATATAAGAGGCGACCTTCTGTAAATATTCTTCACTTTCATATCCGCTTAAAGTAAAAACTTTACCGCCGATAATAACTTCCGTATCTGTCTTTACTGACATGACCATCACCCCTTTTTCATTTATAGTTTTGATTATACGCATATTATTTCGGAATTTCAAGTCCTAAGTGATGATATGCGAAATCTGTAACTACCCTTCCTCTTGGAGTTCTGTTAATAAAACCGTTTTTAATCAGATATGGTTCATAAACATCTTCAATGGTACCGGAATCTTCCCCGATAGCAGCGGCTAAAGTATCAAGACCTACCGGTCCGCCATTAAACTTATGGATCATAGTGAAAAGCATATTCCGGTCAATATGATCAAGTCCCATAGGATCAACATCCATTAAATCAAGTGCTGTAATTGCAACCTCTTCCGTGATAATTCCATCATATTTTACCTGTGCAAAATCACGCACTCTCTTCAGGATACGGTTTGCCAGTCTGGGCGTGCCCCGGCTCCTTCTTGCCATCTCCATGGCGCCAGCAGGTTCTACCGGAGCGTTCAGTACCCTTGCAGAATGCATAATGATCTGCTGAAGCTCTTCAACCGAATAAAATTCAAGACGGTGGATGATGCCAAATCTGTCGCGCAGCGGTGCCGTAAGAAGTCCTGCCCTGGTTGTGGCTCCTACCAAAGTAAACTTAGGCAGGTCAAGGCGGATTGAACGTGCAGCCTGTCCTTTTCCAATCATAATATCAATTGCAAAATCTTCCATGGCCGGATAAAGGACTTCCTCCACCTGTCTGTTCAGACGATGGATTTCGTCAACAAATAAAAGATCACCTTCCTGTAAATTATTCAGAATTGCTGCCATTTCGCCCGGTTTTTCAATGGCAGGCCCGCTTGTGACCTTCATATTAACACCCATTTCATTGGCAATAATGCCGGCAAGAGTTGTTTTGCCAAGACCGGGCGGTCCATAAAACAAAACGTGATCAAGAGGATCCTTTCTCTGCTTTGCTGCTTCAATATATATTTTCAGGTTTTCTTTAATCTTAGATTGACCGATATAGTCAGTCAATTGTTGCGGACGTAATGAACCCTCCAGTTTTATATCCTCTTCAATTAAATTGGTTTCTATCATTCTCCCAGCCATAAACATTCACTTTCTAATACATATTTTTCAGAGCAAGCTTTAAGATGGTCTCAACATCAGCGTCTTCTGCAGGTGCAGCTTTTTTCACTGCCTTTAAAGCATCAGAAGGGTTATAGCCAAGCGCAATCAGCGCTTCTACTGCTTCATTTCTGGCCGCATTGTCTAAAGCTCTGGCATCGTTGCCGGAATGTTCGTTCATTTCTCTCTTGATCAAGGTATCCTCAATAGAAATTTTATCCCGCAGATCAAGGATTACCCTGCTTGCAGTTTTTGCCCCAATCCCTGGAGCTTTGGCAATGGCTTTGGCATCTCCCGACATAATGGCAAAACGAAGGTCATCTGCACTCATAACAGAAAGGATGGCAAGACCACCCTTAGGGCCGATTCCGTTAACAGTGATCAGTTTTTTAAAAATTTCCAGATCATCTCTTGTCAAAAAACCATAAAGAAGGAATGCATCTTCCCTGACACAGGTGTAAGTGTAGAGTTTTACTTCTCTTCCGATTCCCGGCAGGGCAGCTGCCGTTCCCTCAGAAATTTTAAGATTATAGCCTATCCCGCCTGTATCAATTATCACATTATCTCCGGCGATATCTTCTATAACTCCTTTTATAAATGCTATCATAAATTGCTTCCTCTCTCAATTACTCTATTAATATAAGGACGTACAAGAGATGCTGTAATTCCAATCAGTATTCCGGTTATCAGCCCTGCCAGTATCAATACAGGAACATAGTAAAGAATACCATATGTCTTCACCACAAAATACGCAACAAGAAGCTGTCCGATATTGTGCATCACCCCTCCCGCAGCGCTCACAAAAGGAAGATGAAACCTGTTGCTCTTAACCATGAGTGCCATGACAATAAAACTGAGTATCGCTCCGGTAAGACTATATAACATCATGGACATATTACCAAACAAAAGACTGCATAACAGGGCTTTTACAATGGTCAAAACAAACGCTTCCCTGTATCCTATCAGATATAGTGTCAAAACCACCGCGAGATTGGCAAGCCCCAGCTTGATCCCCGGTATCCCGAAGGAAAAAGGGATTAGAACTTCAATATAAGACAAAATAAGGGCAAAAGCAAGAAACAGGCCAAGATAAGCTGTTTTTGTTCTCATTTATCAATTTGTGACTGCATCAAGGTCACTTTCCTCCAAAGATTCTATCATAATAACAAGCTTATGCGGAAGACAAATAATACTCTCTCCGTTTTTACTGATATCTCTTTGCTTGACACACAATTTATCGGGACAGTCGGCATCAGTTACGCTAACCTTTCCCTCACTGATCAGTATAAGATTATATCCCTCATCATGAAAAGATACTGTGATCGTCCTATTTTCCAAGAGACTGTAACGGCCGGTTTCCTCTCCGTCCTGCAGGATTACAACTTCACTGGCGGTCTGCGCAGCATGCATAAAACAAGGGATCAGAAACGCTAAAAATGCCATGATCAATACCAATGACACTACAATAATGTCTCCTCTTAATTTTCGTAATAATTCCTTCTTATCTTTACTCATACTTTATTTTAGCATGACCGAACATATGTTTCAAGTATCTTCTTATATTTATTTTTTGAAGACAATATGATAGACTATACCTATTGATAGAAAGAAAGGAAGATTATCATGAAACTTATTTTTGTCCGCCACGGTGATCCTGACTATGAACATGACAGTCTGACTGAAAAAGGCTGGAGAGAAGCAAAACTTCTTGCAGAACGTATCAGTAAATGGAATGTAACAAACTTTTATACTTCTCCTCTTGGACGAGCCAGAGCAACTGCCTCCTGCACATTGGAAAAAATGAACCGCAGTGCAGAAATTCTTGATTGGACCAGGGAATTTTATTATCCCATTGATGATCCCGTCACAGGAAGACATGGTGTACCGTGGGATCTTGTTCCCTCCTCATGGTGCAATGATGTTCTTATGCTGTCAAGGGATGGATGGGTACAATCCGATATTATGTGCCAGAATCCTGATATTGCAATAAAATATAAAGAAGTATGCAATAATCTGGATGAATTTCTGAAAAACTATGGTTATGTAAGGGAAGAAAACTTTTACCGGATGCCGGATAAGAAAGAAGTTTTCATTACAGCTACCACAGCGCCTGACAATGTAGCGCATATCAATAATCCTGTATGCCTGGAAGATGAGCCCACTGTTGTGATTTTCTGTCACCTTGGCGCTATCTGCATTATGTTGTCACATCTGCTGAATATTCCATTTCCTCTGTTGGCTCATGGCTTTTTCCTGCCCACCAGTTCCCTTACTGTTTTAGGGACAGAGGAACGCTGGAGCAATGAAGCTTATTTTCGTGTTCAGGCAATGGGAGATGTGCATCATCTGCTTGTCGCAGGAGAACCTGTATCGGATGCCGGTTTTTTTACCAGTTCCTTTCAGGGATGATTTGAAATAAACCTGCGCCGCAAGGCGCACATATACAAAAGCCTGTGGAATTGATTTTTCCACAGGCTTTTTCTTAGTGCGCCTTACGGCGCAGGTTTTCTTTATTGAGCATTTTCCGTATTTTCTGTGCTTTCTGTTTCATCGGTGCTTTCCGTATCTTCTGCTGCAGCTTCCACTTTCAGATAATTTAATTTCCCTTTTGTATCAGTAACCTGATAATTCTCCATAAGACCTGAAATATATTCTGTTGTCTTATCGGATGCAAGGATATCTGAAATTTCTGCATCAGACTCTTCCGCATCATAATATCTGCTTACAAATTCTACTACATAGTAACGATGATTATCGGTATCTTCAATAACCTCTATATCACTTTCTTTTCTGGCATCATCATATAACCAGCTGCTGATTGCTGATGGTGTGTAGGAACGATACATACCCTCGCTTAAGCAATATTCTGTTTCCGCGTCCTCATAATTTGCCTTATCATCCTCAGACGCATTCTCAACACAAAGTTCTTCAAAATCGCTGCCGCTTACACGTGCATCCTTAAATGCATCAGCTTTTTCCTTAAGCTCACTCATTGCTTTATTGATATCATCCTCGGATGCATCTTCTGCGACATCTGCAGTAAATACAAAGCTTCTGTAATCCACTTTATCATAGTTCTGAGGATTTTCCTGATAATAGCTTTCTATCTCTTCCGCAGAGGGGGCATTGTTCTCTGTCAGATGATTATAATAAGCGGAAGCAAGCATTCCTTCTTTTATAAAGGAAGCTACATTGCTTTTTGTTGCATACTGACCAAAAGCGTTTTTATAATATTCTGCTTCGGTTCCCCCTGCCGATGTTGCCGCCTCTGAAAAGCTGGAAACTCGTTCTTCATACTCCTGTGTATCATCATATTCAAAGTCGTTCGCCTTTGCATCAGCAATAAGTGCAAAGACCTGCGTCATCTGCTGAACAGCCATCTGGTCAAACATATCTTTCCATGACAGATTGTTCTCTTCATCATAAATCTGGTCAGCAAAATCCTGCGAAGTATCAAGTCCCATATAAGGCAGTAAAGAACCATAAGAAGAAATGTAATTATTAACAACTGCATTGTAATAATAATCAAATTCAAGCTGACTTACGTTTCTGTCACCCACCTGAATATAGGTACCATGTAAAGCTGACTGCTTTCTGATGATTGATGAGCCCACACCAATCACAATCGCAAGAACAAGAACAAGACCTACTACAGATGATACAATTTTAAAAATTTTCTCATCACGCTTATCTTTCGCTTCCATTGCTTTTCTGGCAGCCATCTTTCTATCATATTTTGTCTGAACCTTCTGTTCTTCGTTTACTTCCGGCGTAGTTTTCTTAGCCATTTGTAAAGCTCCTCCTCGCTTATAACAATTTATTTTCACTTTTTCATAAAGTATACTCTAACAGGAAAATGTGTCTATCCTGTGAATACCTTTGCTATTTTATCACACATTATTCAAAAATACCAATAAATTTGTTCATAAGCATTAAATATCCTGATTTTCTATTTCTGATTAATATAATTTACCAGGCCTTCTGCCGCAATGATCTTCTGCATAAACTCCGGAAATGCCTGTCCTTTGAACTGTGTGCCCTTCGTCAGATTCTTAATGATACCGGAATCAAAATCAACCTCCACCTCATCTCCGTTCTCAATACCTTTAGAGGCTTCCGGACATTCAATAATGGGAAGTCCGATATTAATCGCATTCCTGTAAAAAATTCTGGCAAAGGTTTCGGCAATGACACAGCTCACACCTGCAGCCTTGATGGCAATCGGTGCATGCTCTCTGGAAGAACCGCAACCAAAATTCTTATCTGCCACAATAATATCGCCTTTCTTTACATTCTTAATGAAATCCTTGTCAATATCCTCCATACAATGAGTTGCTAGTTCTGCCGGATCAGATGAATTTAAGTATCTTGCAGGGATGATTACGTCTGTATCCACATTGTCACCATATTTAAAAACAATTCCTTTTGCTGCTTTCATGTTTTGAC